>JBGSMO010000203.1:0-4845 GCA_041740115.1 Pirellulales bacterium
CTTCACGATCCGCTCGGCACTCATCGCCACAACGATCGTGGCTGTATTGCTGGGGATGGTCGTCGTACTGTGATCAAGTACTTCCGTTACGCACTGGCGACGTGTTTTTTCGCGGCGAGCGTCGGCTGCTTGGCGTTGTGGTGGCGGAGTACGACCCACTTCGAGTCTGTCGGCGGAAGTGTTAATGGTTCGACGCTACTCCGGGTGTCTGCCTATTGCGGTCGTTGCAATATTAGGCTCAATGACTTTCGGCCGACAAATTGGCGATACAAGTCCGAAGAGTTCGATGCTGAGTTTAAATCCTTAAACACATTGCCTCCGCACTTCGCCGCGTCGGTGAGTCACGATCCTCGCACGCAGGGTCGCGTACTGTTCCCCCTCTGGTATCCCGCCCTCATCTTCGCCCTAGCCGGCGTCGGCACTCTGAGACTCGGCCGCCGCTTCACGATCCGCTCGGCACTCATCGCCACAACGATCGTGGCCGGGCTGCTGGGGATGGCGGTGGGGCTCTGAGCCATCTGCTAAGCTTTGGCCATAGTAAAGAGACTGTCGGCGTCGACCGTGCGTCGGATGGAATCTGATGACGCCATTGAACGGCAGTCGTACATCCGCCCATTCGATAATCACTTCCGCAGCGGTCGTGGCAACGAGACATTTTTTGCCCCGAGAAGCACACGCAGTTATATTGCGCAGAACGTCACCTTCACTTTTGCTTCTTCCAGGTTTCTCATGTGCGCTTTCAGCGTCCCGAAAAGCTGGTCGGTTCTTCTCACGGCTGCAGTGACTTTGGCGGCGCACTCGCCTGCCGGAGCGCTCGACTATTCGTGGGGTCCCACTACCAACGGTAGTTTCACAGCAGCTGCCAACTGGATGCCCAGCGGAGTTCCCACCAACGCCGACATAGTGACTCTCAGACGCGGAGACGCAGCCGCCTACGTCATCACGTTCCCAGGAAAGATTAACTTTCCTCTTCCAATTTACGAGATGAATCGACTGTTCGTTGGCAACAACCATGCGACATTGTTGGACTCGCTCGCAATCGGGCAATTTCCAGGAACAGTCAATGTCACCAATGCATCCACTTCGGCAGATGGGCGAGGTGTCATCATCGGGAATTCGGACACCGACCACAACGCAATTCTCACCACTTCGCTTGGCACCTTGAATGTGGGTGCAGCAACGATCGGCGGAGCGCCGGGTTCGAAGGGAACTCTGAACATCACCAGTGGAACGCTCAACGTCACCGGCTCCAGCGTTACAGACGATGAGCTAATTATCGGCAATCAAGGATTTGGCGAGCTCAACATTTCGAGCGGCGGTCGCCTCAACCTTATTGGCGCGGGCGGCAATGTGGTCATGGCGAAGCAACCGGGCCTAGAACCCTCCGAACAATTATCTGCTACTGCGACTATCACCGGACCGGGATCTCAATTGAACATTGCAGCTTCATTTGAGGTGGGCCTCAATTCCTCAGCGATTCTTCTTTTCACCAATGGAGCATCGCTGACGAGCGGGTCCGCAACGATTCGCAACGAAAGCACCGTACTCGTTCACGGTTCGACTTGGTCCTCCGATGGGGAACTATTCATCGAGGACGGAGAGTTTGCAGTTAACCATCAGTCACAATTCCAAACGGGAAGCGCGACGGTGCTGAATGGCTACATCCAAGTCGAAGATTCCTCCTGGACCGTCGACGGCGACGTGCACATTAGTAGCGCAGGCCCGTTGCATGCGGTGGCATCACTGAGAATTTACGATGGCGCCCAAGTCGTGGTCGGCGAACGCGTCCTCATTGACGAATCCTGCAATCTCGAAGTTAACATTGGTTCGATCACCGGCAACGTAGAGAATAGCGGTCGGATCGACATGTTCGGTGGTGCAACGGGAACATTTGTTATTGACGGTGACCTCATCTCGACGGCTGGTAATTTTCGAACAATGATTCAAAGCTCAACCGTGCACAGTACGTTGCATGTCACCGGAGACCTGAACCTCCAAGGTTCCATTAGTGTACACACGCAAGATGTCCTTCAAGTAGGCGACTCGTTTGATCTGTTGGATTGGGATGGTCTCGCAAACATAGACGTATCATTTTTCGAGTTCTATGAGATCCATCCGTTGCCGGCTTCACTCAAATGGGACACGTCACAGTTTGATGATACGGGCGTTATCAGCGTCCAATATACTTTTGCCGCGGATTTCGATCTGGACGCAGACGTCGACCATATAGACTTGGCGCTTTGGAAACTCGGCTACGGCGCCACTGGCAATGCCACGCGATTTCAAGGTGACGCGAACGACGATGGCGATGTAAACGGCGTTGATCTACTTATTTGGCAACGAGAATTTGGACGGAGTGCGAGTGTGGCTTCTTCCGTTTCCATTCCAGAGCCATGCACTCACGCTCTACTCATGTTGGCAGGCGCCACCGCTACGTGTTTCCGACGCTTGGGCGTAAAAAAGAGTGCATCGCGCGACAGAGACAAGTGAGCTATCGAGGACGCGGAGACTACTCTACCACTCCCCGAAACGCGAAGGGGCGGGGGCGATTCCAAAAATATCCCTGGCGAAGCGAAAGGGGTCCCGCGAAAACCGCGCCAGCAGAGAATCGGCCGAAAAAGAAAGCGAGGGCTCCCCGGAAAGTAACAGGCCACGGATGTTCGGAGGGGTCAATGGCGAGGAAAGTGCGCTCGGACGTTTTTAATTCGTCGGGTGTGTTGTCCTAAACCCTTTTGAAGTTGGAACAAGCGTCGAGCAGTGGCCGCAGTGGTTTATGTCCCCGACGGAGCGAATGCAACCAGGATGATATTACAGGCGGAAAACCGCAAATAACGAAGCTGCGGTAATCCGTTGAATCTTGTGAAAAATTACTGGAATTCGATAGTGATGCGTTGGGGCGCCGCTGTAGACTTTTGCTGTTCCAAGTTTCACACACCTTGAAGCTGACGAGGGATCTAACTAGGAGCTTTTCTCTTTTCTTACGGGCGACGTTCGTTGCCTCCCTAATGGTGACTGCGGCGACCCGAGTTGCCGTCGCGCAGTCGGACGTCACGTCTCCCGCTGACGCGGTCGTCGGCGTCCAAGCGATTGCTGGAGGCGACTCGGCCATTGGCATGGTCGGCACAACAGCGGCGACAAACAATTGGCCCGGCGCCGAAACGCCGAATCTCGCGTTCGACAACAATTCAGCAAATCCCGGCGCCACGAAGTATCTCAATTTTGCGAAGACCGGTACTGGAGTCGTCGTCACTCCTGCAGCTCCATCGATCGTTACTGGCCTTAAGTTGTATGCGGCCAACGACGCTCCTGAGCGTGATCCGTTCACTTACACGCTCGAAGGCACCAATGCGGCCAACCCGACGGCCCTTGGAACTTTGTGGTCCCTGATCTCAAGCGGGGATACCGGCTTGCAAACTGACCCTGGCCGTTTCGTCGCAGGTCCGGCTATCAGTTTCACCAATGTCGCCGATTACACGAGCTACCGATTACTGTTCCCAACCGTGCGCGACAGTGCGAATGCCAATAGCATGCAAATTGGCGAGATCGAACTCCTTGGCTCCATAGTTCCTGAACCCGCAACGATTGGGCTGCTGGGAAGCGGCTTGCTTGGTTGTGGGTTGTTGCGTCGCCGCCGCGGGCATTAGAGCGCGACTTAGTAAGTCAACGCTGAGTTTACAGCAGGTTTGATTCCCCGCCGGCTGGCGTTTTTACATGGACGTAGGCGTGTCAAGCGGGCGGAAATTTGCCGGTTGGTCCTGCACGCTCTGAAATCGCCAGACGTAAGGCGTCATGGCTGGTACGTCGTTCTTTCAGTGTTAAAGATCCGGAACACGGCTGGAGTCGAGCAACCTCGATCTTTTGTCCACACGCTAAACGTTCCCTGCGAGGGAGGGGGGCTAATTTCCTCTTTGTCGTGCGGTCGGCGGGGGGAGCTGGTAAGATTCTCGGTGGTCGTGGGACCCCCCCGGACAGGCAAAACCAGGGAGCTTTCGACGATGCGGAGACTACCCTCGCCGGTCCGAATCGCGAAGGGGCGGGGTCGTTCTAAAAATCTCCGAGCGAGGAAACGGGTTAGTAGTGCCACTGGCCAGCCTGGCCGGAAGTCACTCAACGTCTTGCATGACGTGTACTGGTAGATGGTGGTCGGCAAAGAGGCGGGTTCGACCTCGGAATACGGCATGGGATTCGGACTCACACCAGTCTTTCACGTCCGACACAACACCACAGACAGGGCATTCCCAGCGGACGTGATAACATCCGTCGCATTCGGTGACGGAGAGTTTATAGGCAATGCCGTCTCGTTTACAGGTTCCAGATCCCACTTGCTGCCCCCAGGGGTGTACTGGGTAGCCCGCATTTATTGCGCCGCTCCCCTCACCCCGGCCGGGGGCTAAGGCGGCTTTGGCCCCGCACGGCACCAGCGGGCGAGTGGGCACACTAGGCAGGGGCACGAAGGCGAAACTCGCCCTACTCTGGACGGCCTACGTGGCGGCAGTGCTTGGTATAGTGGGGTATCGAAAGTTCGATCCCAGAATTGACTCGCATTGGTGGCCCGCGGTCCCATTGCTCTGTCTGGTCACGGTGCTCATCATCCATCAGCACGGACGAGCGAAGTGACCTCGCTAAAGCGCCAGTCTCGTACTTGGGACCAGCGCTGTGCGGAGGTTGAAGCGGGGGCGGGCTTGGGGGGAAGAGCCTCGACATCAAACCTTCACTGCTCATCTAAGGGCAGGTTCGAGCTTTCGATATAAGGCATATCGACGATGGCTTCCGAGAATAACGCTTTGACCATCGCCAGTTCTTGGTTGGACGGAGCGTGAGCGATGACTACGCACCAATTCCCCT
>JBGSMO010000210.1:0-35677 GCA_041740115.1 Pirellulales bacterium
GCCAACGGCGGCGATCCCGGCCGCGCGGGCCATGCCGATGGCGGGCGAGATAATGAGGTTCTCCTCGTTGCCGAAGAGTTCTTCCTCGCCGGCATGCGGGTTCAGAGCGCAAACGCCGATTCTAGGTTCGGCAAGTCCGAAACCATCGCGCATCAAGATGTTTGCCAGCCGGCATTTGGCGGCGATCAGCCCCGGGTTAAGTTGCCCCGGCACGGAACGAAGCGAGCAGTGCAGTGTTGCGTGGACCACGCCGAGGCCGGCGCGGGAATCTGGGAGTTCCGACTTGGGCAGGTAGAGCATCATCGCGAAGTCGTCGACGCCGCACAGCTCGGCAAGTAATTCGGTATGGCCGGGATAGTGGTGACCGGCGGCGTGGAGGGCGGCCTTGCTCAGCGGCGCCGTGACTAGCCCGGCGAACTGACCGGCGATCGAGCGGCGGGTGGCGAGGACGACCGCTTCGTAGGCGGCTTGGCCGGAGCGGGCGTCGAGTTTGCTTGGCGGGGCTTCGAGAACCTCGTCGCTGCCGACCGGGAGGCAAGGAATGGTGAACGGGTCGGAGGGGTCGAGTCCCAGCTGGGCGATCGTGCTGACCGAGTCGATCACGTCGACGCGGGCTGAAGAGCCAGTGAGGGCGACGGCCCGCCGCAAAATCTCCGGGTGACCGAGGGCGACTGGTCGGCAAACTTCGTGGACCCGCGGGTCGCTCCAGGCGCGAACGACAACTTCAGGGCCAATGCCCGCCGGATCGCCGAGGGTGATTGCGAGGAGCGGCTTTTGAGCGGCGTCGGCCATGGGGGAGCGAGATCGGGGCTAGGTGACTGATAGCCGCGGGTCAACGACCCGCCTGAGCGGCAGAGGGACGAATACGGTAGTGGTAAGCTTAATCGCCAGTTGATTTTAGGCATTAACCGACGCCCGGCAACGCCCTGCCATCTGAGGCGGCGCCGGGTTAGAATGCCTAGTCGCGGCCGTTTGGTGGGCGCTAAGCCGCAAGCGACGACTTGTCTTCCGCCGGCGATCACTCAAAAGGAGTTTTCCGTGTCTGATTCCGATTCCATCCTCGCGTATGAGACTGCTAACGCGATTGAGGCTCACGCCCTGGTCGCCTTCCTGGCGAATGAAGGGGTCGAGGCCCGCGTGCTGGGCGAAGCGCTGCAGGGGGCGTTCGGGGGAATTGAGGCCGGCACCCTCGACACAGTCGAGGTCTGGGTCGCGGCTGCCGATCGCGCCAAGGCCCAACCGCTGATTGACCAGTGGCGGCAAGAATACGACGAGCCGAAGGCGTAGGGGCTCGACGGCGATGACTCGCATCTTTCCCATGCTCGCGTCGTTTTCGCTCATGCTGATGGGCGTGGCGGTGACGATTGGCCTCATTATTGGCGACCTGTATGCCAATCCGGTCACGCAGGCGACGCTCGATTGGCGCGGCCGGCACATGATGACCGGCGTCGCGGCGGCCCTCTTCGTCGTTCTCGTCGAGAGCATCGCGGTCACCTACTTCGTCGGGACGAGCCGTTGGTGCAAAGAGGTGACCGAAACCTACCGCTTGCCCCCGGGCGATCTGGCGGAGAGCACTCGGCTGAAGCGGCGAACCTTTCCCTGGTGCGTGTTGGGGATGTTGACCGTGGTCGGGGTGAGCGCTCTGGGGGCCGCTTCAGACCCCGGAACGGGGCGGGCTGATACCGCTTCGTGGACGGACATTCACCTCGCCGCGGCCTTTGGCGGGCTTTGTCTCATCGCCTGGACCTACTACCGGGCGTGGCTCAACATTGCCGATAATCAACGGGTAATCGAGCGAATTGTTGCTCAGGTCAGGCAAATACGGGAGGAACGAGGCCTCGATTCGCCCGCGATAAACGAGCCGATTCCGGCCTCGGCGGGGTAGTTGCCCGCATATCCGCTAGAATCGTGACGCAGGGCGAGAAACTCGGCCAATTCGGGCCATGACATGCTAGCGAGAGTAACTATACTTGGGGGTTCCGGCAGACTATGAATAGCTCCCCTGAATTCTCCACTTTCGCGCCGCGGTTGCAGGTTGGGTCGCCCATGTCGAAGGCTTTGACGATCGTAGGTATGGTCGTCGCAGGGCTTATTGGCCTACTGTTCGCGGTGGATTGGGCCGTCGGCATTCCGTTCAACGGAGCCGACTGGCGGATGAACCTCGGCGCGCTGATCGCGGCGGGGCTGCTGGGCTATCTAAGCTGGGACGCCATGAAGGACGTCCGGTAACCGACAGAACGGCCGTTTAGCCGCGACGCGGTAGCGGAGCGCTCGGCGACGGCGATATGGTTTCCCCAAACGCTCCGCTACCGCGTCGCGGCTACCGCGTAGTGAATTTGCCGGCGACCTTGGAACCGCATTCTGGGTTACGCTGCCCGCAGGATTGAACGCTGCGGTTTGGCGGCGCTCTGGCGAGTCAGTTCGGCCGTGAGGTCGGCGACCGTAGCGATGCGGATTTGGGCCTGATCGCTCGCCGTCGCGGCCTGGTCGATCGCCTTTTCCATTTCACGCCAGCCGCGGCTGTCCGTTGCTCCGACGGCGGCGAGGTCGATGCTCGCGATCGTCGGGCCCGCGGCGGCGCTGAAGAAGTCTTGCGGAACGCCTCCGACGCGGCGGAACCAACGCCTGTGCGACGGGAGCGTCCCTTGTGCAGAGAGTTGCCAGATTCCGAACGGCAGGGGGCTGATCGCTCCCGCGTCGCTCGCCGCCGACTCGGTCAAGATCGCACGAACGCCTTGCTGGGCGAGTTGGCGTTCAACTTGGCCGCGGGGCAGTTCGGCGTCGACGCAGAGCGTGGCGACGTCGTGGCCTGCGGCGGCGAAGCGGTGAATGCCGTCGGCAATTGCGTCGCTTGCTGTGACGGTCTTGATCTTGGGAATCAATAAGGCGGCTTCGACTAGGTGAATGGCCGCGTCGAGTGTTTCGGCTTGTTCGATCGTTTCGACGCCCCAAGTCGCGGGGAGGTGGTCTTCAACAAGCCGGCGCAGGAGTTGGGCGGGGCCTGACGAGGCCGCCAAACTGCGGGGCCAGCGAATCACGAGGCAGACGGGCGTCGCGGAGAGGGGGGAACTCGACATGGCGCTGGCCCTGGGGGAGTCGCGGCTGGCGGCCGGGACGTTCCTGGTCGCCATAGGGTCCATCGGGCGTCGGTCATGCCTGACTCGACGCTAGCGCGACTCGCAAGGGTCGCCCGAGTAAGGAAAAGCGTGCCGGCTGGGGAAGCGGTGCCGGTAGGCTGGGACAACGTCCCACCTGAATTGTCGTGCGGCTTTCCATGGCTAGCCGTTTCCCACTGCCGGTAGGACGTTGTCCCAGCCTACCAATCAAGAGAACCAAGTCCGCAGGTGACAGCACTCCGGCGACTCTGGTAAGTTGTGACTTACTTTTCCGGCCGCGCGGCCGGCGCCACTCGCTTAGCCTCGTTAGGTTCGCTATGCCGGTCAGCACGGAACATTGGAAGTTTCGTCCCCACCTGCTGTTGCGGGGAGGGCATCTCCAAACTGTGGCGGCGGTTTACTTGCCGCGGAAGTGTGCACCGTACGGCGCGAAACTCCACTTCATCGCAGCCGACGGCGTGCCGGCGGAGCAGGGGGGAGATCAACTCGCGCTGCACGACGATTGCCCGGCAGGATGGAAGCCTGCCGATCGTTCCGTCCTGTTGGTGCATGGTCTGGCTGGTTGCCACACCAGCGCCTACATGTGCCGAATGACCGACCGGCTGACGCAGCGCGGCTATCGCGTCTTCCGGATGGATATGCGCGGCTGCGGGGCAGGGGAGGGGGTCGCGAAGCTGCCGACCCATTGCGGTCGCTCGGGCGACGTCGCCGCGGCGTTGCAATTCATTGCCGAGCAACATCCTGAGTCGCCGACGTTTGCGATTGGCTTTTCGCTCGGCGGCTGTTTGACGCTAAACTTGCTCGCGGAAGCGGAAGAGAACCGCGTCGGCAACTTGGTCCGCTCGCTCGCCATTTGCCCACCGATCGACTTGTTCGCAGTGGAGCGGCGGTTTGATTCGCGCGGCGGACGACCCTACGACAAATTCTTCGTGAAGAAGCTGTGGCAGCAGATTACCGCGCGTTGGGCCCGGTTCCCTGAACTTGCACCCACGGTGATTCCGCCGCAGCCGAAACGCTTGCGGCAGATTGACGAGACGGTGATCGCTCCGAGCGGCGGCTTCGCTTCGGCGGACGACTACTACTCGAAGACGCAGCCGGGGCCGAAGCTGGTGCGGATCTCGCAACCGGTGCTCATCATCGCCGCGGAAGATGATCCCGTGGTGCCGACGGCGCCGCTGCTGGAATATGAGCGCGGCGCCGGAGTCGAGGCGGTGATCGTGCCGCGCGGCGGGCACCTCGGTTTCATCGGCGGCGGGAACGGCGATCCCGATCGGCGGTGGCTCGATTGGCGGATCATCGAGTGGCTGGAGACAGGGCACTAGCAATTAGCCGCGAGCCAACGACCCGCCGGAGCGTCGTTGAAGCCCCAACGGGGCGATCGTTAATCGCCAGGGGCGACAGCCCCTGGAATCTCGTGTTGATTATTGCAACGAGGAGCCCCGGTGGGGCTCCGGTTTTGCTCTGCGTGCCGTTACCAAGAGCTCGCGCCCCTGGCTATTGAATGTCGCCCCGTTGGGGCTTATTGCCCGGCGTCTGAAGTGGTGCGGTTATGGCGGCGGCGGTCGCGTGGCGGTGAACTAAGCTCTCCAGCTTGCCGACGCCTAGCGCGAGCGCTAGACCGAGCAGCAGCGCCACTGACAGTTTGCCGCGATCGTGATCGTGGAACTGCAACTCCGGCAGCAGATCGCTGAGCGAGATGCAGAGAAACGTCCCCGCCGAAAAGGCGAGCGAGTAGGCGAGCAGGGGGCCCGTCGGCGCTTCGCTCCCCATGCCGAGGAAGAAGAGAGCGATGCCGACGGGGATTGCCAGGGCGAACAGCCCGTTCACCGCGTAGCGAGCCTTGGGCGACCAGCCGCCGCGGGCCATCAGCATGGCGATCGTCATTGAGTCGAACGGCTTGTGGAGGAAGATCACCAGAAACGTCCCGAGGCCGGCCAGCGGCAGGTTGTCGTGGCGGTGGTAGACGCTCGCCGCGAGGGCGACTCCTTCGATCACGCTGTGGATGGTAAGGCCAAATGCGGCGCCGCTCCAGGTGATGTCGTGATGATGGTGGCCATGATCGTGCCCGCAAGCGTGCTCGTGTTCGTGAAGTTCGTGCAGCTCGCCCGCGGCGTCGGTTTCCAGATCGTGGTGGTGGTAGCAGAAGAATCTCTCGATGAAAAACATCGTCAGCCAGCCGGCGACGACCCACATCATCACCGTGAAGTCGACCGCTTCGTCGCCGCTCGCCTTCACTGCGTGGGCCTCGCTGAGGGCGTGCGGCAACATGTGGAGCATGCCGACGCCGAACATCATCGCGGCAACGAAGCTGACCGCCAGCTGCATGCCGCGGTGAGTGAGGCGGAACCACAGGGGCAGCATCCCGCCGAAGACCGAGGCGGCCAGGATGATGATCGAGTAGTAGGTGAGGGGGACGATGGGGGCCATGAAAACCAAAAACGCGGGGCAGCAGGGAGCGTGCGCTAGGGCTGGTCGCCCAATTCGCGGGGAGACATATCGTCCCGTGCCGAGTGACGGACGTAAAGCACCCGGACCGAATTCTCCCGCAGCGCGAAGAGGATTCGGTAGACGCTCCGGTGGCGGCGATAGAGCAACTGGCGGATCTCGACGCCCAGTTTGTCGCTCTCACGGGCGCGCGAACAGCGCTCCGGGTTCTCGGCTAACGACTCGATCGCCGCTAAGCAGCCTTCGTACCAGGCAGCGGCGGTCGCCGGCGAATACCGCTTCGACAGGCAGGTCAGGGTTTCATCGAGATCGTCGAAGGCTGGCGGCTGAATGACAACCCGAACGCTCATGCTCGGGGCGCCAAGCCTTGCTTCGCGCGGAGCCGGGCGTCGGCTTCCGCCAACGGAATTCCTTCGCCGCGGTCGATGGAGTCGAGGCTTTCGCGGATCACGGCGAGCGTTTCCTCCTCGTCGCGAAGGAGTGACACGGCGGCATCAAGTAGTTCGTTGCGATCGCTGAAACGACCAGTGACGATCGCTTGCGCGATGAACAATTCGTTCGCTGGGGAGATTTCGCCTGACATCTTCCGGGTCCTCAAATTAACGCTAACATTCGGAAACGCTCATCCCGATGCCGCTGACTTGAATCATCTTAAACAAACGGCGTGCGATACGCCATTTTTCCATCGAGGCGAACGCCATGCGAGCCTGCATTCAACGTGTTTCCTCGGCTCGCGTGCGGGTGGAGGGGGAGACAGTCGGCGAGATTGGCCGCGGGTTTCTCGTGCTGCTCGGAGTTGCGGCCGGAGATGGGCCGGGCGAGCTGCGGTGGATGGTCGACAAAGTCGTCGGCTTGCGAATCTTCGATGACGGCGAGGGGAAAATGAACCTCGCGCTCGCCGACGTGGGGGGCGAGTTGCTGGTGGTGAGCCAGTTCACGCTGCTGGGCGATTGCCGCAAGGGGCGCCGGCCGAGCTTTATCGACGCGGCGGCGCCGGAGATGGCGGAGCGGATGTATGAGGAGTTCGTCGCGGCGACGCGCGGGGCGGGGATTCGCGTCGCGACCGGGAAATTTAGGACTCACATGGAAGTCGAACTCGTCAACGACGGGCCGGTGACGCTGCTGCTTGATTCGGCCGATCGTTAGTTGGATTCGTTAGCCGCGAGAAGGCGCAAACATTGCAAAAAGGAAGAGGGCGAAGGCCGAGGATAGAAGAAATTCATCACTTCTTCCTTTATTTCCTTACGATACTTCTGCGCACTTATGTGCCTCTTTGGGGCCACCATGTCTTCGCAGCGGCCTTTTTTGGGAACCGCTCCGGCGGCTCGTTTAAGTCGCGGCTACTTCGTCCAGTTGAAGCGTTTCATGATGCGGCGGGCCGTGTCGTAGATGGTGCGGTCGTGTTGCGCGCCGTCGACGACAGGCTGATCGCCCGCCGTTGGCGTCGTCGACGGGGGCTGGAAGCCGATGCGGAACGTCGCCGGCACGCTCGGGTCGCTGCTCGTAGCGAGCGGCGTGCGTTGATCGGGCATCACTTCGTGAACGAACTTGTTCTTGATTGCCTGGTTGTTCACGACAATCGGCGAGAGTTGACCGTAGCGTTCCATGATTGACGGCTCGCTGAGGATCATCACGACGACGACGGCGAGCTTCCAGTAGACGGAAAAATTGCCCCATAGGTCGTCGCCCCAGAGCTTGATCGCCGTGCCGAACGACTTTTTGAAGCGCCAACGGCCGCCGGTCCACTCGATCGAGTAGATTTCGTCGAGCATCAAGTGGGACAAGACGCCGAGGAAAACGCCGCCAGCCTTGAAGTAACGCAAATGAAGATTTGTTGAGCCGCTAACCAGGAACGCGACGCCGGTGAAGATGAGCAGCGCCGGGATGCTGTGGAACATCCCGCGATGGACGGTGAATCGTTTGAGGAGCTTCGCGACGCCGAATCGTACTGTCAAATAGCTGGCGGCGCCCGCCAGCACCATTTGCTCGTAGTTCCAGCCGAGATGCTGGAAGCGATCGACGAGCATCATCGGCGCTACGGCCGCGAAGAAACTCATCGTTTCGCGCAGCGGCACGCCGGAATCGCTGTCGATATCGGGCAGCATGCCGCCGACGCCGCAGAGACAGCCGGCGACGATCGACGCCTCGACCGGCAGCCCGTGGTAGGCGCCGAGCGCAGCGTAGCCGGCGCCGAGCGTGCAACTGGTCGTGATGTGGGTTTTGAAGCCGGCCATAGGGGGCGGAACTGTCGCAAATCTGCGGCGTTTCGCCAAGAGTAGCCGCGGGAACGGCGATTTATGATTTAGGACTTATGATGTCTGATGTGTGATGTCTGAAGCTAGCAGCGGGTCTTCCTCAAATCAGAAATCATTAATCAGCAATCAAAAATTCAACCGCTCCAACAACTGGTTGAGCCGCAGCTACTGCGGCGGCTGCTAGCACAACTGCCCTTCGCCCCCCTGCCCGCCGCCGATATACTTCGCCGACCCGCAATCTCCCGCCTCCTTCGCCCGCCACGGGTGCGCCATGCAGACCTACGATCTTGTGATGCTAGCAGTCTTGGTCTTCGCCACAATCTTCGGATTTTGGAAGGGATTGGCGTGGCAAGTCGCGTCGCTGGCGTCGCTCGTGGTCAGCTACTTCGCAGCCCTGAAGTTCGCCGATCGACTGGCGCCGATGGTGAGCGAGCATGCTCCGTTCAACAAATTCGTGGCGATGCTGATCATCTACGCCGGCGCCTCGCTGGCGATTTGGATGCTCTTTCGCGTCGTCGCCGGCGTCATCGACGGCGTCAAGCTGAAGGAGTTCGACCGCCAGATGGGCGCCTTGGTCGGGTTCGCTAAGGGAGTGCTGATCTGCATCGCGATTACGTTCTTCGCGGTGTCGCTGCTGGGACAGGTGCAACGCGACAAGATCCTCGCGTCGCGGAGCGGCCACTACATCGTCCAGGTGCTCGACAAGGCCGACGCGGTGGCGCCGCCGGAGATCCACCAAGTGATCGGGCCGTACATCGAGAAGATCAACCAACGGCTCGACCCGAGCTATCAGCCGAATCCTCAGCAAGATCTGCAGGATCTCCAGAAGCTATGGGGCGAACAAGCAGGGGGGGCCGCCGGGGCAGGGGGTTGGCCGTCAGCGGGCAACATCGCTTGGCCATCGGCGCCGAACACCGCTTCGCCTGCGACCGCTCCGAGCATGCCGGCATGGCCGATTTCCACAAGCGGCGACAAGCAATATTAAGCGGCTGAATAGTTGCGTTGCGACCGGCGATCTCGCGACAGGGGAGGCTGAAACATGCCCGTATTTCGCATCTTGAGGCACGGCTGCAACGATGGCGATTCGATCTGCTTGGGTTGGCAGGCATGATTGCCTGTATTTAGCGAAGGGGCCCGTTTCCAGGCCTAAAACCGCCCGAAAACGAACATAACAACGATTATCGGACGTTGCTGATGGGCCAGAATCGGCTGGCATTCGCAGCCTGCTCCCCCTCCAATTGATCGCCTGACGATCGTCCCAGACGCGTGCGGAAGCGATGCAATTCGCATATCTCAAGTGAGCCCGCCGAAGTTGCGTGAACGATTCTCGACGCGCCGAATTGGCCGCTGCGCGTCACGGCGAGCGTTGAACATTGGGCGTTGGATTCGGATGAACTTCGGACTGCTTAGCGCGAGCTTTTTGGCGAGCGATGTTCAATTCGTTTTGTATGCCGTTAATTCACCGACGCGACGCCGTTTTCCAGATACGGACCAATCTTCCGGAATTTGTCGTACCGCTGGTTCAACAAGTCGGCGGTCGGCAACTTCTGAAGTTCGCGCAGCGTCTTGGTGAGATACTGCTTGAGCTTGGCGGCCATCTGGTAATGGTCGCGATGGGCGCCGCCGAGGGGTTCTTCGACGATGTCGTCGACCACGCCCATTTCCAACAAGTGTATAGAAGTGATCTTGAGCGCTCGGGCAGCCTGAGGAGCGTAATCGTGACTCTTCCAGAGGATACCGGCGCAGCCTTCGGGGCTGATCACCGAATAGTAGGCATTCTCAAGGACCGCGACGCGGTCGCCGACGCCGATCCCTAAGGCGCCGCCGGAGCCGCCTTCGCCGATGACAATGCAGATGATCGGGGTCGGCAGACGCGACATGGCCAGCATGCTCTCAGCGATCACCTGAGCCTGGCCGCGTTCCTCGGCGCCAATGCCGGGATAGGCGCCGGGCGTGTCGATCATCGCGATGATCGGCAGGCCGTACTTGGCGGCAAGTTCCATCTTTTCCATCGCCTTGCGATAGCCTTCGGGATGGGCGCAACCGAAGTAACACTCGTTCCGCTCTTTGAGCGTTTTGCCTTTTTGGTGGCCGACGAGCATCACCTTGAATTCGTCGAGCTTCGCGAAGCCGGTCCGGAGGGCGCGGTCATCGCCGAAGAACTTGTCGCCGTGCAGCTCCACGAACTCGTCGAACACCAGATCGACGTAGTCGGTGAACATCGGTCGTTCAGGATGGCGGGCGACGCGAACCGTTTCCCACGGGTCGAGATTCTTGTAAATCGACCGCATCGTCTCGGTGAGTTGTTTGCGCAGCTCGCGAATCTGCTCGCGGACGTCGCCGCTCTTAGGGTCGGTGCTTTCGAGGTCGCGGATTTGGGCTTCGATCTCGTGGATCGGTTGCTCGAATGGGAGTTGGAAGGTGGTAGCCATAGTCGTGGGTTCTCTTTTTTTAACCACGAAAGAGACGAAATGAACAAAAAGAATGCGGGGAATTAGGAACCGCAGATGGACGCTGATGAATGCAGATAGGAGAAAGCAAAATGTCTTTCTCGTCAGCTCTTATTGGCGTTCATCTGCGTTTATCGGCGGTTCACTTGCTGTCTTCGTTTCGTACTATTCGTCGTCGTGGTTAATCGTCCTTCGGTTCTTCAACCTTCGGAAGCGGCTTTTTGGGTTTGATTTGGAAGACGCGGCCTGCTTTGAGTTCTCGCATGAACTCCATGAGCGATTCTGGACGGTCTTTGGGTTCTTTGGCGAGCATGCGCGAGACTAAGTTCGCGAAGTCGTTGTGGACGTTGCGATTGAGCATCTGCACCGACGGCGGCTTCAACTTGATGTGCTTGTTCAGCAGTTCCGCCGGGCTGGTCGCCGTGAACGGCAGTTTGCCGGTGATCAATTCATAGACCATGCAGCCGAAGCTGTAGATGTCGGAGCGGGCGTCGCAAGCCTGACCCCGGATCTGCTCTGGCGGCATGTAGCTGTGGGTGCCGGCGACGGGCATTTTGCCGCCGAGTATCTTGCCGAAGCCAGTCTTGATCCTCATCGTCAGCGTGAAGTCGATCAGCCGGATATGGTTGTTCTCGTCGACGAGAAAATTATCGGGCTTGATGTCGCGATGGACCCAACCCTGGCGATGCATATGCTCGAGGGCCTGGGCGCATTCCATGAGGATCGTGTCGAGCCGCCAATGGAGGCTGTCGAGCTGATCATGGATTTGCTGCTTCAAGTTCGGGGTCTTGAAGAGCTCCATCACGACGTACGCCCCGTCCTTTTTGCTGTCGCCGTAGTCGTAGGTTTTGATAATCGACGGGTGGTCGAGTGCCTTGCCGACGTCGTATTCGTGCTTTAGCTGGGCGACATTCGTCCGGTCGTAGCGCGAACCGGGCGGCAGCCACTTCATGGCGTACGCGGTCGTCTCCGCCATCGGGCGGACGGCCCAGATTTCGAACATAGCGCCGGCCCGGATGAGGTGAAACATCCGGTAAGAACCGACGAATTCGCGACCGGCTGACATGGCGACGGCTGGGATCGGGGCTGGACGGGGGAAAGCCGGACGCAACTGCAGCCGACGGAATATCCAGTTTAACCGTTACGGCCGGATGGCGAAATATGGGCGCGGGAGCGACGAATGGGACGCAGATCAACGCGGATTTGGCGGATGGACGCGGATTTACGGGAGCTTGGCAGAGCGACTTCTTATTCCATACTGCCCTGCCCTGCCAAGAATTTTCGCAGAGCACGCAAACGACGGCCAGTCTCCCAGGCAAAGGCCCACTGCATGGTCGGATGAAGCAGTCAGCGGAGCCACGACGGTCGGGCAGTGAAGTCGAATTTGTAATCGACCTGCGACGAGCAGACATCGATCGGCGTGTGTCGAATCGTCGCTGCGAACCGGTCGAAGAATGGCGGGCGGTTGATCATCCGGATCGCGGCGACGCGGCCCGGATCGAACGAGATATAAACCGCTTGCAGTGCGAAGCCGCCGAGGCGACGACGGCCACGGCAGACCGCCACGGCGCCGAGCGTCGCTTGCGGATAATTTGGGTCGAGGTAGGCTTCGCGGAGGAGCGTATCCCATTCGAGCCGGCGGCTGTAGTCGTGGATGATGCGGAAGACCTCGTCGGCGGGGGCGGGGAGGACTTCGGTGACGGCGCCGTGGGGCATGTGGCTGACTGCGGAATTGTGGCCGGAAGCGGATGCGGCGCGAGACGCCGATAACATGAACTCAACCGTGATTTCCGCGACGAGTTAACTGAAAGCAATGTCGAAAAATTCGCGAACGCATCACTAACGAACAAATCAGCGTCAATCCGCTGCATCCGTGTTCATCAGCGTCCTATTCTTCCTTCCTTCTTCGTTAATCAACGTCGCTTCGTTGGCCGCTCCGGCGGCTCGTTGAGCCGCGGCTGCTAGTATGCGACCCAGAGCATCGAGAGGCCGTGGGCCGGCGCCGTTTGGCCGGCGGCGCAGCGGTCTTTGGCGGCGATCACTTCGGCGACCCATTCGGGAGGGCGTTTGCCGCGGCCGACTTCCACCAGCGTGCCGGCGATCGTGCGGACCATGTTGTAGAGGAAGCCGTCGCCTTCGACGTCGATCGTGATGAGGGCGTCGGATTCTGGCCCCCGGTTTGAAGAACCGAGGGCTAAAGGGGCTACCTCCACGGTGAAGATGGTACGGATGGTCGATTCGCGTTCGGAGCCGACCGATTGGAAGCAAGCAAAGTCGTGCGTGCCGACCATGTGGGCGCCGCCGGCTTGCATCGCCGCAACGTCAAGCGGCGTCGGGATGTGCCACGCGTAGTTCCGCAGGAAGACCGGCCGCCGCGGATCGTTGTAGATCGAGTAGCGGTAGCGTTTGAACTTCGCGTCGTGCGTCGCGTGGAACCCGTCGGCGACGAGTTCGACCTCGCGAACGGCGGCGTCGTCGGGAAGCTTCGAGTTGAGCGCGTGGACGAGCGACGCGGGCGGAATCTGCGTCGCCGATTCGACGCTGGCGACTTGGCCGAGGGCATGCACGCCTGCGTCCGTTCGACCGGCGGCGTTCACGCGGACCGTTTCGCCGGTGATCTCCAGCCAAGCCCGTTCGAACTCACCCTGCACCGTCCGCCGACCTGGCTGCGCTTGCCAGCCGGAGAACCCGGCGCCGTCGTAGGCAAGCGTGATCTTGAAGCTTGGCATCAGCGAATGCGGGGAGAACCACGAAGACACAAAGGCACGAAGGAAGCACCAAGAAACGAAGACGAAGAACTGGAAGAACAGCAGAACGCAAATCCACGCCACCAACGCGACGAATCAATAGCGAAGATTATCGCCGATCAATGTTTACTGTTTCTTCTCTGTCTTCTTCGTGCTTCCTTCGTGTCGTCGTGTCTTCGTGCCTCGGTGGTTAATATTTCTCAAACCGCCGCCTGCGATTTGACGAGCAACTCCGCAATCTGCACGGCGTTGGTCGCGGCGCCTTTGCGGAGGTTGTCGCTCACGCACCAGAAGGCGAGGCCGTTATCGCTCGATAGGTCTTCGCGGATGCGGCCGATGAACACGGCGTCGTGGCCGTCGCATTGGGCCGGCATCGGGTACTTGCCCGTGTCGAGGTCGTCGACCACCTTGATTCCCGGCGTGGCGGCGAACAGCTCGCGGGCCTGAGCGACCGTGATTTTCTTGTCGGTCTCAACCAGGATGCTTTCGCTGTGGCAGTTGTCGACCGGCACGCGGATGCAGGTGGGGCAGACGCGGATCGTGTCGTCGCCGAAGATCTTGTGGGTTTCGTGGACCATCTTCATCTCTTCGCTCGTGTACCCTTGGTACTTCGGCGAACCGATCTGCGGGACAAGGTTGAACGCAATCGGGTGCTTGAAGGCTTGGTACTGGTACTCTTCGCCGGCGAGGAACGCGCGGGCGCCTGCCTTCAGATCTTCTTGGCCCTTCACGCCGGCGCCGCTGGTTGCCTGGTAGGTGCTGACGACGACGCGGCGGATGCGGCCGAAGTCGTGGAGCGGCTTCATCGCGACGACCATCTGCGTGGTCGAACAGTTGGGGCTGCTGATCAGGCCGCGATGGCCTTCGATCGCTTCGGGGTTCACTTCCGGAACTACGAGCGGCACCTTCGGGTCCATCCGCCAGTAGCCGCTCTCGTCGACGACGACGCAACCGCGCTCGACAGCCCAGGGACAGAAGTCCTTGGCGGTTTCGTCAGGAGTGCTGCCGATGGCAAGGTCGATCCCCTCGAAGATCTCGGGCGTCATCTCCTCGACAATGTGATCTTCGCCCTTGAACGTGATCGTCGTGCCGGCCGATCGCTTCGACGCGAGAAAGCGGATGTTCCGGTAAGGGAACTCGCGCTCCTCGAGGAGCTGACGGATGATGCGTCCGACGGCGCCGGTGGCGCCCACGATGGCAATCGTCTCGAACACGGCGAAAAATCTCCCAGCACGCGGGGGCGACCGTAGGGGAACGCTCGGACCGGGGCGGCCGCCTACCGCTTCGCCCTGGGCCCGTGGAGTAAACCTCGCAGTATAGGCGACCCGCGGGGGGCGGACAATGTTCGCGCGGGGGCGTTGCGATACCGTTTCTCCCGTCACCCCGAGGTACTCCGAGGGGGCCGGCTAGATTCCTCGGGCGTCCGAAACCGGTGGGTCGCCAGCGGGGTTGATAAGATGGAAGGTGCCCCTCCCCTGCCCCGCGAGTCGACCGATGTGCCGAATCCTGGTTCAAGCTTCGATGCTCCTCTCTGCACTAGCCGTGGGAATGCCGTGCGCGGCGACGCGGGCGGCCGAATCCGCCGCCGCCGGGCTGTTCGCCAAACTCGACGCCAATGGCGACGGTCAGTTGGCGGCCGACGAAGTCGGCGACGAGCATCGGCTCCTGTTCAAGCGGCTCGTCCGCACCGGCGACGAGGATGGCGACGGCCAACTCTCGGACGAGGAATTCACGCTGGCGATTCAACCTGTCCGGGCGGAGAAGCCGACGGTCGAGAAGCAGGGAAGCCGTCTGCCGGGGGCCGACGCCTTGTTGGTGCTGCTGGTGAAGATGGACTCCAACGGCGACCAGCAACTGGATGCCGACGAGATTCCGGCCGCTTACCGCCGGGCGTTCCAGCAGATGCTCACTGCCGCCGACGACGACAAAAATGGTCGGCTCGATCGCCGGGAGATTGCCCAAGGTTCGCCAAAGTTGACCGCCGTGGCGAACATTGTCGCGTCGCGGATGGGCCTCAATCTGGAAATGGAGTTGAAGGAACTTCCCGAAGAGAGCATGGCATCGATGGAGCAGATGGACGCCTACCCGCAGCCCGGAGAAATGCTGGCCGATCCGAAGCAAGCCGAGAAACTGTTTTCTCGGCTCGACGCCAACGGCGACAAGCAGATTGCCGCCAAGGAAGTTGAAGGGCCGTTCGCGGAGCGAATCGGGGAGATGATTCGCCGCGGCGATCGCAACGACGACCAGCGGCTGAACAAGCGAGAATTTTTGGAGATGGCGGAGCGAATTTCGGGCTTCGAGAACGGCAAGCCGAATTCTGCCGCCGCGAAGCAGGCGAGACGGCAACTACTTAACCGCTTTGATCGCAACGGTGACAGCGCTCTCAGTGCTGACGAGGCGCCGCCGCGTCTGCGGCAGAACTTCGACCGCGCCGACGCCGACGGCAACGGCAAGCTCGCCGGCGACGAACTTCAACAAGTCGCTGAGCGGATGACTCGCGTGGCGCCTGCCGCGGAAAACCGCAACGAGCAGGGACGCCCCGCAATGAACGAAGACTCGCCAAATAGGAAATCTTCGCGTAAGTTGAAAGGGAAGTCGCGAGCGCAGAAAAAGGGCCCGATTTAGGGCAATTCTCAATCGCGGCCGACGAAGCGCACTTGGGACAGCGCTTCCGCTTGTCTCCAACTCATCATCTGTCGGCGCGATTTGCGGATTTTTTGAACCCGCGAACCGCCTCCGAACCGTGAACAGCGGCGAAGTGTCTACCGTACAGACGGTAACGTTGGCGCGACTTGCACGCTTGACTCTGGAACAGGTCAACGCCAGCCTCGAACATAGAGAAGGGCAGCTATTATGTCGGATCAAATACCACTCCCCGCCGGGGCGTATCGGAGCCTTCCGCCTGTCACCTTCGACGACGGAGCGCTGTTGAAGTTCGGCCGAGAAATCCATGTGCAACTGCGAAATCTGGAAGCGAAGTTCACGGTTCCCCGCGTGAACCCACGCCCCTTTTTGGGCGTCGCGCGGCAAGCCTCGCGCCGGCCGCGCTAAATAGCCCGGCCATCCTCGCCGGATTGAGAAAGCTTCCGAAAAGCCATCGGCATTGCCGATGGCTTTTTTTTTGCGCGAGCCAGGATGGCTCGGCTATATGGGAACGCTGGCTCGGGGCTATGATTATGAGGACGGGCGAACTTGGCCCCCCACTCCCCTTCCCTGCCGACTTGCACCCTCCTATCTGCCCACCGCCATGAAAGTGATTCTCGCCAGTCCGCGAGGTTTTTGCGCCGGCGTCAACATGGCGATCGAGGCGTTGGAGTTGGCGCTGCAGACGCTGCCGCCGCCAATCTACGTTTATCACGAAATCGTCCACAACAAGTATGTCGTCGAGCACTTCAAGGCGCGCGGGGTGACGTTCGTCGACGAACTGGCCGAAGTCCCGCATGGGGCTACTCTCCTCTTTTCAGCCCACGGCGTTTCGCCCGAAATCCGCCAAGTCGCCCGAGACCGGGAACTGCAAGCGATCGACGCCACCTGCCCGCTGGTGACGAAGGTCCACCTCGAAGCGATCCGCTATGCTCGCGACGGCTACACGATTCTGCTGATCGGCCATGAGGGGCACGACGAAGTGATCGGCACGATGGGCGAGGCGCCCGAGGCGATCCTCTTAGTGGAATCGCCTGAGGACGTCGCCCGGTTGAAAGTCTCGGATGAAACGAAGCTCGCCTACCTGACGCAGACGACGCTGAGCGTCGACGACGCGAACCGGATTATTTCGAAGCTGAAGGAACGGTTTCCGCAGATCAACTCGCCACCGAAGGACGACATCTGTTACGCGACGCAGAACCGCCAAGAGGCGGTGGCGAAACTGGCCCCCGATGCGGAGTTAACGCTCGTGCTGGGAAGTCAGAACAGCTCGAACAGCCAGCGGCTGGCGGAACTCTCCGCGGAGCGCGGCGTGCCGGCGTATTTGATTGACGGCGCGCAGGACATTCGCCTCGATTGGCTCGACGGCGTGCACACCGTCCTGGTCACTGCCGGGGCGAGTGCGCCCGAGATCGTCGTCGAGAGCGTCCTTGATTTTCTGCGCGAAAAGTTTGACGCGACCGTAGAAGTCCGCTCGCTGCGCGAGGAAGCGGTATCGTTTCCGCTGCCACGCGAGCTACGGTCGATTGCGGCGCCGCGGGAAGTGACGTCGGGGCTGACGCGGTAGGTTGAAGGTGTCGGGAGCCTTTTACCACTGGAGAGTTCAAGCACGTCGCCAAAGTCGCCAGTGGCAAAAGGCTCCCGACACCGTTAGAGCGAGTTTCAGTTAAGCGTAGCGTCTGTCATTCTGAGCGGAGCGAAGGATCTAGCGCCGAACGAGCGGCCAGATTCTTCGCTCCGCTCAGAATGACGCTACAGCTAACTGAGGCTCGCTCTAGCGATGGTTACTTGCTCATGCCGAGGGCTTTCCAGAGAAACGCCCACTTATCGGCGGCCTGGTCGATCCGCTTGGTGATCGGCGTCCCCGCTCCGTGCCCCGCACGGGTTTCGATGCGGATGAGAATCGGCGCGTCGCCCGCTTGCGCCGCTTGCAGCGCCGCGGCGTACTTGAAGCTATGCATCGGCACGACGCGGTCGTCCGTGTCGGCGGTGGTGATCAGCGTCGCGGGGTACTTCGTCCCCGGCTTGATGTTGTGGTACGGCGAGTAAGCGTACAGCGCCTTGAACTGCTCCGGCTCGGTCGAGACGCCATACTCATCGCGCCAGAAGTGACCGGCGGTGAACTGGTCGTAGCGGAGCATGTCCATCACGCCGACCGCTGGCAGGCAGGCGCCGAACAGGTCGGGGCGCTGCGTCTCGACGGCGCCGACGAGGAGGCCGCCGTTGCTGCCGCCCATGATCGCGAGCTTCGGCGACGAGGTGTATTTCTCGGCGATCAGCCACTCAGCCGCGGCGATGAAGTCGTCGAAGACATTCTGCTTGTTCAGTTGCTTGCCGGCCTGGTGCCACTCTTCGCCATACTCGCCGCCGCCGCGGAGGTTGGCGACCGCGATGACGCCTCCCATGTCCATCCACGCAGCGTACTCGACCGAGAACATCGGCGTGATCGAGATGTTGAACCCGCCGTAGGCGTAGAGGAGCGTCGGGTTCTCGCCGTCGAGCTTCAGGCCCTTGCGGTGCGCGATGATGATCGGCACTTTTGTGCCGTCCTTGCTAGTGGCGAAGACTTGCTTCGATTCATAGTCGGCCGGGTTGAACGCAACCTTCGGCGCGCGGATGAGTTGCGACTTACCTTCCGTGAGATCGTAACGATAGACCGACGGCGGCGTCGTGTAACTGGTGAAGGTGTAGAACGTTTCCTTGTCGTCCTGATCGCCGCCGAAGCCGCTCGCCGTGCCGATGCCGGGGAGCTTCACGTCGCCGAGCGGATCGCCCGAGGGCGTGAAGAGCTCGACGCGTGCGGCCACGTCTTCCAAGTATTGCAGGATCAATTTGCCGTCGAGCAGGCTGACGCTTTCGAGCGTCGCCTTCACAGGGCCGACGATCTCCTCCAAATGCTCGCGGCCCGGTTGAGCGACGTCCATCGCAACGACGCGCTTCGTCGCGGCGTCGAGGTCGGTCAAGAAGTAGAACTTATCGCCGAGATTGCCAAAGAAGCCGAACTCATTGTCAAAGTCGCCGATGAGCGTCGTCCACGGGGCGTCCTCCGCAGCGTCGACCGCTCGGACAAGAACCTGGTTCTGCGGATCAGTGCTGCGGAAGATCGACAGCACGAGATACTTGTCGTCCTCGGTACGTGCGATCCAAAAACTCCAGGTGGGGTTCTCGGGGTTCTTGTAAATCAGCCGATCGGCCGACTGCGGTTCGCCAAGCTTGTGGAAGTAGATCATCTGGTTGAGCGAGAGCGCCTGAAACTGCTCCCCCTCCGGCGGTTCCGGATAGCGGGCGTAGTAAAAACCGTCGCCGGCGGCGTTCCAGACGATGTTGCCGTGGCGGGCCCATTTCAGCACGTCGGGAAGTTCGCGGCCCGACTCAACTTCGACGACGTGAATATTGGACCAATCGGAGCCCGCTTCTTGGCGGGCGTAGGCGAGGAGCCGACCGTCGTCGCTCACCACCGTTTGGCCCATGGCGACCGTGCCGTCGGCCGACCATTTGTTGGGGTCGATCAGCACGCGACCGTCGCCCTCGTAGCTGTCGGCGACGTACAGGACCGATTGGTTTTGGAGTCCGTCATTCTTCGTGTAGAAATAGCGCCCTCCTTCCTGCCAGGGGGCCGAGTAGCGCTCGAAATTCCACATGTCGGCGAGCGTCTTGCGGATGATCGGCAGTTCCGGGATTGCATCGAGATAGGCGCGGGTGACCATGTTCTCGGCGGCGATCCAGTCGGCGACTTCCTGCGACGTGCGGGCGTCGTCCTCGAGCCAGCGATAGGGGTCGGGTACTTTGACGCCGTGGAAGTCGTCTGATTGGTCAACGCGGCGCGTGTCGGGGTACTGCAATTTGGCGTCCTCGGCGTGGGCGGCTGCGACAAATGAACAAGCGAGGGTAAGCAGAGCGAGACGCATCGCGATTCTCTCCGAATCTTGGGGACGATCTGAGCGTGCGGGATTCTTCTTCGGCCGCGATATCCTACCTTACTTGTCGACCAATCGACACCGGGGGGCGGCGGCGGGAACCGAGTCGAATTGGCGCATTAACTGCTCGCGCTGCGGTAGCTCATGAGCGCCCGCTGAAAGATCCAGCGGCTGATGGCGAGGCTCCCCACCGTGGCGACCACCGCGAAACCGGCCAGCGGCCAGTTCGTCTCCGCCAGCGGCTTGGCCAGCGTCGCCGCAGGGACGTTGATCACCACCAGAATCGGGATGAGATACGTAAAGACAAATCGCAACGGGCTGCCGAACGACCCCTCGTAGATCTCCATCGGATAGCGCGAAAAGTTGGTGATGTAGAACCAGAAATCGTAGAGCGACTGGTTGCGGCCGAGCCAGATGCTCGTGGCGGCGAGGCCGATCATTACGCTGTAGAGGATGAGCGTCCCCATGACGACGTAGAGCGGGTAGAGAATGAACTGAATCGGGTGGAGCGTCAGCCCTTCAATTCGGGGTATCGAATAGGCGAGCAGCGCTAAAGCCAACAGTAGCTTCGGGATCGCGGACCAATTGATTCGCTGCAGCGAGACCAAAAACTGCGTATCGATCGGTTTGAGCAGCGCGAAGTCGAGCCCGCCGGTGCGCGTCAATTCGCTCAGCTCCTCGGCGTTCGCCATGAAGAAGCCTTCGACGAAGCTGTTCACCAGAATCGTCGTGGCGATGAAGACGAAGAACTGATACTGCGACCAGCCGGCGATGTCGGCGGCGCCATCGCCGTCGGCGTACATCAGCCGGTAGACGAGCGTGTAGAACCCCAGGTTCATCAGCGCCCAGCAGAGGCCGAAGACGACTTCAATGATGTAGTTTGTGCGGAACGTCATGTCTCGGATGAGACTGTTCCGGGCGAACATCCAGAAGACGGCGAGGTAGTTGGGGCGGTGCATTGAAATCAAATGGGGAATGGGGAGTGTGGAATGGGGAGGCCTCGACGTAACGGAGGCTTTGCCCCCATTCCCCATTCAGCATTCGACATTCGTCCTCATCCTCCATAGCCGCTGTAACGTCGGAACCCGGCGTGCATCAGTCGGCGGCTCAGGAAGAAGAAAAACGCCGTCCAGGCCACCAAGACTCCCACTTCCTGCCACAGCTGGTCCGCGGGGATCTTTTGCAAGAACACCGCGGCGGGAAAATAGGCGAGGTACTTCAACGGCATCCAGGCCACCCACGTCCGCCACGGTTCCGGCAAAATCTCCAGCGGGAACATGTGCCCCGAGAAGAAGAAATTGAACAGCATGTAGACGAACAACAGCGAGCTGATCTCGAGCGTCCAGAATCCGGCGAGCCCCAGCGAAGCTTCCAAGAAGAATCCGAGCAAAAACGAAAGTACTAGCGAAAGCAAAAACGCCGCCAGGTACTCGGCCGGAGGCCAGCCGGGAAAGAACCCGCGACAGAGATAGAAGACAAGCGCAAACGGCCCGATCGCCACGCCGTAGTAAACGAGCTTGTGCCCCATTCGCGCCAGCAGCGAAAATCCGATGAGGTCGATTGGCTGGATCAGAAACTTCTTGATCTCGCCATCCCGAATTTGCCGCGCGATGCCGCTCGCCAAGCCAGGCATGCTCGAAAAGGCCCGCGCCACCATCGTCAGCAGATAGTACGCGATAATGTCGTTCCGCGTGAAGCCGACCAGCTTGCCGTTGCTGGACGACGCGAACACCGCCGTCCAGAGAAAAATCTGCGTGATCATCGGCAGGAACCGCATCGTCGTCCCGAGGACGAAGTCGCCCCGGTACGCCAGCCGTTCGGCGACGCACATCGTGAAGATGGTCCACCAGATTTGAGCGCGGGCCAACATCGGGGCGGGGTTCCTAGAGAAAGAGTTCCTAGAGACGGGGTTCTCAGTTCTTGCCGGCGGCGGCGACATTAGCCGCGGCGCTGGCAATGTTCGACTCTTTCGACTCGTTCTGCTGTTGTTCGGTGAGGGCGAAGAGGCTGGCGATTACCTCTTCGAGCGGCGGGTCCTCAACGCTGACGTCGAGGATGGAGTAATTGGCGAGCACGTTGGTGAGCACATTGGCGATTTGGCTCCGTTCAACCTCAATCTTCGCTCGCGGCGGGGCGATCTCGCGAATCTCGCCAAAGCGGGCCAAGTCGCTCGGCATCCGATCGTCGGCAAAGTCGACGGTGAGAATCTTGTAATCGCTGAAGCGATCGATCACCCCTTCGAGCGAGCCGTCATAGACGATCTCGCCGCCGGCGATGATCACCACGCGCTTGCAGAGCGCGGCGATATCCTTCATGTAATGGCTGGTGAGCAGGATCGTGATACCGCGCACCTGCTGATAATGCTTCAGGAACTTTTGGATGTTGTGCTGCGCGACGACGTCGAGGCCGATCGTCGGCTCGTCGAGGAACAGCACTTCGGGCGAATGGAGGAGCGCGGCGATCAACTCCATCTTCATCCGCTCGCCGAGCGACAACTCGCGCACTGGCTGGCCGAGCAATTTGCCGACGCCGAGCAGGTCGACCAGTTCGTCTTTCGTCTGTTTGAATGCAGCCGGATCTATGCGGTAGATCTTCTGATGAAGCTGAAACGACTCCTGCGCGGGCAAGTCCCACCAAAGCTGATTCTTCTGCCCCATCACCAGCGCGAAACGGCGGCGATAGTCGTTGTCGCGCTCCCACGGGACGTAGCCAAGGACGCGAGCCTCGCCGGACGTGGGCGTGATGACGCCGGAGAGGAGCTTCAGCGTCGTCGTTTTGCCAGCGCCGTTGGGGCCGAGGAAGGCGACGAATTCGCCCTTTTCGACCGTGAGGTCGATGCCCTTCACCGCATTGACTTCGCGATACTCGCGGTGAAATAGGCCGCTGAAGGAGGCGAGGAGCCCCTCTTTTTTCTGGTAGACGCGATAGGACTTGCGCAGTCCGCGGATCTCGATGACGCTCATAGGTGGCTGATTATAGGCGGCTGCCAACGCGCGGGACAGAGCCGGAAGTTGCAGGGGCGACCTTCAATCTGCTGGTCGAATTCGCCGCCCGGTGGTCAACGCTTCTTCAGCGGTTCATAATGGTCAGTTCGGTTCCAGAGCGCGAATTGCCGCTCTTCCTTCTTCCCCTGCCCTGCTCGCCATGCCGCTGACTTTCATCGATCGCCTGCAACGCCGTTTTGGCTGGCTCGCTGTGCCGAACGTGACGCTCACGTTGATCGTCGGCCAGGCAGTGCTCTACATCGCCAATCTCCTTGCTCAACAAGGAATTTTGCCGGCGGGCGTGGCGCTTGATCGCGTCATGCTCGATCCCGCGAAGGTAATGCAAGGCGAAGTTTGGCGTCTGGCGACGTTCCTGTTTACGCCGCCGCCGATCGGGCCGATCTTCGTGATCTTTTACTTCGCGTTGTTCCATCTTTTCGGTTCGACGCTAGAACAGCAGTGGGGAACGTTTAAGTACAATCTGTTTCTTCTAGTGGGCTATCTCGCCAACGTTGTGGCAGCGTTCGCCGGCGCGTTCGTACTGCAGCAACAACTCGGTCCCGAGATGGATGAAGCGCTGAAGTTAGCGTCGATCACTGCGACCAACGGATTCCTCTACGGTAGTGTCTTTCTGGCTTTCGCACGACTCTATCCAGACTTCACGCTGAATCTGTTCTTCATCTTGCCGATCCGAATCAAATGGCTTGCGCTTATCACATGGATTGGTTACGCCTTCGTTCTTGTGCGCGGCGATTGGATGGCCCGGATGCTGATCATCGCCACGGTACTTAACTATCTCCTCTTCTTCGGCCGCGAGCATGCCCGCGAGTGGCGGCAGGGGCAGCGGAAGCGAACGTTCCAGTCGCAAGCTAAGCGCGCCACGGCGGCTGCCAAGCATGTGTGCGCTGTCTGCGGGATCTCCAGCGTTGAGGCGCCGCGGATGCTGTTTCGCTACTGCTCGAAGTGCTCGGGACAACGCTGCTTTTGCCCCGAACACATTCGCGATCATGAGCATGTGATCGAGAAGGAACCGGTGGGTTGACGCTCGCGGCCCTATGCAGCCCGGCGTTCCCGCATGATCGTCGCCGGGGCCGTGTGCAGAGAGCAGAGCAACTCAACCGTCCGGCGCGTGGCCCCTTGCTGGCTGAGGACGAGGCATTGTGCTCGCTCGCCTAGCTGTCTCGCCAGTTCCGGCGAGTCGAGCGATTGACGGACGAACTGGTCGAACTCTTCGGCACTCTGAACGACATGTGCGCCATTGGCCGCGAGTAGCTGGGCAACGATATCCCGAAAATTCCAAGTGTTCGGCCCAAAGCAGGTCGCCACGCCGTAAGCGGCCGGTTCGAGCATGTTCTGCCCGCCGCGGCTGCCGAAGCTGCCGCCGACAAAGCCGATCGCGGAAGTTCCCCACCAGGCCCCGAGTTCGCCGATCGTGTCGACCAACAGCACCCGCCACCGGCGAGCTGCTGGCTCGCGGCTATTTTCAGCATGACCGGGCGAGAGTTGGCTGCGACGTTGCCACAGAACGCCGCTGGAGTCGAGCAGTGCGGCGACCTCGTCGAACCGTTGCGGATGTCTGGGTACGAGGATGAGCTTGAGTTCGGGATGCGTCGGCGCCAGACGATGGAAAACGTCGAGCGCGTATTGCTCCTCCGGCTCCTGTGTGCTGCCGGCCAGCAGGACGACGTGGCGCTCATCAAGCCGCGCGAGCTGCTGCAATGCCAGCGTCCGCGGATTGCGGCGATTCGTTTGAGCGCCGTCGAACTTTAGCGAGCCGGTGGCGTGAACTGTTTCAGAGCGCGCGCCGAGTTGGCGGAAACGTTCCGCCGTCTCTTCGTTTTGCGCGGCGATTAGGTCGATGCGGTGCAAGCTCGGGGCGACGAGCGCACGAATACGGCGATAGCCGCGGAAGCTCTTGTCGCTCAGCCGGCCGTTGATAATCGCGACACGGACGCCATGACGCTTTGCGGCGGAGATCAGGTTCGGCCACAGCTCCAGTTCAGCCAACACCAGCAGCGTCGGCCGCACGCGCCTCATGGCAGCCGCCGTCGCCCAGGTGAAGTCGAGCGGGCAGTAGAAGACGGCGCGATCGGCGTATTTCTTGCACGCCAAGTCGTAACCAGTCTTCGTCGTCGTTGAAACGACGATCTCCCAATCGGGTCTCTGATCGAGAAGCTCGGCGATCGTCGTCGCCAGCAAATTGACTTCGCCGACGCTTACCGCGTGAAGCCAGACGCACGGGCGATCGCCCTCGCGTCGCGGCGCGAGGCCGAGAAACTTGGCGCTGAAGCCTTCGCGATGCTTGCTATGCCGCACGGCCGACCAGACGATCCACGGCGATGCCGCGGCGAAGAGGACGACGTAGAGGCAATTCAATGCCCAACCAGCGAGTCGCGACATGGGGAATCCTTTCCCGACAGTTCCACGATTCTTCGATAGTCTATCGACTTTGCGAATCAGTTCGCGCCGTGACAGTTCTTATACTTCTTGCCGCTGCCGCAAGGGCATGGTGCGTTCCGCGGCACCTTCTCTTCCATGTTGCGGATCGGTTCCAACTTCGTCGCCGCTTCCGAGCCGTCGAGCGCGGCTTGTTGCTGCTCGCTCATCATCGGCGCCGACGGTTTGATTTCTTCCTTAATCGCACGCGGTTCGACCCAAGTGCTGCCGACGAAGTTCTCGTCAAGCTGCTCCATCTTGAAGACGAGATCAGTCACGTAGTTGCCAACCGACTTCCACATTGTCTCGAACAGCCGCATCCCCTCGCGCTTGTATTCGACCTTCGGGTCGATTTGAGCGTAGCCGCGAAGACCGACGCTCGAGCGAAGGTGGTCCATCGTCAGCAGGTGCTCTTTCCACGCCTGATCGAGAATCTGCAATAGCAACGTCCGCTCCAGGCGGCGCATCTCGGGACGATAACGGTCTTCGACCAGTTGCGAGACGCGACGCCGCGCCTCTTCGTGGTCAAGTTTGGCCAACTCTTCCTGCGTGAGATCACAGTGGCACGACTCGCGGAGCCACGTCGTCAGGTCGGTCAATTTGCCGTTGTTGCCGGTCGCCTGGCCGAGCGTCGTCTCGGAACCGGCGTCGCTGAAGAGGGCGTCGACCTTCTTCTGCCCCTCGGCGGCGACCTTCGCCGCGAGCACGTTGTTTTCGCGGCTATGCACCAGCAGCATCTGGCGAATCTCGTCTCGCTGCTTGTTCTTCAGATCTTCCAGCGAGAGCTCGACGCCGAAGCGCCGCTTGGCCCACTCGACCAAGTCCTCACGTTGGAAGCCTTGTTGCTGCCCAGCCGCGCGGCCCGAGAAGCGATAGAGACCCGCCAACACGGGGAACTCCGACTCCCGCTCGGCGTACGCTGCCCCAGCCCGCTCCAACGCGATCCGGCGGAACTCGCGAGCGTCGACTTTCGCCATGTCGTCGGGCGAGAGCTCCACGCCAAACTTGTCGTGCAGCCATGCGCAAGCGGTCTTCACGCCGTAGCCTGGTTCCAGGTAGCGGGCGCAGCTGCTGAGATCAACCTTGTTGATCGCCTTGTGAGCGTCTTCGATCAATTGTTCGTCGAGCTTGTCGCGGCCGATCTTCTTAAGGTCGCGATCGCGGTAGTTGGTTCCCCAGCGAGTGTTCGACCAATGGGCGAGCGCCACCCAATTCCATTCGGAATCGTCTTCCGAATCTTCGGGCAAGTTCTCTTCGATCGCATCGAGGACTTGCGACTCTGCCTTGCGGGTGGCTTCGTCGGAGGCGATGCGCGAGGCATCGTCAAAGCTGGCGCTCTTGAAATCTCGTGGATTGAGCTCAACCGTCAGCAAGTTGCCGGCGGCTGCCGCGAATGATTCGGCGCCGTAGTCGACGTCGAGGAAGACTTGCATCGCCGCGTCGGCCTGCTCGTTGATCATCGTGATGATCAAATCGCGACAGTTGTCGCCGTCGAGAATTCGCTGGCGATAGCCGTAGACGCGCTTCCGCTGCTCGTCCATCACCTCGTCGTATTCGAGTAGGTTCTTACGAATCTCGAAGTTCCGCTCCTCGACCTTCTTCTGGGCGCCTTCGATCCGGCGAGAGACCATGCGACTTTCGATCGCTTCGCCTTCCTTCATGCCGAGGCGCGTGAGGACGTTCTTCACCCATTCGCCAGCGAAGATCCGCATCAAATCGTCTTCGAGCGACAGGTAGAAGCGGCTGCTACCGGGATCGCCTTGCCGACCGCAACGGCCGCGAAGCTGCAAGTCGATGCGGCGCGATTCGTGACGCTCGGTGCCGATGATGTGGAGGCCGCCGAGCCCTTTGACCTGTTGACCCTCTTCCTTCATCTTTTCTCGGCGTTCGATTGATGTGACGAGTTGTTCCCATTCGTCATGCGGTACTTCCAAACGCGTCGGGTACTTGTCTTGCAGTTGCGCCCACGCCATTGTTTCAGCATTGCCGCCGAGGATGATGTCGGTGCCGCGACCCGCCATGTTCGTGGCGATCGTCACGGCCCCGAGCCGACCGGCCTGCGCGACGATTTCCGCCTCGCGCTTGTGATGCTTCGCGTTGAGAACCTCGTGCTTCACGCCTCGCTTGTTCAGCAGGCTCGAAAGCTTTTCGCTTTTCTCGATCGACACGGTGCCGACCAAGATCGGGCGACCGGGGTGCTGGATCTCCGCGATACGGTCGCGCGAGATCGTTTCGATCTTGCGCGTCTCGTCGAGTTCGAGCGTCACGGCGCCTTCGTCTTCGCTCTTCAGCTTGCCGATTAAGAACTCGCCGTTCTTCAGCTGGACGGTCGTGTGGCGGTTGAGGCGCTCGATTTCCTCGGCCAGCGCGATGAACTTTTCCTTCTCGGTTCGGTAGATAACGTCGGGATGCTCGAGCCGCTTCATGCCGCGATTAGTCGGCACGCCGATGACGTCGAGGTGGTAGATCTTCCAGAACTCGCCCGCCTCGGTGAGGGCGGTGCCGGTCATGCCGGAGATTTTTTTGTAGAGCTTGAAGAAGTTCTGCAGCGTGATCGTGGCAAGGGTTTGGTTCTCTTCTTTGACCTGCACCCCTTCCTTCGCTTCGACCGCTTGGTGCAGGCCGTCGCTCCACTGTCGGCCTTCCATGAGGCGGCCGGTGAACTCGTCGACGATGATGACGCGTCCCTCTTGCACAACGTAATTGACGTCGCGCTTGTAGAGATGGTGGGCCTTGAGCGAGTTATCGATCAAGTGGGGCCACTGCATGTTGCCGGCCGTGTAGAAGCTTTCCACGCCGGCTAGCTTCTCGGCCTCGCGGACGCCCGCGTCGGTGAGGTGAGCGCTGTGCTCCTTTTCCTTCACCTCGAAGTGAAGTTCCGGCTTCAACTGCCGGGCGATTTTGTCGGCTTTGACGTACTTGGTGACGTCGTCGCGAGCGGGGCCGGAGATAATGAGCGGCGTCCGGGCTTCGTCGATGAGGATGTTGTCGACTTCGTCGACGATGGCGTAGTTGAGCACGCCTTGCGCTTGCTGGTCGCGTTTGGGGAATCGATCGTCCCCGCGAGCGGCGATCCGCATGTTGTCGCGGAGGTAGTCGAAGCCGAATTCGTTGTTCGTGCCGTAGGTGATGTCGCAGGCGTACGACTGCTGACGCTCGCCCGATTCCATCCCGCTTTGAATATTGCCGACGGTGAGGCCGAGGCCGGTGTAGAGCGGCCCCATCCACTCCATATCGCGACGGGCGAGATAGTCGTTCACCGTGACGACGTGAACGCCCTTGCCGCTGATGGCGTTGAGGTACGCTGGCAACGTGGCGACGAGCGTCTTCCCTTCGCCGGTCACCATTTCGGCGATGTTCCCCTCATGGAGAATCATGCCGCCGATCAACTGAACGTCGTAATGCCGCATGCCAAGGAACCGCTTGCCTCCCTCGCGGGCCACGGCGAACGCTTCGACCAGCAAGTCGTCGAGCGATTCGCCGGCGTCGAGCCGGCGGCGGAATTCGGCCGTTTGATTCCGCAATTGCTCATCGGTCATCGCCTGGTACTTCGATTCCAGCGCGTTGATCGCGTCGACCTTCGGCTGCAAACGGCGCAAGACGCGCGCGTTCGCCGAACCGAACAGCGCCGTGATGCCGCGTTCAAACCGGCCAAGGATGCCGTTGAAGAAGCCGGAGAGGATTTCCCAAATGCGTTCCAGAACTTCCATCGTCTACTCAATACGCTCGAAAATGGATGGGCAACTTGCGACGGCCAGCAACGACTGCCGAGGCGACGCGGCCATCGGCGGCGTCGCTCCCAACGAGGGGAGCGAATCCAGCCAACGAAGCCAGCGGTCGTGCCTTGGCGCGCCGACGGCGGCTGCAAGCAGTGAGGGCGACCTCATCGCCCGAATCACGAATTCTATGAGAATTGCCCGCGCGGGACGACGAGCCTGGCTCATCCGGCGCGCGCAAAATTAGCGCAACGTTATCGCAGCAAAAAGTTTATAGCGATTCCGAAACAGGGTCAAGGCGAGCTTGACGGGCGCGCAGAGTGGGGTGGTTGGGCAATTCGTTCGCTGCCTAAGGAGGCCAAGCGGGTCGCCAACGCCCTATTTCCGGCGGCCGTAGACCTGCAGAATGTACCCCGCGCTGAAAAGGCAGACGGCGACCACCAGAAACTGCAGCATCTGGCCCGCGCGGATCCGGTTCATCAGCTGCGCGACCATCGCTAGCACAGGGATAGTGAGCCCGGCGAGTTGGAGGAGTCTGGCGACTGCTTGCATGGCCCGCACCGTACCCGCAAGGGCCCGAAATGGCAACGGGAGGCCTTGGCGAAGGGGCCGGCGGAAACATACTGGTGGGGATGGAAGTCACCGCGCCCCGCACCGCCGACGAATTTGAACGCTATTTTGAGCTCCGCTGGCAGGTGCTGCGCGATCCGTTCAAGCAACCTCGCGGAAGCGAACGCGATGAACTTGATCAGCCGGGATGCGGGACCGAACATGCCGTGATTTTCGCCGACACCGGCGAGGCGATCGCCGCGGGCCGGATTCAGTTAAATACGCCGGAAGAGGCCCAAATCCGCTATATGGCGGTCGCTGAGTCGCGACGAGGCGAGGGGTTGGGGCGGCTGATCGTCAGACGCCTGGAGGAAATTGCCCGTTCTCGCGGGGCAACTTACGTCGTGCTGAACGCCCGCGACGAGGCGGTCGGCTTCTACGGCACGCTGGGGTACGAGGTCGTCGGCATCGGACCGACGATCTTTGGGGCGGTGACCCATTCTCACATGAGCCGGACGCTCTAAGTCACTAAGTGACAATAATTTGCGTTGACATATACCGAGCTTTCGTCATTTTGGTAAACTACTTGAGCAGGCGGTTTTCCGAAAACTTACACTTATCCAGCCCTTTCGTCCTAGGCCGTTGCCAAATGCTTCGTTTGCTGATCTCGATGCTCGTGCTCACCGCGACTGCGGTAGCGTGTGCTGCGCCGCCGGAGTTGGTTTCGGTGGAACCAACGATTTACCGTGACGCCTGGTTTGCTCGGCAGCAGACTGCCGACCGCAACGTGCGGCCTCGCGGCGTCGGGCAGTACGAAAAGTTTGAACTCGAAATCGACCTGAAGGCGACGTTTGAAAATCCCTTCGACCCCGAGCAGGTTGAACTGTGGGCGGAATTCACGGCGCCCTCGGGCAGGGTTTGGAATATCTGGGGCTTCTACAACCCCACGAACTGGGATAGCGAGTGGATGGTCCGTTTCACTCCCACGGAGCAGGGAGAGTGGTCGTACGTCGTGAAGGTCCGCGACAGCGAAGGGACGACGGAAACCGAACCGGCGGAGTTCCGCGTGGGACCGAGTCGCCGTCGCGGGTTCCTCGGCATTGCAGAGAACCATCGCTACCTGCAGCACGACGACGGCTCGAGCTTCTACGGCGTCGGCCTCTGGTACAACGACGACTACCACCGCCGCGGGCATGGGCAGATCACGCAGACGGCGCTCGACGAACTAAAGGGCCTCGGCGTCAACTTCATCTGCTTCTATCCGACGCCGCTGGAGACGGCAGGCTCCGGCGTCGGGCGTTACGATCAGGACCGCGCGGGACGGCTCGACGAGATCTTCGCGTGGTGCGAGGAACGCGACATCCGCATCGCGTGGAATCTTGTCTTCCATTCCTACATTTCCGAAGCGATGTGGGGAGGCGGCAACGATCGCTATCGCAGCAACCCCTATCGCAACGTCGTCGAAGCGAAAGATTGGTTCGCCAGCGACGAATCGTGGAAGCGGCAGCAGAATCTCTACCGCTACATCATCGCCCGCTGGGGCTACAGTCCGTCGCTCTTCATGTGGTTCATCGTCGACGAGATCAACGGGACCGATGGCTTCAAAGCCGATGAAACGACGGCGCTCGATTGGTGCCGACGGATGAACGACTATTTTCACGAGCACGACCCCTACCGTCGCCCGACCACCGGCACGCAAAGCGGGCATGTCATCCATTGGTGGAAGGAAGGTTACGAGATCTTCGACGTTGCGGCGCGAGAGATCTACGAAGCGCAGGAGTTCCCGATGCCGGCGGGGGGGAAGCCTGACCTGATCAACGATCACCCGCTGCGGGCGTCGTACCGCAACTACGCTGTGCAAACGGCGAGGCTGTGGGCCGAGTTCCACAAGCCGGCGATCATCGGCGAGTGCGGGTTCGATCACACGTACTACGAACCGGGGATGCCGGGCTACCTGGCGACGTACCACAACGCGCTCTGGTCGGCGCTGGCCAACGGCAGTTGCGCCACGCCGTTCTGGTGGAACTACTCGCCCTATCTCAACGACGGCATCGTGACGGGGCAATTACGATCGTTCTCGCGGTTTGTGAACGACATCGACTTTGCCGGCGCCGAATGGGAACCGCTCGCCGTCGAAGCGACTAGCGGCGACGCCTGGGCGATGCAGAGCGACGAACTTATCTACGGCTGGTTCGCCAATCCTGCGTCGAGCGTCGCGAAGGAATCGTTCACAATTTCCGGCTTGGAATCGGGCGAATACGAGGTTCGACTCTATCGGACATGGCGCGGGTTTTACATGGAGCCTGAAGTCGTCACCGTCGTCGACGGCAAGTTGACTGTGAGCGTGCCGGAACTCGTACATGAGAACGGTCGAGCGCAGCACATTGGCGATGACGTGGCGTTCAAGATCGTGCGCAATCGGCCCAAGTGATGCGGTTGGCGGCCCGGCCCCCGGTTTGAAGAACCGGGGGCTAAGAAAGGATCAATCGCTGGGGCGGACCGCGGTGATGATCGCGTAGTTTTTGCTGGGGCGGTGTTCGACTTCGTCCCACGCGTCGGGCATGGTGGCGACGTACCAGTCGGCGCGCTTGGCGACGACCAGCAGGCGGCCGCCGGGGCGGAGGGAGCGGTGGGCGGCGTCGACGAACAACTCGGCGATGCGGTTGTCGGCGTAGTAAGGCGGGTTGGCGACGACGAGGTCGTACCCCCCTGCCCCGCTGTAGTTGCCGTCGCAACTCAGCTCGGCGGTGACGTTGGTCAGCCTGTTGAGCGCGGCCCCGGCGAGCGTGCATTCCACCGCCCGTGTGTTGCCGTCCACCGCGTGGACCGAAGCGGTCGGTTCGCGCGCGGCGAGGGCGAGCGCAACTGTACCGGCGCCGCAACCGATATCGAGCACTCGCATGCCCGGCTCGATCTCGACGGCGTCGATCAGTTGACGAGCGCCGGCGTCGAGGCGGCGATGAGAGAAGACGCCGGGGCGGCTGACCGCTTGCAGCAGCCGTCCGCGATCGCGAAACGTGAACTCGCAGCGGAAGTCGCGCACCTTCTTGAGTTCCGCTTGCTTGCGAGCAATGTAAACCACGGCGTCCTTATGCGGCTGCACGGTTACCTTCGGAAAGAGGTCGGCCAGTTGCTCGCGCAGCCACTGGTCGCGCGGGTTATCGACGGCGGCGATGAGCGTGCCGCCGATTTCAAGTGACATGGCGGCTGCTTGCAATTGGTCGCGTGCTAGCTCGGCCTCGCCCGATTTCGACAGCGGCAGCATGGCCAACTGAAATGGGCCCGCCGGCAAATCAGCCTGACAGACCAGCGTCAGGTTTTCCGGTCCGGCGACGAGAGTCTGTGCCGCGAGCTGCCGTTGGTAGAGATCGAGAAACCAACAGTCGACGACCGATTCGGGAGCGGCCTGGGCGAATGCAGCGGCTGCTTGTGCCCGGCCAACGGTCGTCGCGACGAAGCGCTGAACGTCGCGACGCGTTGTCAGCAGTTCGATGGCCGCCGCGAGCGCTCGCACCTCCGCCGGTCGTGCGGGAGGCAAACTGGGCAATTCGGGCGACGTCATGACGGCAGGTCGGGTTGTGCGGAAATCGGTTGGCGATTATACACTCCGCCCGCCACGCGCGAGATGGGCTGAATGCGTTACAGAGGATGTAAAGCCAAATAAGGGTGCCACTGGCGTGTCGCCAGTGCTGAAGTGCGGACTCGCTCGGCACCTCTCACTGGCGGCACGCCAGTGGCACCCGGCATCCCGTTGACTGGGAACCTGAAGTTCAGCTTCACATCTAGCGCCCGCATCTCGACCGCTCACCTGAAAAGGTCCAATCACTCATGTCTCGCAGTCGCAAGAACCCGCTGCTCGCTGTGCTCGACGCCTCGTTCTTGATTGGCGCCGTTTGCACCGCGATCTTCTACGCGATTCTTCTCAGCCCCGGGATGAAGGATTCGACGCTGCATCGTTACACCACCCAACATTTGGTGGAGTACGTCGTCGTTGCCCTTACTTTTTGGGGGTTAGCAGACGTGCTGCGGAAGCTCGCCAGCTTCCCGCGCGAAGTGCTGGCGCTGCGGCACAAATGGTTGCCGGAGCGAAAGAAGCGGGTGCCGGCGGCCACGGCCGTAAGCCTGTTGGAAATCGTCGACGCGCAGCCAAAATGGCTGCGCGAGTCGCGGATCGGCCGTCGCTTCGCCGCGGCGCTCGAGTACGTCGTCGAAAACGGCGCCGGAAACGAGTTCCGCGACCAACTGCAACTTCTCTCCCACCATGACGCCGAACGGATGGCGGCCAGCTACACGCTGATTCGCTTCGTCGTGCGGATCACGCCGGTGCTCGGCTTCTTGGGCACCGTGGTTCACTTCGGCACCGCGCTGAACGGCATCACGCTCGACAAAATGAGCGATCAGCTCGGCGTCGTCGTGAGCGAGATGGGGCATGCGTTCAACGCGACGACCGTCGCGCTCGCCGCGGCGATGTGCATGATGTTTTGCCAGTTCGTTTGCGAGTGGATCGAAAAGGCGATCTTGCAGCACATCGATCACACGGTGGAAGACGAGCTCTTCAACCGGTTCGAATTGAAGGACGCCAGCATCACTCCCTTCCTACGCGTGGTGAAAGAGGCGAATGACGACGCTCTGAAGATCATGGCGACGAACCTCGAAAGCCAAACCGCCACTTGGGTCGAAGCGTTCGAAATGATCCTGCAGCGGCTCGACGCCCGGCAGAAGCAAGAAGGGCACGCTTGGACGCAGGCGCTGGAAACGCTCCACAGCCGGCACGAGAGCTACGACGCGGTGCGCGAAGAGCGGCTGCGGCAGATTCTTGATGCGATCGGCGAACGGCAAGATCGCTTCATGTCGCAGATTCAAGCCACCATCGACAAGGCCGCCCTGCTCCGCAACGACTTTGCGGTTGTCATCGACACGATTCAGGGCATCGCTCAGGGCGAAGGCCGACTGCTCGAACTGCAGGCGACGCTGTCGGACAATCTGCGCGTCATTCACGAGACGCGACAGATCGAAGACGCGGTGCATGGGCTCACCGGCGCCATTCACTTGCTGACGGCGCGGAGCAGCGACGGCCGCAAGACGGCGGCGTAGCGTCGCAAGAACTCTCGCGACCGATGACGCGCTTTCGCTGGCGTCACCGTCAAGCGCCGCCGCCAAAACAACAACAGCCCGGTCGGCGCAGGGCCGACCGGGGCTGCTGTCTCCCCCCTGGGATGAATCGACGGACGCTGAGCGTCGCTGGCGCGGCGTCCTCGCTGATCTCGTTGCGTGGGCAACGAGTGAAGAGTCCCCCCGTACGGGCGATCGTGGAACGGTCGCCTCAGTTCAAACGTCTCCCCGGCGACGCGTAGCGAAGCCAGTTGGACGGTTGAAGTTATCGACCAACGATGGCATGGGCTTGTGGCAATCTTTGCGGATTGCGAAGAGGCTGCGGCATGCCAGAGCAGGCTCGAAAAAAGAAAGGCAACCGCCAAGGATGCCAAGAGCGCCAAGGAAGAAATTAGGAACCGCCGATGAATGCAGATAGACGCAGATAAATTGATTCCATTTTTTCTTATCTGCGTTCATTCGCGTTCATCTGCGGTTCCCCTCTTATGCATTTCCGTGGCGCTCTTGGCGTCATTGGCGGTTCAAACAGAAGGCCATTTGGCGCTGCTGGCAGCGGCGGTTGCCACGAAATGGCGCCAGCACGGCGATTTCTCGGATTCGACTACATCGAGTTTGACGGTTGGGCCGATTCTATGGGAAAGAGAAACTTTGCGCCGTCGCCGCGCGCCGCCATGGCGCGTGACGAAAGCCGCCCGTAGAAGGGGATTCAACGTGTCGCGAATTACAGCGTTTTGCGAATGGCTGCTCCGTCAGCCGCTGGTCTGGGGAGGCATGGCCTCGTTCGCCTTCCAAGCGGTCGTCGTGCGCAACCTCGACCCGAGCGGCAACCTCCACCGCTGGTTCGCCGGCGACGGGGCGACGCTGAGGACGACCGTAACCTTCCTCTTCTTCGTCGGCCTGGCCGCTCTCGCGATGCGGGCGTGGAACCTGCTGTTGCAGTTCGGCTCGCTCGGGAGCGTGCTGCCGCGGCAGAGCGAGGCGGACTCGCTTTTAGTGAAAACAATTAGCGACCGCCTGAACGAACTCGATCAATTGCCGCGGTCGATGCAAGAGAGCTATCTGGTCCGCCGGATGCGTAACGGTCTGAGCGGCGGCAGCGCGACGGAAACGGCCGACGCTGTCGGGCAGCGGTTGCGGCAACTCGCCGCGGCGATTTCTCAGGCGCAGCCGCTCGAACTCGCCGCGCTGCTCCCGGCGTTTCGGCGCGGCCGAACAAGCGACGTGGGGCTGGCGCTCGTGCAGTCGTTAGCGCAACACGAAGGACTGGCCGTCGTACCTTATGCCGACGTGCGCACGGCGCTGGCCGG
>JBGSMO010000219.1:0-10837 GCA_041740115.1 Pirellulales bacterium
GGCGGTGACGACCATGCGGCCCGCGACCGGCGCCTGCCAGACGAGCGTCGCGCGCTCAGCTGGTCCTGGATGAACGACGACGTTGCGAGGCGGCAGCAGGCCGGGGATGTGAAGTTCTTGGTCGGAGGAATTGGCGACGAATTGCGGGAATTCGGCGCCTTTCCAGCCCGTCGCGGCGGGATAGCCGCCCACGTTTTCGAGTTTGGCCGACAGCTTCCCAGTCACGCCGATGGGTTGAATCACGCCGATGCCGAGATAATCGAGCCACGCTTGGAGGTCGCCGGGGTCGACCGCATGGCGCTTCGCGAGTTCAGCGACGTCGACGCTGCCAGATAGGGCTTGCGCTTCGGCAGCGGCAGCGAGGCAAGCGGGCGTCGTGGCGGCGATGCGCTGCCGGTGCTGCTCCATTTGGGCCACCGTTTGTCGCACGTCGCGCAGCGGTAACTCGGCGCCGCCGGGGATGGCGAGTCGGGGGCGGTTCCAAAGGGCGACGTCTTGATCGGCGCCATTGCCGGCAGGGCTGGCGATGAGGCAGAAGACGACCTCTGCAGCGTCTGGCGAGGTCCCGAGTGGGCGGCGGATTTCCTGGCGCGCGGTGAGCGGGCTGACGGCTTCCTGCCAACTCTGCGGCCCGCCTACCTTGCCGATATGGCCGACGATGTTGAACTTCCAGAGCTTCTGTTGCCACGCGTGGACCAATAACGCCAAGGAGTCGATCGCCGCTTCGTCGCCTGATTGAGCAGCCCGCCATGGTGCGCGGATTTCGTCGAGCAGCAGCGATTGTTCGCTGCCTGCGAGCATCGACCAGAGCGCACCCAAATATTTGGGACTGAGGTTCGACTGCGCCGCGACGTTGGCTATGGTCATTCTCTTCGCTTCAAGCTCAGCACGATGTTGCAGCAGTGCAGCGAGGTACTTTTCGATCGGCAGCCGGCCACCCTCGTTTGACGTGAAGATGACTCCTTGCACGTTCACCTGATCGCCGCCGCCGGCATCGGCGTATTTCGCATAAAGCGCCCTGATCGCGGCGAGATGTTCGGCCGTCCAATCACGGCGCGTCGTCTTTGGCGAGAACGCGATTCCGTCGGGCAGCAAGACCGCATGAGCGGCGATCTCCTTGGCGGCGTCGAGATACTTCGTCGCGAGCGCCGGCGACATCGCCAGTGCGTTGCCGACATTAGTGAAGCCCTCTCCCGCCGCGCCGTCGACCGGGAACTCGCGGCCGGGGTCGAGCGACGCAACGCCGGTGAGGTCGCGAATCGTATAGGCGTACTCCGCATTGCAAAGGCGGCGGAGGACGACCGGACCGGGATCGCCGGCATTCTCCTGCGATTGGAGCGTGAGGTAGTCGCGCAGCCACTGCAGGAGGAGCGTTCGCTCCTCGTCGCTCGGCTGCGCCGCGTCGATGGGGGGCATGATGCCGCCGTGGATCATCTCATCGGCGAGTTGCCACCGTTGCGTCTCGCCCTCGGCGCTGGACCATGTCGACAGACGCGAAAAATCGACGTCACCTTCCGCAAGATCGGCGTTGTGGCAATCGTGGCAGTATTGTTCCAGCAGCGGCTGGATTGTTGACTCGTAGCGTTCCGAGAGGTCAGGCGCTTCAACCGCCCTGGCAACAGAAAGCGCCGACAAAAAACTGCCGAGGCCGATCGCAGCGGCGCCCACGATGCTGATGAGAGGCAAACCGATTCGATTCGCCCTGGGAGCAGCCATGTGCATACGCTCTAGGAGGAGGATTTCGAGCGGCCGGGTACGAAATCACGACCGCCGGTAAGGGCGCCGGCTAATTATAACATCGCGAACTGGCGTCCGTCGCCCAGACGAATGCGCCCGTGCCCGCACGGAATGCGCACGTTGCCGCGCCTTCGTCCCCGCAACCGGACCCCAGAAGATCAATGCATTTCAGTCGCCACGGTTCCAAGACCGCCGCGGAAGTAATGAAAGTGAACGTTCGGATGGTCGGCTAAGAGTGACATCGGCGCCGACGCGTCGGGAATTTTTTTGGCGATCATCAGGGCAGTCAGCCGTTGGCCGAAGGGATTGTCATGGCAGCCGGCATGCCAAATGCTCACCCGTTCGGACTTCCAGGTCTCGCTCGGTCCGACAGTGCAGGCCGACGTCGGAACATTGGCGACTTGGCCGCCGCCGCTCGTGCGGGCGTTTTGAATCACCGTCATCGGGTGGAGATCGACGACGCGCGTGCCGAGCTTGCGATACTCCTCCGGACTCGGCGGTTCGTTTTTCCATTTGCCGGTCCGTTGCGGCGGGTCGTTGAAGGCCCAATGTTTCACTTCCCCCTGCCCTCCCTGCATGACGACGCAGCGAAACTCATCGTAGCTGTCGCTGTAAGCCTGCAGATCGCCGGTGGGGAAGTGAATATTTTCGCGACGGGGTCGCAGCTTGCGATCGATGCGATTGAAGCAAAGCTCCATGTCGGCCTTCGCAAAGCTGAGCGGGTGATCGGCGTCGACCGGTTTTCCATTCTCGACCCATTCGTCCATCCCCCAAAAATGGGCGTCGAGCTTCGATAGGTTCAGTTCCAACGAGTTGACAATCCGGGCCACCAACGGCAGCTGTTCGGTCGGACCAATCGGCCCGCAGATACCAGCAGGATTGTCAGGGGAGCTTTGCCGCCAGGCTTCGATGTATTCGAGCGCTTCGGCAAGATAGAACTCTTCGAGCGTGTCGTAGAAGTGAATCGCAAAGCCAGGACGAGTTAACGACTTCAACGAACGCTCGTTGAGGCGCGCCGCGTCGCTGAGGATCGCCGGATCGAGAGTGGTGTAGTCCCACCAAGCGGGGGCGACCTTGCTGAGCGGACGGGTCATGCTGGCTCCGGAAGTTGAAACTCGGCGTTGCGGCGTACGAAGTATTGTCGGCGTTTGCATCGTAATAGCAGGAATGCTGAAGCGCGCAAAGGGATAAGGGCGGCACTCATTTTTTGCCTGCAGCTGCGGCGGCCGCGCCATCGCTGCGATTAGATCGTAGCTTGGCGGCGTGGCGCCATGTCTTCAGAAACGCCAACAAGTCTGCCATCTTTTGCGGATCAATCTGCTGTTCGACTCCCTCGGGCATCAACGACTTGCCGCTGGTGAGCGATTCGAGGTCTTCCCGCAAAAACGTCACTGGCTTGCCGTCGGCGCCCAACAGCACCAGTCCGGTTTCACTTTCGGAAGTGATGATTCCTTGATGCCCTACGCCATCGACGGTGAGCGCGACGTAGTTGACGAAATTGGCGTCGACGGCGCGATTGGGGTCGAGGATGTCAGTGATGAGTTGAGCGGAAGTCTTCATCGAGGCGTCCCCGATGTCGGGGCCCACCGCGATTCCTTCGACGCCGATACGGTGACAGCTGGCGCAGTTCGCTGCGTAAACTGCATGGCCTTGCTCCGCGTCGCCGGTCAGCTCGAGAGCGGCCTGATAGCGACGGACCACCTCTTCGCGATCCTTCATTTCGGCGGCGAACAGTCGTTCCGCTGCGGTTCGCACCGCAACGTCGTGGTGCTGCATCAGCTGCAATCGATGAGCGGGATCGACGTCGCCGGCGGCGATTTGCTCCGCGGCGACGGCGTCTAATAATTTGATCGCCCAATCGGGGCGCGAGGTTAGTAGGTCGAGCGTCGCACGGCGGACTGTGGGTAGTTGCTTTGCAAATCGGACCAGAAGGGCGTCGGCGATCTCAGGGTTCGACTGCGATCGCAGGGCGTTAATGGCCGCAACTTGCAGCGGAGCCGAGGCATTCCCGGATAACAGTTCTAACAATGGCTGTGCTATGCAAGGCCGCGCGTCGAGTTGCAGCACGGGAGCCTCGGCAATGCGTTCCGCCTTGGGGACATTGTCATTCGTCAACATCGCGAGCGAAGCGTCGAACAACTTGTCGATAGCCTGGCGGGCTGCGGGAGCCTGCTCCGCGATTATCTCAAACGTGACCGCTAGCGACGAACCGTGTTGTTGCAAGGCGTCGTTCGCGGCCATCAGCAGCAGGCGCGTCGTCGCCTGATCGACGTTGTTCAGGGAACCGAGCGCCGCGGCGAGTTGATGACCGTCGTCGTTGGCCACGACGGCCGTGACGAGTTCATGAGCCAGTGCGGGCGTGAATTGCACGTGCGGTTCATGATTTAATAACTCAATGAGGAGTGGACCCGCTTGATCGCGGGCAGCGAGCGCGACGGCGCGGCATGTCCACTCATCTTCCGCATCCTGAGCGGCAATGGAGCACAACGCGCTATGCGTTTGCGTCGATGGCAAGAACATCGACGTCAGGGCCGTCTGATAGCGAACGCGCGGATCGGGATCGTTCGCCAGTTGCATCACTTGGCTGGTTAGATCGCGCGACTTGGCGAGTTGCGGTTCCGCCAGTTGCAGGCCGAGCGCGCGAATCTCAGGCGCTTGGTCGCATAGACATCGAGCCAACATCTCCGGCGTAAGGGCGCCGAAGGCTTCGAGCGTCGAGAATGCCAGGTATCTGCCGGCGGCGCTCACGTCCCTCGCGGCAACTTCGTGGAGCGGTTCAATCGCGGCGGCGCCGCCGATCTCCAGCAAACGCCGGGCGGCCGTCTCCCGCTGCGAGGCGTTCGGGTGGCTCAGGAGCGTCGCAAGTTCCGCGGGATTGTCCATCGTGATGGACTGATCTTCAGTCGCCGAATTTGCCGCGGCGCCGGCAGCGACAATGCGATAAATGCGGCCGCGATCGACGCCGTCGAGTAAGTCAGGCCGCTGACGCAGCTCGGGGGGCATCCATTCCGGATGTTCGATGACCGCACGATACAAATCGACGACGTACAAAGCGCCATCAGGCCCCGTGGCGAGGTTCACCGGCCGGAACCATTCGTCAGTAGCGGTAAGGAATTCGGTTTCTTGTTCGGCATTTCGCTCGACCGGAACTGCCTGCATCGCCGAACCGCTCGAGTTGAAGACTTCGCGATGGACGAGATTTCCCGTCGGCTCGCAAATGAACGCATCGCCACGATCGACTTCAACGCCGCACGCCGCCGTGAACTGGCCCGAGTGTTCCGCCGAGGTGGTCATCGCACGACTCCGCGGAAAGACGCGCGAGTCAGCGCCCGCGGCGGCGGCGTCTTGCACGACGCTCGGCAACACAAGCTTCGGATTGCGGTCGAGATAGCGTTGTTCGATCATCACTTCGATCAGCGGATTCCGATTGCTGCAAGTGAAGCGGCGACCAAAGTCGTCGATCGCCAAGCCGAATTGACCGTTGCCGCTAACGGCCCGACATTCGCCCGTGCGAGGATTGAACGCGAAGTCGCGGCCGTTGATCGAGACGGGGGCGTCGTCGGGACGGCGGAGATTTTCGATCTGTCCGCCGCGGAGTCCGCCGGCAACGTAGATCCAACCGTCGGCGGCGAGCGTCGGGTGATTCGCGCGGAGTTGTTCGTTTTCCGTCGCAAAGCCGCGGTACCACGTCTCCTGTTTGTCGGCGCGGCCGTCGCGGTCGTCGTCGGGGAAGTAGGCGACCTCGCCAGCGAGCGTGACGAAGGCGCCGGAGCCCCAAAGCTGCAATCCTGTAGGGATGAGGAGGCCGTCGGCGAACGTGCTGGCCGTTTCGAAAACTCCGTCGTGATTCTTGTCTTTGAGAATTCGGATCCGCGAGGAAGGCTTCGCTCCTGCAGCCAGGAAGGGATAGTCGCGCAGCTCGACGACCCAGAGGCGGCCTTGCGGATCGAACGCCATCGCGACGGGATCGACGATTTGCGGTTCAGACGCCACGAGCTCGATGCGATATCCGGGCGGGAGAGCAAAGTCAGCAAGGGCCGCGGCGGGCGACAGCGGTTCGCTGGCTTCGACGAACGCCGCAGCACCGATCCCGCAGTAGCACGCGATCAGCGCCAGGTACGTCAAGAGACGGCGTTCAAAGCGCGAGAGCAAATTGCAGCGGCTGAAAGGAGCAATCATTGCCTGACGGCCGGGACGGACGCCCCCTCCTCTCCCTTCAACTCGTTCAGCCGTGTTTGACAACCTCGCCCCTCAGTACGCACCGCGTGCTGCCTGCGCAACGCATTATTCGCGAATTGGAAGCGCCGCCGCGCCCGTTTCAGTCTACTCGGGCCGGCCTTCGAGCGAGGGAAACGAAAGTTGCGATATTTTGCAAATCGTTATCGACTTCCCGCCAAGCGAAGAATTCGCGTTATGCTGGCTGGGGTCCGGTTCAACGACGACGCTCGCCTTTTCTCGCTGCCACGTGAAAGTGAAGACATGCCCCAACTCTCGAAGCGCATCCTGATTCTTCTGGTAATTGCAGCCGTTACGAATCCTTTCTACTCCTCGCATGCGGCGAAGCCGAGGATCGCAATCGATCAGGCGACTGCGCCTACCGACGGTCCAATCGTTTTGTTCGACGGCAAATCACTCGGCGACTCCTATACCTGGCTCCAAGGGACGCAGCGCGAGGACCCCAAACAGGTCTTCCGCATCGACGACGGTTTGCTGCATGTCACTGGAGACGGTTTCGGCAGCCTGATCACCAACAAAGCCTATCGGGACTACCATTTAGTCTTGGAGTACCGCTGGGGAGAGAAGACATGGCCCAATCGCGAGAACGCGGCGCGTGATTCAGGTCTGCTGATCCACAGCAACGGCGTCGACGGCGGCTACAGCGGTATTTGGAAGCCCTCGATTGAGGTGCAGATCATTGAAGGTGGCGTCGGCGATTTTGTATTGGTCCCCGGCAATGACGTCGCCGGTAAACCAGTTCCCCTCTCGCTAACGGCCCACGTCACCCACGACCGCGATGACGAAGTCGTCTGGAACGAAGAAGGAAAGGAGGAAACCTACGACAACGCCAAGACTCGCCGCATCAATTGGAAGGATCGTGATCCCGATTGGGACGACGTGAAAGGCTTCCGCGGGCCGAAAGACGTCGACAGCCCCGGCCAGGAATGGACGCGACTCGACGTCTTCGCCGATGGCGACCGGATCACGACGTTCGTCAACGGCGTGAAGGTGAACGAAGCGACCGACGTTTCTCCGACGTCAGGTCAGATCCAATTGCAGACCGAACTCGCTGAAGTTTTCTTCCGCCGCTGGGAACTCTATCCCCTGGGAAGCGGTCCGATCCCAGCGCCCGCAGAGCAATGAACGGCGCGGCGTCGATGCCTGACGACAACGGCAAGTTATTCCCTCAAAGTCGGCGGGTCGTGAACATCGCCAACCGGAACTTAATAACGGTTGGCCTGCCGGCCTTCAAACTTGCAACTTGTTTCGACATCGAGGTTTTCTCCCCCTGGATAGGCGTCCGAAAACTGGTAAACTCAATGCTTCGCCGGTCTGAGGCTCTCAACGCCCGGTTGCCAGAAGCAACCAGCGCCCGGCGAGCAGAGGGCCCGCCGCTCGATGAAGCGGGTGATCCTTGAAGGCTGCAACTTATTATCTGCCAACAACTTGCACCCCTAGCTCAATTGGATAGAGCATCGGACTACGAAGACAAAAAGTATCTCGTGGTCCTACTCGGGAAATGCCCTGTTTTCTAGGGTGAAGTGCAGTTTCTGCAGGTGTCAGAAAGACGCTAGAAACCGCCGAAAAAAGGTTTCGCAGGTGTCAGTGACACCCGGTAAGGACATAAGCGACATGGACGCCGCACACTACGCCAATCGCGCGAAGGTCATGACCGCCCTTGAGGCCGCGAAGAGCGACTTCTCTGATGCTGAGTACCACCAACTCATCCACGCGACGGAGAGACTCAGCCGACACGCGATGGTCACCCTCAAAGAGATCCCCCCGAGTGCTGAGGCTGACGAGTTATGGATCCCGATCACGGACATCGTCGATGGCGATGATTGGCCCGACGACATGACCGCTGTAAGTATTGCCGCCAACGAGCTCCAATAGGCCGGCTTAATTGAAGCGGAGCCGCCATCGGCTGGCAGTTCTGCCCGCATTGACTAACCTTGGGCGGCGGTTTGCGAATGCCGCGCTCGGCGATTGAACTCAGGAGGCCACGCTCGCCCCTCGCCCCTCGCCGCGCGTCACCGGCCTTTCTGTGCGGTCGTTCAGAAGCAAGTTGGCTGTACAGCAGCATGGCGGGTATCTTGATAGCCAGACTTCTCACTGAAAGGCTATTCCATGCGCTTCTCATTGAAGTGGATTCTTATTTCGATGGCCTACGCTGCACTTAGCGCAGCCGCCTTCACTCAGGACGGCTGGGCGTATTCCGACGCACTATGGGTCATCACACTGATCGCCGTCGCGTACACGGCTCTCGTCGCGATCATTGGCTCTGGAAAACTGCGTGTGACCGCGGTTGGATTCGCAGTGTTTGCGTTTATCTTCCTGGCCAGTGTAGTGGCGGCGCCGGAAAGCGTGCCGTCGCAGCGATTGCTCGTCGCCGCGGGTGTGGAATTTGGCGACACGATTGTCCCGGTCACTGTGCCGGGCTCCTATCGAAGTACCGCGGCTTCCGGAGTGTTCTCTCCGTCGTCCGGCAGCCTGAGCTATGCAGCGCCTCTATCAGTCTCTGTTGCCCCGCCGCCGTCGGGGCAACCATACACCCCACCGACCGGCCAAGCTTTTAGGATGACCTCAGGTGCAGAGCGGTTCGCTCCAAAACTTCGTGCCGCCAATTCAGTTGGCGCGATGTTGTTCGGGATCTTAGGAGCCGTTCTTGGCTCTTACGCCTGGCGTCGCGTTAAATCCGAAACAGCTTCGTAGTTGCTCCCCAATGCCCCGCCCCCGCTTCACCCTCCGCGTAGCCTTGGCCGTCACGGCAATCGTGGCGGTCGTCGCGTGGCAAGGGAGCATTGTGCTGAAGCGTGATCAGACTCTACGCACCGCGAGATCCTACTCTCTCGTAGAAATGAAGCGGTTACATAAAGAATGGACTGACCGCAATCATCTGCCTGACTATGCTCCGAACTTCTTCCGACGCATGCTAGGAGACGAGGATCTTGCTTTAGTTCAGCTCCAACCCAGTTGCACAGACGAAGAATTAGAGAGTACGGCCGAACTCTTTCCAGAGGCGACCGTGCAGCGTGCGATGTTCTCTTGGTAGCCCTCACCCTCTCATCCCTGCGGGCGGCGAAGGCGGCGTGCGGGGCTGTTGCCGGTAATTCTCCAAGCCGCCGCGATCAGAGCCACCGATGTGGCAGCTAAGGTGAAAGTCGTCGGTTCAGGAACCACATCTACGTAAGTGCGAAAGCCTGCGTCGACAGGAGCCCGATTCCGTTGTCCGATGAGAGTCCCACGGAAAACAAATCACCTTCTAAATAAGACTCGGGAGCGAGCGCCTCATGCGTTGCCCAAAAGTACCGACCGCTTCCGACGGATGTATCCGCTGAGCGTGAAATCGCCAAGCGGTCGCCGGTGCCGACGGGGACGCCCTCAAGGTCGATGCTCGTTACCTGGGTTTGCACCTAAAAGGCGAGTTGCACCTTTGATCGGGAAGCTGCACCTAAATTCAGTCCACATATAATCCGCCTATCTTTTTCACGACTTTAGTGCCTTGGAACATAACTGCTCGCTCGCGGTAGTGCGTATCTGCGGGGCTTCTCGTCCAGCACTCGTAGGTTCTTGCAGGCCCGTTGTCCCACACTTCGAGCGGCGGCCCGAGTAAGGCATAAACTTCGCTTCGCGTCATCCCAGCGCGGACGGTTCGGAATGCCTCGTCTGTGAAGTCTGCGGCCCAGACTGTGTCATCTCCTACAACCAGCAAAAACAAGCCTCCGTGTGTTCCGTCGATCGACCGCGACCAATGGGATACGACTGCGGCAGGCAGTGCGATGCAGACCGTGATCCAAAAGAGGCTTCGGGTCTTGAATCTCATGGTGCCACAAGCCGGTTATAAAAAGCAGCCCTAGCCCCCAGCCTCCTGGCCGGGGAGGGCTCATCGGTCACGTTTCGGTTTGGACAACATGGCGGCGATGGCGACCACTAGGATTAGCACGACTACCGTTTCGACGATGCCGAACTCTAGATGGTAGGTGGTGACCATATCCGCATTCTAACCGCCGCCGAGGCGGGTGGGGAGCAAGGTCGCATCTTGAAAGACCGGAGCCCTCTCGTGGTCGTCATTTCCCTCTCGAAAGCCGCTGGTTTAGAAAGCGTACCGGAGAGTTTAAAACCTCCGGCCCGACCGATGAGTGTAAATCGCGACGAGCGTTACTGCGAAGAATGTTGCGACACTTCCCCAAACAGCTACGCTATCCCACTCCACAGCATTAGCAGCTTGATAGACGGCGAGTGCAGCCACCAAGACTGGGACCGCACACAGCGCGATACCGCTCCACGTCGCCCAGTTGGTTCTCCGCCGAAAGCCGCTCGCAACCATCAAGCTACCAAGGCCAAACCCAGTAAAGCCAAGTGCCACCGCAAGCAAATGCGGTCCGACGAAGAGCGCCGCCGGCAAGGAGAGCAGGCCTAAACCGAGTCCCAACCAGCCAAGAAGCGTGAATAGAACATTCATCGTTGACTCAAATGCAGATTTCGATGCGGCTAGTTCGACATCTTGATCGATCTCCCGAATTCAGCCTATCTGCGACGGAGGTTCGACTGGATGCCCAGATTCATACATACTTGAAACACGCTGAAGCCGTCTCGCCGCCAATGCAGTCGCCATCACTGTCGCACCACCGAGGACCATGATGAACGAATCGTTCCCTGCTCCGCGCTGCATCAACGCCAGCGTCTTCTCAGCCAGCGCCTGATCCTGAATCTCTTGCGGATTCAATACTACATCGAGAAGTGGCCTTCCCCCGAATCATGTACCAGCTGTAATGAGAGAATCAGGGTTAGTGGATGTTACTCCGCTGGCCCTCCGTAGCGAAGGGGCCTGCTGAGGCGTAGCCGAAGCAGGGCCCGGAGCGGAGGTGGGCCAGCGGGCGGC
>JBGSMO010000288.1:0-7242 GCA_041740115.1 Pirellulales bacterium
GCTACGCCAGCCAAGCCCGCCGCTTCGTCGGAGACTCCGGCAGCGAGCGCACCGCCGGCAGAGACGCCAGCCGCTCCGGCCGCCGAAGCTCCAGCGACTGAAAGCGACGACAAGTAAAGCTTTGCCGCTCGAACATCCGGCCTCAGCCGAACGTTCGAACGACTCCTCGACCACTCGCACCTTGGAATAAGCCCGTGCCGCTGTTGAGCATGACCGGTTTTGGCGACGCTCGCGACGAGCGGGCCGACCACGCCATCACGGCCGAAGTGCGCACGATCAACAATCGTCACTTCAAGCTCAACCTGCGCACCACCGACGGTTACGCCGCGCTCGATTCGCGGATCGAAGCGGTAGTCCGCGAATACGTCCGCCGCGGCACGGTGAACGTCAACCTCCGCATTCGCCACATGAGCGACGCGGAAGACTACCGCGTCAACGTCGCGGTGCTCGAGAATTACCTCGACCAGTTCCAGAAGGTCGCCGCCAAGCGAAACCTTTCCGAAGACATTCGCCTGGAGTCGATGGCGAACCTCCCGGGCGTCATCGAAGAACTCTCTTCCGAAGCCAGCGAGGCCGAAGAAGTCTGGCCCCTCATCGAGCCAACGCTTCGCGCGTCCCTCGAAGCCCTTACCGTCATGCGAACCGCCGAGGGCGAGGCCCTCGGCGCCGACCTGACGGCCCAATGCAACACGGTCGAGACGAGCCTCAGCGCGATCGCCGCCCGCTCGCCGCAGGTCGTCGAGGGCTACCGCCAACGGCTCCAAGACCGCGTCGGCGAGGTGCTGGCCAAATTCAACGCCTCGATCGAGCCGATCGATGTCGTCCGCGAAATCTGCGTTTTTGCCGACCGCAGCGACATTTCCGAAGAGATCGTCCGGTTGCGCAGCCACCTGGCGCAATTCTCCCAAGCCCTCCAAGCCGACGAGAGCGCCGGCCGCAAGCTAGAGTTTATCTGTCAGGAAATGGGACGCGAAACCAACACGATTGGCTCCAAAGCGAACGACGCCGAGATCTCGCATGAAGTCGTTGAAATCAAAACCGCCTTGGAGCGAATCCGAGAGCAGATCCAAAACGTGGAGTGACGACGAGGCTGCAGGCGACAGTCTGCAGACTGCAGTTTTGCTCCACCCTGCCGTCCTCCCTGCCGCCTGTAGCCTGCAGCCTGAAGCCTTCTTCGCATTCATGATTGCCGCCAAGCCCGGAAAGCTCGTCGTTATTTCCGGTCCTTCGGGCGTCGGCAAGAGCACGGTGGTGCGGGAAGTCCTGCAACAGCTCGGCCCGACCATTCGGCTCAGCGTCTCGGCGACTACCCGGCCTCCCCGCCCGGGCGAACGCGACGGCGTCGACTATTACTTCCTGACCGACGCCGAGTTCCGTCGCCGCCGCGAGGAAGGGGAATTCCTTGAATGTATCGAGGTTTTCGGCCGCGGCCACTGGTACGGCACCCTCTGGAGCGAGGTGAGGTCTAGTCTCTCCCAGGGAAAGTGGGTAATCTTAGAGATCGACGTTGATGGTGCCGGGGAGGTTCTGCGCCAGTTTCCCGAGGCGGTGACGATCTTCATTCGTCCCGATTCGGTCGAAGAACTGGAGCGCCGTCTCCGCTCGCGCGGCACCGAGAGCGAGGATGCGGTGCAACGTCGTCTGGCAGTAGCGCGACACGAGTTGCAGCTCTCGAGCCAGTATTCCCACCAGGTAGTGAATGACACGGTCGACCAGGCGGTCGGTCAAATTTGCGATATTTTGCGGAGTCGGGGTCTAGAACCCGAGGCGTAAGAAGATGATTGACGCACTGAAGGAAGAAGAGATCGTCAACAAGGTCGGCGGCCGGTTCAAGCTGTCGACCTTGATTCAAAAGCGGCTCGCCGCCATCAATTCGGGCGCGCGTCCGCTGGTTGATTTCCGCAGCGACGACAAAATGGAGATCGTCGTCCAGGAAATCCTCCAAGACAAGATTTTCCTTGATGCGTCGAATCAGGTGGCCGTCTCCGCCGATCCTCGCCCAATGGGCGGGCCGCCGGAATTCGATCTGTCGTCGCTGTAGACCCTACCGCCGCTGTTGACAGGGACGTTTGTCCGCATGTCCGCGTCGCGTGAAATACTGATCGGCGTCACCGGCGGAATCGCCGCCTACAAGACGGCGGCGCTCGTCAGCGACCTCGTGCAGTCGGGCGTCAGCGTCACCGTGGTGATGACCCGCTGCGCGGAGAAGTTCGTCGGCGCCGCCACGTTCCGTGCGCTCACTGGCCGGCAGGTCGCGACGCGTTCGTTCCCGCGCGACGAACATCCGCTCGGTCCGCATATTCAGCTCGCGCGGCAAGCCAAACTGCTCTGCATCGCCCCGACGACGGCCAATTTCCTCGCCAAGGCCGCCCACGGCATGGCGGACGATCTGCTCAGCACGCTGCTGTTGTCGTTCACCGGGCCGGTTGTGCTCGCTCCGGCGATGAACAAAGAGATGTGGACCAAACCCGCCGTGCAGCGGAACGTCGCCCAGCTGCGAGAGGACGGCTACCATGTCGTCGGCCCGGCCGACGGCTGGCAAAGCTGCCGCGAGCGCGGCGTCGGCCGCATGGCCGAACCGACGGAGATCGCGGCGGCGATTCATGCTCTGCTCGATAAAGGAAAATGACGAATGACGCAATGACGAATGACGAATGAAAGACGCATGCCTTCTCTGCATTCGTCATTCGTCATTCGGGAATTCGTCATTCCTTTCTCATGGCCCGCATCCTCATCACCTCCGGACCGACGCGGCAGTATCTCGATCCGGTCCGGTATCTGACAAACGCCTCCAGCGGTCGGATGGGCGCCGCCCTCGCCGCCGCGGCTTTAGAACTGGGCCACGAGGTGACGATCGTCTCCGGCCCGGTGGAAGTCCCCTACCCCGCTGCGGCCGAAGTCATTCCGGTCGTCTCCACCGAAGAAATGCTCGACGCCGCCCGGAAAGCTTTCGCCCGCTGCGACGGCCTCATCGGCGCCGCCGCCCCCTGCGACTACCGCCCCGAGCATGTCGAGGATCACAAAATTGCCAAGACGGGCGATCCGCTACTCCTTCGCCTGTTGGAAACCGAGGACGTCGTCGCCACGCTAGCGGCGGAGAAAGGAGCCCGCTGGGTCGTTGGCTTCGCCCTCGAGACCGACGACCACCGCCTCCGGGCCCTCGCCAAGCTGGAACGGAAGCGGTGCGACCTGATGGTTTCGAACGGCGTTGCGGCAATGAACTCGCTGGATAATCAAGTCGAGGTTCTTGATCCGCAAGGGAACGTCCTACGCTCAGCGACTGGGTCGAAGGAATCGGTCGCCCAAGAGATCCTGGCGGTGATCCAAGAGCGGCTTATAAAACGCTGAGCTATTGCGTGGCCAACAATTAAACATGTTTGGCTTCCTCCCCCGCGAGGGGAGGGCTGGGGAGGGGGTTGAACACTGGTAAACGCCGCACTCACCCCTCCCTAACCCTCCCCTTCGAGGGGAGGGAACCAGACAATCTCTTGTTATGTTTGAACCGCTCCGCTGCCCTCCGTGTCGTTTAACTAACGCCGCCGGTAGCGACTTGCCCGGCCGGTAAGTATATTCGTAAATCCCCGACGGCGTGCGGCCGCCCACCGGCAGCGCAGACTCTCCGCGGGTTCGTCAGGTTGCCCCCCACCGCCTGCGTCTCTGCCATGGTTCGCGTCGCCATCCTTGGAGCTACCGGTTACTCGGCCAAAGAGCTGATCCGGCTGCTGCTCGCCCATCGGGAAGCTCAGATCACTGCGCTCACCACGCGCCAGGACGATCAGCCCCACTTGGGCGACGTCCACCCGGTGCTCCGCGGGCGGCTCGACCTGAAACTCGAAAATCTCGACGCCGCCGCAGTCGCCAAGCGGGCCGATTGCGTCTTCTGCTGCCTGCCTCACGCCGCCAGCGCCGAGGTGATCCAGGAGTTCATGCCCCTCGGCACGCGCGTCGTCGACTTCAGCGCCGACTATCGCCTCAACGACGCCGCCACCTACAAGAAGTGGTACGAACACGACCATCCCGACGCCGCGCGGATGGCTGAAACGGTTTACGGCCTGCCGGAACTCTACCGCGAGCGAATCCCCAAGTCGCAGCTCGTCGCCAACCCTGGTTGCTACCCAACCTCGGCAATCCTGGCGCTCGCACCGTTACTTAAGGCTGGGCTGATTTCACCAGAGGGGATTATCGTCGACAGCAAGAGCGGCGTCAGCGGCGCCGGCCGCACGCCGAAGGCGAATCTCCACTACCCGGAAGCGAACGAAAATTTCTCCGCGTACGGCGTCGGCTCGCATCGCCATACGCCGGAGATCGACCAGGTCCTCAGCGACTTCGGCGGCAAGCCTACGGAAGTCGTCTTCACCCCGCATCTCGTTCCGATGGACCGCGGCATCCTGACGACGACCTACTCGGCGCCGACCAAAACCGTGGATACGGCGACCATCCTTGCTGAACTTAAAAAGTTCTACGCGAACGAGCCGTTCGTCCGCGTCGTCGACGGATTGCCGACGACCAAAGACGTGACCGGCACGAACTACTGCGACGTCGCCGCTCGCGTCGTCCGCGGCCGCGTGGTGACGATCAGCGTGATCGATAATTTGATTAAGGGCGCCGCCGGGGCAGCGGTGCAAAACTTCAACTTGATGTACGGTTTCGACGAAACGACGGCGTTATGACGCCGCCCGCGAGAGCCGACGCAACACAGGTTCATCCTATGCCCGAGCAACTTCCCCAAGGTTTTCGAGCGGCCGGCATCTATTCCGGCGTCAAGGAAAATACGTCCCGGCTCGACCTGTCGCTACTACTTTCCGATCGCCCATGCGTCGCCTCCGGCGTCTACACGCAGAACCTTGTCTTCGCGGCCCCGGTTAAACTTTGCCGCGAACGGACGCCGAGCGAAACCGCCCGCGCCGTCGTCATCAACTCCGGCAACGCCAACGCCTGCACCGGCGATCTCGGCGATCGCGACGCCGCCGCGATGGCAGCCAAGGTGGCCGAAGTCTGCGGCCTGACGCCAACCGATGTGCTCGTCCTCTCCACCGGCGTCATCGGCGAACTGATGCCGATGGACAAAATTATCCCCGGGATCGAAAAGGTCGCCACGCGCCTCGGCGCCGATGAAGACTCGCTGCTCGCCGCCGCGCGCGGCATGATGACCACCGACACGCGTCCCAAGATCTCCAGCCGCACCGTCACGATCGACGGCCACAAGATCTCGGTCTGCGGCGTCGCCAAAGGCGCCGCGATGATCGGCCCAAATCTCGCCACGATGCTCGCGGTGATTATGACCGACGCCAAGATCAGCCTGAAAGATGCGCAGGATGGGCTCAAAGACGCGGCCGACGAATCGTTCAACTGCATCAGCGTCGAAGGCCATACCAGCACGAACGACAGCGTGCTGCTGCTCGCCAACGGCGCCGCCGGCGGGCCGCTGCTCACGGGCGATGCGCTCGCGAAGTTCCAAGCGACGCTGGTGGAAGTCTGCGAAGACCTTGCCCAATCGATTCCCGCCGATGGCGAAGGCGCTTCGCACCTCATCACCGTCGAAGTCCACGGCTGCCGCACTCGCGACGACGCGATCCAAATCGCCAAAACGGTCGCCGACAGCCCGCTGGTGAAAACCGCCATCGCCGGCAATGACCCCAATTGGGGCCGCATCGTCTCTGCCGCCGGTTACGCGGGCGTGCAGTTCGACGCCTCCAAGGTTTGCCTCCATCTCAACGGCTCGCTCCTCTACGAGCGCGGCCAACCGGTGCCGTTTGACGGCGACGCCGTCTCGCGCGAAATGGAAGCCGACCGCAACACGGGCGTCGTCTTGCTGTTCGAAGAGGGCGAAGCTTCGGCGCGCTTCTGGACTTCGGATCTCACGGCCGAATACGTGCGGCTGAATGCCGATTATCGCACATAGCGCGCTCCTCCAGCCCCCGGCTCCGCCGGGGGGTCGGCCACCATTTCGGTCGACATCGTCCTGCGTAACGCTACCCCCCGGCGGAGCCGAGGGCTGCAAGAGGTAGGCGATACGCCCCCGCCAGTTTCGCAATCGCCTCAGGCGCCATCCGAAACGTCGTCCAATCATCCAGCGGCTTCGCCCCCAGACTCTTGTAAAACTGAATCGACGGCTCGTTCCAATCGAGCACCGCCCATTCCAGCCGCTGGCAGCCGCGCTCGACGGCGCGCTTCGCCACCTCCGCCAGCAGCCGCGTGCCGATTCCCTGGCCGCGCAGCTCGGGACGGACGTAGAGGTCTTCCAGATAGATCCCCGAACGTCCCAAAAACGTCGAGTAGTTTGAGAAGAAGACGGCCAAGCCGACCGGCCCCGCCTCCCCTTCAGCGATCAACGCTTCTGCCTCGGGACGTTCGCCGAACAAAGTCGTCGCCAGACTGGCTTCGGTCGCGACGACGGCGTGAGGCAGCCGTTCGTACTCCGCAAGTTCCCGTACGAGCGCTAATAGCGCCGGCACGTCACCAATCTCCGCATCCCGAATCGTCACGCTCATCGCATTTCTCCGCCGCTCCGAGTAGAATCGCCCAGGACAAACGAGGCATTTTAGCGACTAGCGAGCCGATCGTGGATCTAAAAGTTGACGTCAATCGCTGCTCGGCCGAACTCGATCGACTCGCCCAATTCTCCGACGTGCCGGCGCCCGCCGTGCAGCGCGTCGTCTTCACGCCGACCGATCTCGCCGCCCGCAGTTACCTGATCGAACTGTTCGAGGAAGCAGGATTGCAGGTTCGCGTCGATCCCATCGGCAACATCTTCGCCCGCTGGGAGGGAACCGACCCGACGCTCCCCGCCGTCGCCACCGGCTCCCACACCGACGCGATCCCCTACTCCGGCAAGTACGACGGCACCGTCGGCGTCCTCGGCGGCCTCGAAGCAATCCGCTCGCTTCAGCGAGCCATGGGAGTCCAGCAAACGACGCGAGCCGCGGGGTTCATCCCCGCGGCCCCCCGCCGCTCGATCGAACTGGTGATGTTCACCTCCGAAGAACCAACCCGCTTCGCCTACGGTTGCCTCGGCAGTCGCATGTTAAGTGGCCAACTCCCCCCCGACGCCGCCGCCACACTCACCGACGCCGACGGCCAGCAACTCGACGCGGTACGACAGAACGCCGGCTTCAACGGCCCGCTCGCCGACGTGAAACTGCAACCCGGTCACTATTCCGCATTCGTCGAACTCCACATCGAACAAGGCCCCCTGCTCGAACGCGCCGAGTTGCCGATCGGCGCCGTCACCGCCATCGCAGC
>JBGSMO010000309.1:0-6507 GCA_041740115.1 Pirellulales bacterium
GATGAGGCTGACTGCCGCGGATGATCGCTTTTTGAACTCGATAAGCGGCAAAGACCGTTCCTTCTTCGATGTCCACGGCCTTCGGTGCAACGGCCGTTTCAATCTCCCCTACTCCATCTCGTTCCAGTCGATCGCGGTCTGAATGAGCCAGTTCGCCCACGGCCGCAGTCGTTCCTCCGTCGTCGGGAGATTGACTCGCTCTCGCTCCAGGACGGCCGTGATCGCGGTCGACAGATGCTCCGGCTGATCCATTGCCAGTTGATTCCAAGCGGAGCATGGCTCCGTCGTCGCCGATTCTTCCGTCAAATAGCCAATGAGCTCGATGATCGGATCGATGTTGGCGCTCGGTTCCTGGCCGTATAGGTTGCGAAGCGCTGCGCCCGCCTCTGCTCTTACGTTCTCTGCAAACTCGCTCATAGACGTTCTCCTTCGTTAAATCCTTGAGTCGACCGTACGCCACTTGAATCGAAAGACCGTCGCCGGTTGTGATCGCCGACCGGTCGGCCGTCGGTCCCGTGCGGTCGATGACGACGATCCGATTGTCGAACGTCGTGCCAAATTTTGCATACTCGTTTCCATCGATCCCGACGTTGGCGCGAACGGCGTAACGCTCAAATATTTCCTGCCACCAATCGCCGAACATTGGCCGTTCCAACGCCATGCCTCGACCGACGACGGCGACAAGACGCCCGCCGGGCCTGAGCCGCAGGAGCGCCTGCTCGACGTGCCGGGCGCCGAAGGCAGTATTGTGCCCCTCGACTCGACCTCCAGTCGCCGAGAACGGCGGATTCATGACGATGGCGTCGTAGAGTTCTTCCGGCGGCAGCAGATTGTCGAGCCGCTCGGCGTCGAACGCCATCGGCTCAAAGTCTAAAAGGGTTAATAACGTGCGCCTGCGGGGATCGATTTCATTAACGTCAACTTTCGCGCCTTGGAGCCTTGCAAGGACGGCCAAGTTCCCGGTGCCGGCGCTTGGCTCAAGGACCGTCATGCCGTGCTGCAAGCACGCGGCCGTAATCACGAGCAAGGCTTCTGTCGGCGGCGTGCTAAATTGCTGGAGCTCGATTTGCTTTTGATCGCGCTTTGATTGTCGCGGCAGACGCGATTGTTCAACATGCAAACGAGCGACCGCAGCATTAAAATCTCGAAGGTCAATGCCGATGCGTTCAAGATAGAGATTGAAGCCAGCTTCCGCGGCGTCGTAGGCGTCTCGCGCATGCCCTGCGGCGTTCCCGAAGATTTCTCGGGCCAGGGTCGAGACAGCAGCGTTGTCAAAGCTAGCGGTTGGATCAGCCTCCAAGAGTTCGGCAAATCGCCGAGCGAAGCGGTTCTCGGGACGCTCAGGATCGGGCGTCAACGATGCGGCCATCGGAGTCGGCGGCATCGCTCCATCGAAATCGAGCAGCAATTGGTCCGGCGCTGGTTTCCTTGACCGCCATCGGTCGGCCCGCTCTGTCGATAGCCGTGCATTGTTTTCGTGACGCCTCATACTCCTTGAATCCGGTGTCTCCTGCTTATCAACTGCAAGAGCATTCAAGAATATTATGACGGCAATGCGGATAACGTTGCCTACCTCCGTAAGACGGCGATCCCATTAGCGATTGTCGCGGGGCTTGCCGACGACGCCCTCCATTTGCCGGCATTCCTCGCGTACCAGCAGCGACGCTGAGAATGCGGTTTGAAGCCGGTCTCGTGACCTACTTTGAAGAATGGCGCAAGGCATACGGCGCTACTCATCAACTCGATCAATAGGCCAAGGACCTTCCGGATGCCGAGCGGCCTAGTCATCGTCAATAGAGAAGCTCCTCTCACCGGAGACTATCTTCAGCCGCGTGCGCCGCCTGAAAGTCCGGCGGATCGATTGTGGGGCGCTATCCCCTGACCTGAGGCCGACGAATTCTTCAACTTGAGCAATGCGATGTTGCGTCCAACAAAGTGACGGCCGCCTTACTCTCTAAATAGTGCGGCGGCCGTCAATGATTGTCATGTTGCGCGAAACATATGGTTTTCGGCCACCGTTACGTATCGGGCGCAGGAATCTCCATTGACCATGGAAACTTAGCGCTTCTTCGCGGCGCGACTAGTGGTTTTCCCCTTCGGGAGCATGTCGGCCAGCGACTCCGAAGCGAACTTCGAGCGGAGCTGATCAACGGCCGAGTCCATCGCCTTTTGGAGTTGCGCGGCGGCCGGAACCTTCTTGCCGGGGGTCCGCTTCAGCGGCTCGACGGCGTCGATGACGTCGAGCAGGGTGATCTTGCCGGCCGGCTTGGCGAGCGTGACGCCGCCGCCGACTCCGCGACGGGAGTGGATCAGTCCGCCGCGGCGCATCGACTGGAGCACCTTGGCCAAGTAGGCGCTGGGCACCTTCGCCTTCGCGGCAATGTCCTTGGTGGTGGCGGCTCCCGACGAGTCGGCCGCCAGCTGCACCATGGCTCGCAGGGCGTATTCGACGGTTTGTGAAAACATATTCTACCTCATCTGGCGGGGCGGCGCTTGCGGCGCCTGGAGTGGTGATGAAACGCCCTTCATTAGCGTTTCGCAACCTCGTTTTTAAGCAGCTTGGCCTCTCAAAGATAGGAGGTATGTCGAATTTTGCGGAGAACAACGAGTCGAAGGTCCGATTCCCGCCAAAACGGAAGATTTTGAAAAGGGTATTTCCCCCTCTGTAACGGCAAGATCGAACGCCGGATACGCTGCCGGGGGAACTTGGGAATCTCTCAGGCAACGTGATGTTATTGCCCGTTTCACACGGGACGCAGTTAACTTCATTGGCGCAGTAGTGCCTTTGAATAGCGATTGCGAAGACGGAAATTCTGTCGTATTCTTGCCGGATTGATACAAGAAACTCGGGAACCTCGGCGTTCCGTCCTTTTAAGCTTTAAGTTTGCCGGCGTGGCCACCCTTGGCTCGCTCGCCATGGCGATTGTTTGCGCATTGGCGCCGCTTGAAGCCCAGTTGGGCATGCTCGGCGGGCTTGTCAGCGTTCTGGCCGGTCTTCTGCTAAGCTATACTGATCAGGAGGCGGACAGAGAGAAGCGTTTCGCCGAAATCCTCCAGCGACTCGGCGTTCCCCTCGCTCTCGCGGCTGACCGCCAAGTTTACGAACACTACATCGGGCTATGCGAGGCCCTCGGCCGTCTGGCTATGCAACGCGATCCGATCTTACGTGACATCGCCGCCATGCGAGCGGCCTCGATGCAACAGGAAATCGACGCGCTGGCTGACGGAACGATTCTGTTTACCGGCACGGAAGCTTGGCGCACGGTCTACGAAAAACTGCTACGCAGTCCGGATGTGCCGGAGTATCAGTCGGTTGCCTTGGTCAGGACCAAGGACTACTGGCAGGACGAGCCGGGTCGCAACAGTCTCGCGCTCAACTTCGACGCGGTGCGGCGCGGCGTCTTGATTGAACGGATTTTCATTCTGAGCGATTCGCTCTGGCCCGACGATCAAGCGCTTCCAACCCTCGACGTCCGGCCATGGATTGAGGGGCAATATAATTTTGGGTTGTGGATTGGCCTGGTTCGAGAATCCCGTCTTTTGTCGGAGCCGGATCTCCTGGAGGATATCGGCATCTACGGAAATCGCGCCGTCGGCATTCAGGAACTTGACGGACGAGGCAAGACAGCGCAATTTCGGCTGAGCTTTAAGGAAAAAGATGTTCGGTCAGGACGGGCTAAGTGGGAACGATTGATGCTTTTTGCCGTTCCCTATCGCGATCTACTGGATCAACTTCCACGCCCCGAGTAAGATCGTGATCGCCCTGCCTATAAGGAGATCGCGATTGTCCCCTTGGCTTTATCTCGACACGGCACGACTGGGACGAATGTCACCTGGCGCGCAGCGGACGTTGCACGACTTCTCGCGATTCGCGGGCAATCTGGGGGCCTCAGTCCATTTCGAAGATCTGCTCTGGCATGGCGTCGACGAGCTGCCGTCAAGTATTCGCGGTGCGTATCCAGGTCTCACCGACTGGCGGGGCATAGCGGCGTTAAAGGACTCGCTCCGCAACTACGTCCAGCTACCATCGCAAGCTCGCGTGCTGTTCGCATCCCGCTCCGCCCAACTAATGAAGCTCGCCGCGACGCTTCTCTGCCGTCCGTGCCGTAATATTCTCGTCACCGACCTTGGATGGCAGCCCTATCACGATATCTTGGCGAGCGAGTGCCAGCGAACCAATCGTCGCATGACTCTGGCGAGACTGCACGATCGAATCGTTTCCGATCAAATGGATGCCAACGATGTAGCGGAATGGCTGTCGGAAGTCTACCAAAAGAATGGCTGCGACGGACTCTTCCTGCCCGTGGTCAGCAACCTCGGAATCAGGCTGCCAATTAAGCAGATCACGGAAGCGATAGTAAGGTCAGCGAAAGTTCGGTTCGTCGTGTTGGATGGCGCCCAAGATATTGGCCATACTCAGCCGCCTCATGCGGCTGAGTTCGCTGATTTCTATTTGGCAGGGACCCATAAATGGCTTGGCTCCCACCTTCCCCTTGGACTCGCCTTCCACTGCCCGGCGAGATCATGGGGCCCCGTTGACGCCATCCTCCACGATAACTTGGCCTACGGTTTGATTGACGACCCGCTGCTCAAGTACGCGGCAGACGCCGGCAACCAAAGCGGGGAAACGGTTAATTTCTCTCCACTATTCGCCGCCCACGGAGCGGTGGGCGACGCCGCCGTCGTCGACGCTGAATCCGAAGCGCCGTTTGCCGTCAGGCTGCGGAACGTTGACGCCGTCGCTGAAGCGGCTTCTTCGGCCAAATGGCATCCCCGCCTCCCCCACTCGTCCTTGCGCGGCGGCATCTTGCTGTTGCAAGCTCAACCGGGGAAAGCTCGTTCCTTATCGCCCGAGGCCTTGCGCTCCAAGTTCCACCGATTCGGAATCTCCTTGACGGCGTACGAGCAAGGAGTGGCGAGGCTGTCGATGCCTGCCGTCGCCTTGGATCCAACCGAACTTGATTGGTTGAGAGCGGCGTTTCAAGATGTTGCGTAGAGGAACGCCGCGTCCCATTCGTGTGGCTGCTCCAAGAGCGATCTGGCGGCAGGCTCGCCTGAGAAATTCGAGAGCGCAACGTCGTCAAGGCTCCATTCTTGGCCATCCCCTCCGGCGAGGGAGTTTTGGACTGCTGCGCGCGCCGGGGGGCCCCAGCTAAAACGGTCCAAAAGTCGGCGGCGGCGGCGCTGGGGCGGGCGCGTTTGACGCGGCGTTTCTCGAGTGTTTTGGCGACAAACGGCTCGGGAAACGGCGGCGACTTTTGGACTTCTGGAAAATGTTCGGCACGTCCAAAAGTCCAAAACTCGTCCAAGTGCATGCAGCACGCGACGTGCGCCGGCCGCGCGGAGGGACTGGATCGCGAATTGTCAAAGCTTGTTGGAGGGAGGTCCGCTTGGCGAGCCTCCCGCTACGATCAATCTAGCAGAGCGCGCGGCCGATTTCTGCAGTTGTTTTCGGCCGCTTGCGGCGACGAGAGGGACTGCGAAATCTTCACCTCTCCTAATTGGTATAGCAAGTGCGTACCCGGGTCATCACTGGCAAAATGCCAGTGGCATCTGACGCACCCGATTTAGGGAGTCAGTGCCATTCGAGCGAGTTGCCCGGTGATAATTCAGAATGCCCCTTTTCCACCCTCACGAAACGGATAGAACGTCATTCCTTTGTAAACAGTTCGCGAATTCTTGCATTAGAACGGAGAACTGACGGTGGAACATTATGCGATTCGCGAGCGACAGTCACAAAGGGCGGTTCTGCTGACAGAGAGTCCCCGTTAGTTGCGCTGATATAGTTCCGCAATAGATCGAAATCAACTATTACAGTCCGCTTTAACTCCTCCAACCCGTGCGGCCCCAAGCCGTAACCTCTGTCAACGACTTGATAGACATCCTTAAGATCGCTCCAACTTTGCGGCATATGTCGGTTCTCAACCCAATACATGCATATCATATCCGTCGTTTCATTCACCGCATATTCAGACGCAACTCGATGGCGAAGCTGAATTAATTGATATGAGAACAACACTATAAACAGCAACAGCAGAGAGATGCCGCCGAATATACTAGCGAGCTTCAGTGAATTTGCTGGCCAATGCCTCATATTTGACGATTGTCTCCACGATAAGTCAGCCATGAGTGACTCACCGAATTGCAGAGGAAACTGCCGTCCATGCAAGCAGATGCACTAGCACGTCCAGCAGTTCCATTGAAGAAAATTGCGGATCGCACACGCACAACGGGAATACGACAACACAGTAGATACCATCTCATCTGCAATATGCTCATTGCATCGTACGCGAGAACTGCTCCAAGAGCTAGCTCGGCGTCAGTTGCAACCAAGCCACCACGCGAATATTTAAAATAGTTTGGAAGAGTGTGACCGCCATTCTAAAAACGTAGCGCCCGGCGCCCCGAAACTGTAGCGCTAGTTGAGGTGCGGGAATGATTCAGGCCCTCCCGCGTCAGGCCGTTGGCGTAGACTCCTTGTCGTTAGATCGACGACGCCGACGGGCG
>JBGSMO010000324.1:0-4190 GCA_041740115.1 Pirellulales bacterium
CCGCGGCACGCCGAACGGCCGTCGTTCGATTTGCACGCGCGGCAGCATGCGGGGCGGGACGGCGCGCGGAATCGGACCAAACAGTCCCTGCGCAGCCGGAGGCGCATCACCGGGCAGCGTTTGCGCGCTGACGTCTTCGCCCCAGGCGTCGAAGGTCACTTTCGCGTCGCGAGTTTCCGTGCCGCGTAAAAATTTGATGTCGACCGTCTCGCCTGCTTTGCACTTGCCAATCTCGGCGGTCAACTGCTCAAACGTCTCAATCTTCTTCCCGGCGAACTCGACAATCCGGTCGTGAACGACCAGCCCCGCCTTTGCCGCGGGACTATTCGGCACGATCTCGATGGCGTCGAGCCCGCGAATGCCCAATCGCGCCGGTCCGCGGACTTCTACCATCGTGTTGGGGAGCTTCTCGCGCGCCTTCTCGACGAGTTCCTGCGTCATCGTGAGGCCGTACAACTCTAGCCGTCGGATATTGCCCAGCTCTTCCAAGTTCGGCAGCGCTTCGTCGCCGAGCGGAGCCGACCAGAGACTGACCGTGGTCGCCCGGCGGACGTCGGCGATATGCTTCAGTCCGTCGACGCCCCCCTTCCAATCTTTGCCGACAATGACCTGCAGCGGAGCGCCGTCGCCCCCAACCATTCCGAACGAACGATCGAGGTCGACCCGCCCGCCGAGTTCGACAATCGCTTGAATCGCCGTGGCTTCTCGCAGCACCGCCAGCCGCCGCTGGGCGTCGGCCGCCTCGACGGGGCGATTCGCCAGCGCGGCGATCTTTTCGAGCGCCTGCTGGTTGAGCGGCTTTTCGGTCGTGTCGGCCCACTTCCACAACACGTTGACGGCGCGGGTGGAGCTTTCCAAACTGCCGCTGGCAGCCACCTGCGCGGTAAGTTCCAGCGCCGGGCCGCCGATCTTGGTCAATTGCCGCTGGGCCGACTGCCGGACCGCGTATTCGTCATCGTCGAGTTGGCGAATCGCCTCGGCAAGTTCGGAGGAAATCATCGGCGCGACGGCGTCCGCGCTCGGCGAGACTTCTTGCGCTCGGAGTTCAGAGGCTGTGCCAACGCCATGAATGACAATTCCAGCGCCGGCGACGAAGAGCCAACTTCGCGAGCGGATCGAAGCGGGGAGGACGATTCCCTTCATAGTCATATCCGTTGCGTCTGGCGGGAAGGCTCTGGCAAGGCCCCGCGGGCATCGCGGGCCGGTCGGCCCATGCACGGCAAGCCGACGTTCCATTGTACCACGTCGGTAAGATCCAGCAGCCCTAGTTGTTGCGTCGCGAGGCGTAGATTAGGCTGCCGACCATGAGATTTGCCCTCCTCGGCGCCGACGCAGAGAGCCTACCGCTAGCCGCAGCCGTGGTGGCGGCAGGCCATGAACTGGGGTGGCAGGGCGACTTGTCGCTCGCCGATCGCGAGCAGTTCCCGTGGCTCGCCGCAGTCGACGAGGCCGACCAATGGGAAGACCTGCTCATCGCCGAAACGGCCGACGCCATCCTCATCGGCCACGGCACGGCGAGCGACGACCTCCGGGCTCGGCAGGTCCAGGAACTCGCTCGCCTCGGTCGGCCAATGCTGGTGACGTTCCCCCTGTTCACTTCGGTGCTGACTTACTTTGAAGTCGACATGTCGCGCACCGAAGGGGGCGCCCTGCTGCAGTATTACAATCCGCTGCGCGAAGCGCCGGCGCTTGCCGCCACGGCCAGTTGGATCGCCGAGGGGCATCCGCGCTTTGGCCGCGTGGAGCAGATTGCGGCGACACGGGCGATGGTCGATCGCTCTCGCGAACAGGTGCTGCGGCGGTTTGCGCCAGACGTCGACCTGTTGTCGCACGTCGCCGGCAAATTGAACCGCCTTGGCGCCCATGCCTCGACTGGGGCTGAGGCCGATTATTCGGCGCTCAGTGTTCAACTGCTTGGCGCTGCGGAACTGCCGGTGCGGTGGAGCGTTGAACCCCCGGCTGACGCCGCGGGGCTCGCCTTGCATTTTATCTGTGAGCGGGGACGGAAGACGATTTGTTTCGATTCGCAAGGGCTTGTCGCGCAATCGCCCGTTGCCGCGGCAACGGGCGCCATCGAACGATTTGCGAGCGCCGTTGAGTCCGAAGATTCCTCGGCGTCGACCTGGCTGCAAGCGCTCCGCGCAATGGAGTTGACCGACTCGATCGAGATCAGCCTCCGCCGCGGCCGGATGATCGACGTTCACGATCAGCAACTCACCGAGCAGTTGGCGTTCAAGGGAACGATGTCGGCGTTCGGCTGCGGGCTGCTGTTGGTGATCGTGCCCGCGCTGCTGGTGATCGGCTGGATCGCCGGACTCGTCGGCATTCCAGTCGCTGAATACTGGCCGCATGTCCTGCTAGCGATCCTCGCCCTCTTCCTTGGACTGCAGTTCTTGCCGAAGTTGCTCTACAAATCGCCGCCAAGCGAGGGCGATTGAGAAAATGCCGGGAGCCACGTCAAACTTTGCGGATTGTGCGGAAGTTCCCGCCCCCCTGCGACCGATCATCCCTAGAGGAACCGGGGGGATCCTCTCTTCATGTCGCAGTTCAACCACAAGACGCTTCGCTCGCTAGCACTAATCGTGCTTTCCGCCGCGGCGGGTTGCGCCTCAATGCACCGCTCCAACTGCGGTTGCGGCGAATGCGGCGGCTGCCCTGTCACGCGCATGGCGGCGGCCACCTACAAGGGCGAACTCGCCGACGACGTCAACTGCTGCTCGCGCTGCTTCGGCGAAGGCTGCGGCCTCTGCGAGCGCTTCGTGCGTCCCGTGACCTGTGGCCCCGAATGCACGACCTGCCGCAGTTGCTGGTTCCTGCCATTCGGCATCGGCGACAAGCTGTGCGAAAAGCCGACGCCCGGCCCTGCGCCGATGACGATGCGCGTGCCGATGCCGCCCAAATTCCTGCCGGTGCCGACTGAAGACGTCCTCTCGCCCGTTCGCCCCGACGCCCCCGAACCGCAACGGGGCAACGTCGACATGGGCTGGCGTCCGCAGATGACCGTCTCCGGTCACGACTAACGCGCGGCACTCCGGCAATCAAAAAATCGCCACTTAGCCCCCGGTCAGCGACCGGGTTTTTTTGTTGCGCCAGCGTCGTCCTCGCCCCCAATTTACACCTCGAGCAACACCGTGTCGCGCGCACCGACGCCTAGCTAGCGACCACGACAAACTAGGCGGACTGTACCGGGCCCGGTTATGCCGTTTAAGCGCATCGTAGGGGTAGGCCGATCATCGGTGTGTCACCCGGCCCTGCCGGTCACCCGCTCCGCGTCCGCCGCTCGCTACCCCAGACAGCGATCGGCCGGCTTTCCACTTTGGACGACCCGCGATGCCCATCCTGCGCCTGCTCTCCCGCCGCGCCGCTCGCCCCGCATTATGGCCGCTCGCCCTGGCCGCCAGCATCGGAGCGTCCTATCCGCACACAGCGCTCGCCTCGCCTGCAGACCGCGTGACGCCGATCGTCACGGCCGTGAAGAACTCGGCCCCCGCGGTGGTGAACATCCAAGGACAGAAGTCCGTCACCGACCCGCTGGCTGTCGGCCGGACGACTCCCGCCTCGCGTGAGGTGAACGGCATGGGCACCGGCGTGGTGATCGACTCGCGCGGCTACATCCTCACGAACCACCACGTCGTCGACGGCGTGCGGCAAATCAACGTCACGCTCGACGGCGGCCAAGCCTACGTCGCCCAGCTGGTCGCCCACGATCGTGAAACCGATTTGGCCGTCATTCGCATCAAGACGCCGCAGCCGCTGCCGACGATTAGCCTGGGGACGTCCCAGGACCTCATGACCGGCGAAACGGTGATCGCCCTCGGCAACGCCTACGGCTACGAGCACACGGTCACCTCGGGCATCATCAGCGCGCTCCACCGCAACGTCCAGGTGAACGAAACGCAGCAATACCTCGACCTGATCCAGACTGATGCCAGCATCAACCCAGGCAACTCTGGCGGCCCATTGATGAACCTCGACGGCGACATGATTGGCCTCAACGTCGCCGTCCGCGCCGGCGCCCAGGGGATCGGCTTCGCCATTCCGGTCGACAAAGCGCTCGAAGTCGCCACGAAAATGATCAAGGTCGAGAAGCTCGAAAGTTATTGGCACGGCATCACGCCGCTAGCGATCGACGGGCCGACCGGCGCCGTCACCGTCGCTCGCGTCGAGCGTGACAGCCCGGCGGAGCTCGG
>JBGSMO010000418.1:0-2021 GCA_041740115.1 Pirellulales bacterium
GCGAGCGGAGCGGAAAGCGGCGCCGCGCCTGGGGGAGAGGCTGCCGGCGCCGCGCCTGCGACAGGCGGCGGGGGAGAGTGACGGCCGTACGCTAGGTCAGCTTCACTTAGAGCTTGCGCGCTCTTCATCGTTTGCTCATGCCTGCGGCTTACGCTCTGGGCATGAATCAGTTAGAGCCATCGCCTGTCAGGGGCTCGGGAGCGGCGATCGCAGTCCCTGAGTTCGTCTATTTGGCCGAGATGACGGACGAAGATTACGCCCTGGGGTTTCGGTATCGCGAGATTTCCAGTCCGACGCCGATGTTGCCGCGGCGGAAAGTGGTGGCGGCGGTCTTCTTCATCGACGTCAGCAACCGGATCGTGCGGGCGTACGACGGAGCGTTCAATCGGCCGGGGTACGTGCATCAGTGCTTTGGCGTGACGAGGCGTGCGAAGCGGCCGGCGTGGCGGGCGGTGCAGTTGACGTTTCCCGATGCGCGGATGGCGCTGCGGTCGTGGCAGAACGGGCGCGATAATCTCGAGCTCGTCGGCGGCGTGTTGCCGTACGTCGAGGCTTGCCTGCCGACTTCGGAAGAGTATTAGCGGAGCTCGCGGCTCAACGCTTGCCACTCTACTTGTTTTGCTTCAAAGCGCGGCGAATGTCTTCGGCGGTCGGGGAGCATGTGGGCGATCACGGGACCGGGCATCGGCTGCCGCGCGGGGCGTCGGCGATTCTGGCTTCCGGTTTCTTCTCGCTGCGAGAGAAGTGGCGGCTGACGCGGACGCTCGGGACGCTGGCGAAGACTGATGCGCGACGACTTGATTGCGTGCCATTGCAAACATGGATTTACTAGCATGTCGGCGAAGGACGCGCTGCGAGATTCCTGGAGAGGATGTTTCGGCTCACGACCTACGGCAACCGCGGGGAACTGGAGTCTGCGGGAGCGGCGATCGATCAGATGCGGCTGGGGTTCTCGGCCAACGTCTGGTATCTCGACGGCGGTTGGCAAACGCTCGTTGCCGGGCTGCAAGGAGTCGGGCGGGAACATGGTGCAACGATTGACGCTTCGAGACATGCGGAAGGCGCCGGCGTCAAGTCGGTGGCAGCCGATCACCGTGAACGGCATGCCGGGATTGATGGCGACCGTGGGAGACGACGTGGCGAACGTGATGACGTTCGAGATCGTCGACGGGCGGATTGCGAAGTGCTTTATTATTCGGAATCCGGATAAGTTGGCGCGAGTGCGGGCGGGGGAGCCGTAGCAGCGGACGGAATCGAATGGGAGGGGAAGGCTCCTGCCGAGTCGCCGAGCGATGTGGCGGCTCGATAGGGGCCTCGCCCTCTCCTTTTCTGACGGCGGCCCGGTGACAGACAGTTGGCACTGCCGACGCAACGACTTTGGTCGGCCGCTCTCTAGGCGACGCACGGTCGATTCGTAAGATGGCCTTCGTGTCGCGTTATGAAGGCCCCTTCTACTCCGTTATTTGGAACTTGAGCATGAAGTATCACGTCTACAAAGATGCGAACAACGAGTGGCGGTGGCGATTGAAGGCGGCGAACGGCAACATTCTGGCCGACTCGGGCGAGGGGTATTCGGCCAAGGCCGACTACCTGGCGGGAATTGCCGCCGTCAAAGGAAGCGCCGGCGCCGACATTGAAGGCGGTTAACAAAACGGAGTGGTGGGCAGCCGCGGCGGCGTCTCGTTGACTCGTCGCGGCTGCCGCCATTACTTGCGAGGCAGTGTCGTTTTTTCCTGCGAGTTCTGGGCGCCACCCGTCGCAGCGAGTGAGAGGCGCTGAGCGAGTACCCGCCTCTCACTCGCAAGATGCCAGTGGCACTCTATTTGAGAATGCGCTTGTCGTTGAGTTGCTCGCCGTCGAGCTTACGGAGGCGGCGCTGGAGGTCCCAGTGCATCCCGAGGGCGAGGACGTCGGCCGCGACGATAGTCACCCACAAGATCCACACGACGGGAATCTCGCCGGCGGCGATGAAGGGCGCCAAGAAGCAGCCAAAGAGCGGGACGACGCAGCGCATCGCGCAG
>JBGSMO010000424.1:0-2413 GCA_041740115.1 Pirellulales bacterium
GAATCCGGCATCTCGCCCGATTGGACAGATTCTTCGCTCCGCTCAGAATGACGGCTCGCGAGTTCTAGTGTTTTTCGCCGACGGGATGATCCGCGGAACGGAGGGCCGCACCGGACTTGCCGGCCGCGTCGCGCGCCGGCACTTCAGCCGCGTTGATCTTACGATCGCGGGATGCATTGCTCCACCTCCAGCCGACGTCGGGAACCAGCGCCAACACCAGCAGCAGCGACATCAGGCTGGCCGGCACGGTGAGGACCCACTTCCAGTTGGCTTCCCATTTCAAATGCATGAAGAACAGGATGACCAGCATCGCCTTCGTGCAGGAGACGGCCATCATCCAGGTCCGCTTGATGGCGAGGTTGTCGCCGAACGGCCAGAACGGCGTGTAGGTCCAGTAGGAGCAGGCAGTGAGGAAGACGAGCGCCAGCGCGACCGTCACGTAGGTGCGAATCGAACCGCCATGGCCATGCTCGGCGCTATGGGGGTCGGTGGCATCGAACGATTGGTGAGCAGGGTCGTGCGACAAGTTGGCCATATCCTTAGTTCGCTCCGGCGGGTCGTTGACTCGCGGCTAGATTGCAGTGTTAGAACAAGTAGAGGAGCGGGAAGAGGAAAATCCAGACGAGATCGACGAAATGCCAATAGAGGCCGACGTTCTCAATGACGCCGCTGTAGGCGGCGTTCAGCGTTTTCGTGCAGAGGAGGCCGAACGCGATCAGGCCGACGATGACGTGGATGGCGTGGAAGCCGGTGACCAGGAAGTAAGTGCTGGCCCAGGTGTTGCCGCCGGGGATCATGATCGGCAGCTTCAGCCAGGGGTGGAGGTCGTTAAGGCCGACAAGGTGGCCGGCGTCGGCGTGCGACGTTTCGGCCGAGGCGAGGGTCAGCAGCGGCGTGCCGGCGGAGGCCGCCTTTTCGATCTCTTCTTCCAGCGGGTCCTGATCATCTTCGATCTTCAGATGCTCACGCTCGTCGTGCATATTGCCGTCCTGCAGTGCATGGACGCTGGCACGAGGATAGATGCGATCAGCGAGCCGCAGCAACAGCACGCGGCCCTCTGGCGACTCGGGATGATCGCGGAGCGTCTTCTCAGCGACGTCGAGTTCAGCGGCAATCGAGTCGAGTACCTGAATCTGTGCGTCCTCGACCTCGGTTCGCTTTTCTTGTGCGGCAAGCGGATTCTTCAGTTCCGCGACGCGCAGGCGGACGGCGGCGGCGTAGTTGACGTTGGCGCTCTCGTAGATGCCGCTGTGGGGCAAGGCGGGATAGATGCCGTGCGAGAATTTGGCCCGATACTCGAACGCTTTCACGCCGAGGAACACACTCCCGAGGACGAAGGTGAGAACGATCCAACTCTTGGCAAGCGAGGCGTTGTTTTGCTTCGCCGCCTCGAGGGCGAGAACGACCGTGATGCTCGAACCGATCAGCACAGCCGTGTTGATGGCGCCCATCAATTCGACGAGGTGAACGTCATGCGTGCTCGGCCACGCCGCGGCGCCGAAGCGGAGGACGATGTACGCGCCGATCAGACCGGCGAAGAACATGATCTCGGTCGAGAGAAACAGCCAGAGGCAGAGCTTGCCGTTGGGAATCGGCAGGGCCGGCTGGTACTCGAGCTTCGGCGGGTGGGCCGAGTGGGAATGATCGCTCATGGGTAGGTGATCAGATTTATGATTTGGGATTTATGATTTCTGATTTGGAAAAAGACTTACACCGAAACCATCAAGAGCAGCGTCATCCAAGCGGGCAGATAAATTAGCGTCGCGCGGAGGAGCCAGCGGGCGGACGATTCGTCGCGGTTGACGGCGAAGCGGAGAGCCAGCGCGAATTGAACGCCGCCGAGGGCGATCGCCCACAGGCTATAGAGCGAGGGGCTCCCGCTCGTAGGGAGCGTCGCGGGGATCATGCTGACGGGGATCACCAGCAGCGCGCCGATGATCGCCTGGGCGCCGGCGCGGGCGCCGGTCGGGTCGACGACGGTGAGCATTTGATGGCCCGCCTTGGCGTACTCGCTGCGGTAGAGCCAGGCGATCGCCATGAAGTGGGGAAACTGCCAGAGGAACAGCACGCCGGCGAGCGTACACGCGGTGAGATCGAGCGGCGCGCCGGTGGCAGTCCAGCCCATCAGGATCGGAATCGCTCCCGCAACGGCGCCGACGGCCGTGTTGGCCGGCGAGATCTGCTTCAGCGGCGTGTAGATGACGACATAAGTGATCCAACTGGCGACGCCGAGGAGCGCCGTCGTCCAGTTTACCTGCAGGCCGAGCCAAGCGACGCCGGCGATGAGCGTGGCGACGCAAAGGATGATCGCTTCGGCGCTCGACACGCGGCCCGCCGGCAACGGACGGTTCGCGGTGCGGCGCATGCGGAGATCGATGCGGCGTTCGAGCCACTGGTTGGCGATGCTCGCGCT
>JBGSMO010000012.1:0-13066 GCA_041740115.1 Pirellulales bacterium
ACAAAATCGCGTTGACGATTCGACGCCGAGGGATCGGTCGACGTCCAAACCGCTTGCGGGGCGGCAGCAACTGGCGGATCAACTGCCATTGTCGATGAGTCACATCGCTGGGATACTCGCACTCCGTTTTCATGCTACGGCTCCTTCCTTCGGCTGGCACCAAAGGCAGGGAGCCGTAGCTGTTTTCGTTTAATCAGGCAATTTCAAAACACGTTCTGAGAAACATCAGCATCGCCGCGATGAGGATGCTGAGAACCCAGCCGGTGATTGTCTTTGCGTTCATTGCAAGTTCGCTTTGAGTTGTTTGTCGTGTCGTTGGATAACAGTTGTCGGTTTTCGCTTCGCGCTCTGAGCCTTATCGCCAGTCATCGTCGATTGCATTAACTACAGAGAACACAGAGATCACAGAGAAGGACGTTGAAGGCGATCTCCTGAAATGTTCCTCTGTGTTCTCTGTGAGCTCAGTGGTTAATGGAAAAGATTCTGACAATTGAACACGCTTTGGCGCCCGGAGGGGGAGGAGGCGTTACTCGCCGTCCGGAATGCTCGGTTCAACGAGGTTCGCCAGTTGCCCCAGCGACTCTTGCCAGCCGAGGTAGCACATTTCGGCGGGGATCACGGCGGGGATCCCTTCTTGCACGATGCTCAGCTCGGTGCCGCAGAGGACGGGCTTGAGCGTGATCGTCACGTTCATCTCGCCCGGCAGGTTGGGATCGTCGAACGTGTCGGTGTGGCGGATCCGTTCATGTGGAACCAACTCGACATACTTGGCGCTGAAACTGTGGACGGAACCCGTGCCGAAGTTGGCGAACGACATCCGATAACCGCCGCCGACCTTGGCGTCGATCTCGTGGACCGTGCCGAGGAACCCATGCGGCGGCAGCCAGCGGGCCATCGCATCACCATCGATGAAGGCCTTGTAGACGCGCTCGGCCGGGGCGCGGAGGACGCGGTGCAGGCGGACGGTTCCTGTCGTGGCGGACATGGTTTTATCTCCCTCGGAGTGTTGTGTTTTGGCGTGGCCTGAATCGGGCCTTTGCTAAGTAGTCGATTGGGCGAGCGAGAATCGACAGGGGGAGGAATAATTTCTGTGGGCGGTGGGCGGTGGGCGGTGGGCGGTGGGCGGTGGGCAGTGTGAGGGGTGGCACGCCCAGGAGGTACTCCGGATGGGCGTGGCGGCGCCTGCGCAAGATTCACCACGCCCAGCGAAGTACCTTAGAGAGTGCCACCCCGGCGCTAGCTCCTTCGCTCTGCTCAGGATGGCGCGGAGCGTTACGCCCCGGCGCGGAGTTCGGCGAGTTGTTGGGCTGTGCCCACGAGCCGGTCCCAATTCTCTTGGATGTACTCCGGCGGGCCGCCGATCTCGGCGACGACGGTGGCGACCAGCTCGGTCGGCACCATCTCGATCGCGTCCCAGGGGCAAACTTTCAGGTCGTAGGGATTCGACTTTTTGCCGGGGATGTGGACGCAGACTTCGCAGCCGACGCAGCGTTCGAGGTCGATCTCGCACCACTGCTGCGTCCCTTTGACGACGCCGCGGTCGATCTTCATCAGGACGATGCAGTCGACAGGGCAGACCTCGAGGCACGACTCGCAGCCGGTGCAGTTGTCGGCGTTGATGACCGCCAACTCCTTCGGGACCTTTTTGCGGGGGCCTTGCTTTGCCATATCGGAACGCCAGGGCGAAAGGAGGGACTTTGTGAAAGCCTTCACAATGATATGCCATTATCGGCCGGCCGCCAATTCCGCTGGGGCGAATTCGCCCCCGAATGCCGCTTGACCCCGCCCTGTTTACGACGCAAACTCGCCAATTAGCCGCCGCGGCGAGCTTGGCGTCGAGGGCCACGGGTAGGCTGCAACTCTTCATTTTTACCTCCTTTCGGATGAAGCCATGATGCTGCGACGTTTTTACTGCCTTGCCGCCCTTGCCGCCGGGATGCTGGCAACCGCCGTGGTCACGGCCGCCGAACCGCTCACGGCGACCGCCGTCGTTCATGGCGACCAGAACGGCGGGACGATCAGCCGGCACCTGTACGGACACTTTGCCGAACATCTGGGGCGTTGCGTCTACGACGGACTGTGGGTCGGAACCGATTCGTCGATTCCCAATACGGGCGGCGTGAGGAACGACGTGCTGGAGGCGCTCAAAAAACTGAAGATCCCCAACCTCCGCTGGCCGGGGGGCTGCTTTGCCGACGACTATCACTGGCGCGACGGCATCGGCCCGGTCGATCAGCGGCCCGAGACGATCAACATTCACTGGGGGCAGGTGATCGAGACGAATGCTTTCGGGACGCATGAGTTTCTCGAACTGTGCGAACTGCTCGACGCCGAGCCGTACCTCGCCGGCAACGTGGGGAGCGGCTCGCCGGAGGAGATGCGGGATTGGATCGAATACCTGACCTTCGAGGGCGACAGCGAGCTCGCGAACTTGCGTCGCAAGAACGGCCGCGAGCAGCCCTGGCGGATTGAGTTCTTCGGCGTCGGCAATGAGAACTGGGGCTGCGGCGGCTCGATGCGGCCGGAGTATTACGCCGATCTCTATCGCCGGTACGCCGAATACTGCCGCGACCTGTCGGGGAACCGCCTCACCCGCGTCGCTTGCGGCCCCAGCGGCAACGACGGCAACTGGACCCGCACCGTCATGGAGCGGGTCGGCGGCCGGATGCAGGCATTGTCGTTGCACCAATACACGCTCGCCGCGCCGTGGCATAAGAAGCTGCCGGCCACCGGGTTCGACGAGGAGGCGTGGTTTGCGATCGTCCGCGAGGCGCTCACGATGGAGAAGACGCTCGACGACACCGAGGAGATTATGGACAAGACCGATCCCCAGAAGCGGATCGGGCTGTTCGTTGACGAGTGGGGAACGTGGTACGACGCCGAGTCGGGGACGCCGGGCTACGCGCTCTATCAACAGAACTCGCTGCGCGATGCGATGGTGGCGGGGCTGACGCTTCATATCTTTCACGATCACTGCGAGCGCGTGCGGATGGCGAACATTGCTCAGATCGTCAACGTGCTGCAAGCGATGATCCTCACCGAGGGCGACAAAATGGTTTTGACGCCGTCGTACCATGTGTTCGAGATGTACAAGGTCCATCAAGACGCGACGCGGTTGCCGCTCGAGTTGAAGTCGCCCCAATACACACACGGGAAGGACGCAATCCCGGCGGTGAGCGCTTCGGCGTCGCGCGACAAGGGGGGGAAGGTTCACGTCTCGCTGGTGAACGTTCACGCGACCGCTCCGGTGACGGTGACGTGCGAGTTGGCCGGCGTCGCCGCCAAAGGGGTGACGGGCCGAGTGCTGACGGGCGACAAGCTCGACGTCCATAACACGTTCGACGATCCCGACGCCGTTGAACCGCGAGCATTCGACGGGGCGAAGCTGGCGAACGGGAAGCTGACCGTGGCGCTGCCGGCGCGGTCGGTCGTGGTGCTGGAATTGGCGGAGTGATTTCTGTCGCCGGCGGCATTCTGTCGCGAAACTCGTTTTTGGCGACAGAAATCATCAAAAGTGCCTAGAAGTTGCTAGTCGGCCGTGTGGGCCATGTCGGCCAAGAGTTTTTGGCCGACATGGACGAAGTCGGCGCGGTCAGCTTGAGTTGCCGCCCTTACCGGCTGCCACCAGAGGCAATTGCTTGCGGGCTATGCGGGATCGAGGCCGTGTACCCGCTGCTCACTGGCGACACGCCAGTGGCACTCGAAGCAAGTGCCGGGAAATCGCTAGTCTGCCATGTCTGCCAAGTGCGCCATGTCTGCCAATAATATTTGGCAGACATGGGACAAAAGGGACGGAATGGGACCCGCTTGGCGCGCAATGCTTCCGGGCCGCCGGCGGTCTGGCGACCGGAGCAGGGAATGGCGAATTTTGATTGTCAAAGAGCGATGTGTATTCAACTGTACAGTATCAGGGTGCGCGGCCAATTTCAAGATGGGGAATTGGTTTTTGTGAGCGGAGTTAGAGGCGGCCAAGAATTGGGGCTTGCGTTGGTTGTTGGGCGAACTGACGATGTGTCGTGACTCTGGGTGATTCGTCAAATTCTTCGAAGATGTCTCAATGTGCAACGGCGCCGGGCCGAACGACCATGAAGCCACTGTTGAACAACACTAAATGGGACGAATTGCGATTGGCGATGCATGTGTTGTCATCCCACAAGCCTCGCTGGCGAACTAAGGACCTGTCAGGGTATCTGTCCATGTGGGACGTCGATTGGTACCACCACTTTCGAGTCGGCGGGTACAAGACAATTGAATGGGTGGAACTAGAAATCGAGACGAGCGATCAGGACGCGGCAGTGCTTGCCGTATTGCGGCAGATTCATGTTCCTGGCCGCCGGATCGAAAGCGGTTATCGCATTTACGGATATGTGCCTGACGGCGAGGCCATTGAATACCTGTGAACGAGTCGATGTTCTGAAAACACGCTGGATTGAACTTTGCTGCACCACTCTCCCTTGGGTATAGAGCAGGATGTGGGACCGACTTCGTCAAATTGTCGAAGAAAACGATACGCCGGCCGGAAGGGCGTTCGACCTATCGATCCAAGCGTTGATCGTTCTGTCGTTAGTAACCTTCTCGATTGAGACGTTGCCCGATCTTTCTCCGCGGACGCAGAAATGGCTGTATGCGATCGAAGTGGCGACAGTCTTAGCGTTTACCGTCGAGTACTTGTTGAGACTGGCACTCGCGGAACGAAAGCTGAAGTTTGCATTTAGCTTCTTCGGCATCATCGATCTGCTCGCGATCCTGCCATTCTTTGCCGCGACAGGGCTCGATCTCCGTTCGATACGGGCGTTTCGATTCTTGCGACTCTTTCGAGCGTTCAAAATCGTTCGCTACAGCAAAGCCATTCGGCGATTTCATCGAGCGTTTATTATTGCTCGCGAAGAACTCGTCCTATTCGTCATCATCACGCTGATGCTGCTCTATTTCTCCGCTGTCGGCATCTATTACTTCGAGCATGAAGCGCAGCCCAAGCAGTTTGCGTCGGTATTTCACAGCCTGTGGTGGTCGGTGGCGACGCTCACGACAGTTGGCTACGGCGATATCTATCCTGTGACAGTCGGCGGCAAGATCTTTACGTTTGCGGTGCTGTTGATCGGGCTTGGCATCGTTTCGGTGCCGGCGGGGTTGGTGGCGTCTGCGCTGTCGAAGGCGCGAGCGATGGAGGATGCGAGCGACGAATTATCTGGCTCGCGATATCGTTAGAGCGGACAGGCAAGCATGCTACTGTGCGGCCGCCTTTAGTAGGCTAGAGCCTCTTTCGACGCATGGTGATGTACAGTCGATCGTTCACGCTGAGTTTCGCGACGTCAATTCTTACGGTTTTGCCTTCCGGCGTAGCGAGTACGACGCGGTCTTTCTCTTCTTTAATAAAGCGTGCGATCAACGTGAAGCGGCCATCTTGGCTTGTCCACGTTCGAAACGGCTCTTCCGCTCGCAATGCCAGTAGGTTTTCTCGGGCTCTTTTTGCAGAGGAAGTTGAGGGCCAGCGTCGGATCACGCGGTGGTATTCAGCCACCGCGTGGTAGTAATCTTTGGAAGATGCTGCCGCAAGAGCCTTGGCGAACACTTCGCTCGCCTCTGACTCGTTTTTGATTGTTTTGGCGTCAGGTTTCGCATTCGTATCATCTTCAACCTCTTCTTCGTCCTGATTCGCATCCAGTCCGAATAGTGATGACCACAAGTTTGCGTCGCGAGACGTTGTCCTTGCCGTTGATCTAGCCTTTGGCTTCTTTGGCAATGGAGGAGTTACCCGGATGCTGGGAGAATACGACGAGCTTGGCGCTGAATAAGAGTAGGACGATCTGCCCGGGCTGGATCGGTAGTGTGGTCGAACGTAAGTGCCGTCTTTTCGGTAGTAGCCGCGAACTTGAACGCCATGCGCGGTCTCGCAGTACGAAGCCGTAAATAGCAACGTGGCGCTAAGAAGTGCGCATATCCGAGCCGTGAGATTCATGGCACTTTGCTCAAGGCTGAATTGCTGAAGAGACAACAAGTCCGAGCGAAACGATTACGGATGCCAGAATGATGGCGATGGATATGTTCCCATTTTTGACCAGCTGCCATTCGTCGATGTCGCGAGTAGCCAGAGTGAACAGTTTTAATGCAATCACGATTCCAACGCCCATGGCGATCGAGCCGACAATTGCCCAGCCGAAGGTAATTGCGTAGGCTCTGAATAGTTCTTCCATCAAAAACTCCACTAATAGGGTCTGGAACGTTGGAGAATCGATGCAGTTTAGCGGAGGTTTAGAAGTTAGCAATCGCTTAGAAGGCGGGGGTGTGCAACGCCTTCAGCGTAAATGGCAATGGTGGTGCGGTTACCCAGGGTAGATTGCTGCGCAATCAACCCTGGGCTGAGATATTGAACCCCGTCGGGGTTCTAATTCAGGCAGAGATTGTTGCGAGGGGGGACGCGAACGTGCGTGAGTTAGCAGGAGCCTCTGGAGTGTTCCATCAACAAGTTGCTGAGCTGAGCCGTCGCATTGATCTGCATGATGCGCAGCGGCTTGAGTTGGAACGTTCGCTGGCTGAGGTCGAAGGCGCCGCTGCAGCGGAGCATCGTTGGCTGAGCATTCGGCAGGCGCAGCAAGCGGTTCGTCGGCCGGCGGCATCGTTCAATCTTTGGCCTCTCGGGCTCATTTTGGTGGGGGCCGTCTTCGCCGGTTCAGTGGCATTTGTGTTCTGGAAGATCGTCGGAGGATCGTATGGGATCGCCTTCGCTGCGTTTCTGATGGGCGCTGGCGTGGCGGCGGCGGCGTTGGCGTGGACTTTGTTTGTGCCGAGGGCTAGGGAATTAAATGGGATTGTCGAGCAAGCGGCGTCTCGGTTGCGAGCCGCGCGCGCGGCGGTGAACAGATTGCATGCCGAACTTTCTGATGTTCGGCGCCTATTGCAGACCGATGCTCAGTCGCTCGACGCCATTCGTCAGTCGCTGCAGTTCCAGCGCGAGACGCTGCTGCAAGAGAACTGGAAGGCGATGCGCGGGCCAGAGTGGGAGGATTTTCTGGTCCGGGTTTTTCGCTTGTTGGGGGCCGCGGTGGAACCGACTGGGACGAGCGGCGATCAAGGGGTTGATCTCATCGTGACGTTGGGACCGCAGCGATACGCGATTCAGGCCAAGGGATACGTCAGTTCGGTCGGAAACGGGGCCGTTCAAGAAGCGGTCGCCGGCATGGCCCACTATCGCTGCAACGCCTGCGCGGTGATCACGAACAGTCGATTCACGACTGGCGCGATTGAGCTGGCGGAGAGTAATCGTTGTCGGCTGATCGGCGAGGATGAGGTGCCGTCGTTGGTGATGGGGAACTTGGCGCTCTGATTATTCACTGCACGATTGATTCAACCTTCGGTCACTGACCGGGGCCTAATTGGAGCTCGGTTGAGGCGCTTGCGGCAGAGGAGAGCGCCTAGGGCGAGCAGCGCTATCGCGTTCGGCTCGGGGACGCTTTGCACGGCCGACGCGGCGGACGCCGCCGGCTGGCTCGCGCCGAACTGGCGTTGCCACGTGAGGAAATCGCTGCCCGTGTAGTTCGCGCCGGCGTACTGCTGCCAAACTGCCAAGTCCCCGGCGCTCACGACGTCGTCGAGGTTGAAGTCGCCCGCGAGATTCGTGCGGCCGGCGATGCGCGTCGGGGGGCCGACGTCGATGTGGAGGTGGTTTTGGTGGCCGCCGCTGGTGTCGTAGTACAACGGGAGGCTCGGTCGGGCGGCGTGGATGCCGTCGTAGATGTCCTGGTTCGACGTGATCAAGCGAATGACGCGACCGCTGGCGGCGGCGTCGACGAAGGCGACGGCGTGCTTGATGACGTTGGCCTCGTCGGTGCTGGTGACGCCGTTGCCCCAATTGTGGGTGGAGCTATTGGTCGCCAAATCGATGTCGGTGCCGACGCGATGCGTCGAGTGAATGGCGGAGGAGCCGTAGCCGTCGGCGGTCGACAGGGCGGTGACGCGCTGGGTGATGCCAGTGGCGGCTTTCGCCATGGCCGAGCCCTTGGCGATGAGGTCGAGGGTCCAACTCGTAGCGAAGCGTTCAGACACCGCCGAGACGGTGTAGGCCGCGGTCGGCGTGATCTCTTGGAAGATCGGCGCGTTCTGGGCATTGAGCCAGCCGGCCGTGGTCGGGCCGATGATGCCGTCGGCGTTGGCTTGCGTCGTGTTGATGCCGCCGATGAAGGCGCCTTGAAACGTCCGCAGGGCGGTATCGGTTTCGGGTCCGAAATTGCCGTTCACGGCGACCGGCGCGCCCCCCTCGCTGACGAAGCCGAGGTAGCGGAGGCGCTGCTGCTGTTGCGCGACGTAAAGGGGGTTGTTGGCGGCGCGGCCTAACGCCTCCAAGCTTTGACCGACCGAACCGAGCCCGCTGCCCGTGTAGCCAGGTTGCACGGTGACGCTGAACGTCTTCGGCTCGCCGTTGACGAGGAGGCTGCCGGACAACGTCCCTTGGAAGCCGCGGGCGTTGCCGTTCGCGTCGCCAAGTCTGCTAGTGTTGCGCGCCGGATCGGGGAAGACCCAGAAGCGGCCGGAACTCTCGAACGGTTGGTTGGCGAGTAGGTCGCTGGTGAGGACGGAGTGACCCGCGAACCCCGCGAGGTTGAGGTTCGAGAAGGCGGAGCCACCGGAGACGCCGGGGAGCGCAGCGAGATTGATTTCGATGGCGTCGCCGCTGCGGCCGAAGAAGCCGAAGTCGGCGGCGTGGGCGACTGGCGCGATGAGCGCGGCGACGACGGCGTATAGGCGGAACATGGCGGGTCGAGTTTAAGAGAACGGCAAAGTTCCAAGATTAACCGTCAAGAGCGCCTAGCAACCTGTCGAAATGCGTAACCACCTAGGCACGAAGAATCGCCGGCGCCAGTTCACTCCCTGGCGGCGGCTCGCTTGGTCCCGCCAGCACGCGCACCGCTTCCACGAGCATCAGCGCCGCGAGCCCCAACAGCACCAGCCCGATCCACGGCACTGGGTCGCTCGGCGCCTGCCACGCTCCTTCGCTCGAGCGGAATGCCGGCACGGTCATCGTGATCAAGGCCCAGGTGCTCATCACGTACATGATCACGGTCGGAATGCCGGTGACGAACCAGACCCACATCGCTCGCCGGGTCCGCCAGAGCCAGACGGTGACGCCGAGCAGCGTTAGCGCGGCGAGCAACTGATTGCTCGCGCCGAACAGATTCCAAAACAGTTGCCACACCGGCGTCTTCGCGTCGGACGGGTGACGCAGCATGAAGAATAGCGGCACGCCGGCGGTGAGCGCCGTGCCGAACAACCGCCCGCCGCGGCCGCGCCAGCCGGTCAGTTCCTGAAGAATGAACCGCCCCAGCCGCGTGCAGACGTCGAGCGTGTCGTAGACGAACGTCGTGAAGGCCATCAAGGCGAACGTGACGCCGATCCCCTTCGAGACGCTCATCACGTCGAGAAACTTGCCGATGCCGTGGGCGTAGATCTGGTTCGGCTTGCCGGCGAGTTCGGCCGAGTTCTCTTTGAACATCATCACGCAGCAGAGAGAGACGACGGCGACCAGTCCTTCGAGCAGCATCGAGCCGTACGCGACCGGCTTGGAGTCCATCTCATTGCGGAGTTGCTTCGACGTGGTGCCGCTGGCAATGAGGGAATGGAACCCCGAGCAAGCGCCGCACGCGATCGTGATGAACAGCATCGGCACGAGCGCCACCGTGGCGCCGACGCCGCTGGGAGCCACCGGGTTCCAACCGCGGAACATTGGATACTCGACCTGCACGTTGCCGAACGCCAACCCCAGCGCCCCGGCCCCCAGCGCCGCATACAAGAAGTAGCCGCCCAGCTGCCCGCGCGGTTGCAGCAGCAGCCAGACCGGCAACACGCCCGCCACCAGGCAGTAGGCGAGTAAGATCGCGCTCCACCCCTTCACCGCGGCGCCGTCGCTCCAACCGGTGAGGGCCGCCAAGTCAAACGGAACGCTCGGCCCCCAGACGATCGCCGCGACGACCATCGGCAAAAAGACGCAAAGCGCCAACCACGACGGCATCCCGGCGTAGCGCATCGCCACGCCCATCGCCAGCGTGATTGCCAAGTAGATGAGCGACGCCGACGCAATCGCCCCGCCGCCGATGCCGCCATTCTCTGCGAGCGGCGCCCCCACAAACGACGCCGCCGTCACTCCCGTGAACGCGACGATGATGTAGACGAGCGCGATCCAGATGAACGTCAGGAACATCAAGTACGAGCGCCGCGACATGTAGAGCCGCACCACCTCGGCGATGGAAGTCGCCCAATGGCGAATCGACGCCACGAGTGACGTGATGTCTTGCACGCCGCCGACGAAGATCGAGCCGACGATGATCCAAATGAGCGCGGGCAGCCAGCCGAACAACACGCCGGCGAGAATCGGCCCCACGATCGGCCCCGCCGCCGCGATCGCCGAAAAATGCTGCGGCAACAACTCCGCCGGGGCGAGCGGTTCGAAGTCGATTCCGTCCCGCAGCTCGACCGCCGGCACCGGGGCCTGCGGGTCAAGCCGCAACAAGCGGCCGAGCAAGCGGCCGTAGGTGACGTAGGCGATTCCCAGCACGAGTGCGCTGGGGAGGACGATCCAGAGGAGATTCATGGGCGGATGAGCGGCTATCTGCCGTCACAGTCGCGAAGGGTGGCGTGATGGGCTCCCAAGTGGCAACAGACTGGGGAGAGCGATGCACTCGCCGGTTAGATTGAAGGCTCAGACAGGAGACGCCGCTACGACCGATTCTACCACGCCGCGCAGAAGTCCGGCAAACGCACCTCACGCCGCCGCAGCAGCCCCTAACTCGCCCAACAATCCCTCCAAACACCGCGTGCTCTTCCCCCAATCGAACATCTGCCCCGGGATGTCGGTATGAGCCTCGACGCGCGTCGCGCGTCGCTGGCGCACCACCGCCACGATCAAGTCCCCTTCGAGCGCTAACAAATCCGACGGCAACGCCGCTTTCACGATGCAGCCATCAGAAAGCTGCTGCACGTCGCGCAGCGTTCGGCCATTCTTCGCATGATGGCACAACACGCGTACCAGCATTTCGCCGGGCGGAATCGCGAAGACCGCGGCGAGCGACTTCCCCGTCTTCACGCCCATCTTGGCGTACGCCGATTGCGCGAAGCCCGCCAGCGCCGACATCGGCAACGGCACGCCGGTCAGCTTGTCCATCGCCTTGCCGTAGAGATCGAGAATCTCCTCGCCCGTCAGCCGCTTCTTCGACTGCGCCGCCGCGCGGGCAATCCGGTCGCGCACCGCGGGGATCGCGATCAGTTGTTCGTAATCGATCAGGTCCGACCAGTCGATGGCCAGCACGACGGTGGGATCGAAATCGGCGTCGCCGAACTGCTCAGCGCCGCCCCCGGCAGAACCGCCTGGTCCGTCGCTCGCCGCCAACCGATTTCCGCACCCTGTGCAGAATTTTCCTGTCCCCTTCTTACCGCATTCCGAGCAATACATAGCAGGGCCCCGCCGTGAGTACCGTAGGACGTGCTAGCACCGAGCGCGACGCCGCCCCACCTCTCCTATCGGCGCCCCGTCTGCTGGAACTTCCCCCGCTCGCCGCAGTTTCACACGCCACCCTGCCAATGCTTTTCCTCCATTCGTCATTCGGATTTCGTCGTTCGTCATTCCGTTTCGTCAGCTGGCTCGCCATCGCCGCGACGCTCGCCTCCCCCGCTCCCGCCCGCGCGGCCTACGACTTCACCGGCCTCACTGCGCTCGCCAACGGCGCCCTCGCCGGCGATAACGTCGACCAAGCCGTTCCCGGCTTTGAAATCCGCCTCCTCAAGCATGGCGTCCCGATCTACCACGAAGTCTTCGGCGCCTGGTCGCTCAACCGCCCCGCCAACGTCGACAGCAGCACGAAGACCCTCAGCGGCGCCCTGATGATGTCGGTCGTCGATTCCGCCGACGGCGGCTTCTCGCTCGACAGCCACCTCGCCGATTTCCTTCCGGAGTACAACGTCCCCGGCTTTCGCGACATCACCATCCGCCAAGCCTTCTCCCACACCTCCGGCATCGCCGGCGACGAGCAGGCGCTCGTCCTCTATCAGAAAAACATCACGCTCCGCCAGGCGGCCGCGATCATCAAACAAACGCCGCTCGCCTATACGCCCGGCAGTACGTTTTCTTACGGCGGCCTCTCGATGCAAGTCGCCGGCGCCGTCGCGGAGGTCGCCACGGGCCAAGACTACGTCGATCTCTTCGCCGAACGCCTCACGACGCCCCTCGGCATGACGAACCCCCAGTTCGTCCTCGCCAGCGATACGAACCCGCGCATCGCCGGCGGCATTGAGTCGACCGCCAGCGACTACAGCCGCTTCATGGACATGCTCGCCAACGGCGGCGTCGACCGCGTCACCGGCATGCGCATTCTTTCGTCGGCCGCAGTGAATGAAATGTTCACGCGCCAAACCAACGACGGCCAGCCGATCGCCAACTCCCCTGCCGACAACAACTACTACGGCGTCGGCGTCTGGGTCAATCAACTCGTCCAAGCCGGCCCGCCCGTCGAAGCCCTCGCCGCCGGCGCCCGCGGCTTCCATAGCTGGATCGACCAACAGAACGATCTCGTCTTCACGTTCGCCACCGACTTGAGCCACTTCGCCAACGTCGAAGTCCTCTCGTCGATGATGCACGCCGAGATCCTGAGCGCCGTCCCCGCCGCCGACTTCGATTTCAACGGCGTCGTCGACGCCGCCGATTTCGCGATCTGGCAAGCCGCCTACGGCGCGACTCCGCAAGGCGACGCCGACAACGACGGCCAATCGGACGGCGCCGATTTCTTAGAATGGCAGCGCGGCTTCACGTCGCCCGCGGCCAACACCGCACAATCTCCTAGCGCGGCAAGCGTCCCGGAACCAGATGCGCTCGTCATCGTTTCCTGCGCGGCGTTATGTCTCGTCGCCACACGGCGCAGGCATTGATGCAACCCTTACAGATAACGCCGTGAAGGATTATTGAGCGTGGATAACGGGCTTTACAGGGATTGTTGAATACGAAAAAAGCCAGACTCCCCCCACCAGATCTGAGAACGCCTCAGCCTGAAAGGAGTCTGGCTTATGAATGCGCGAAAGGATTCGC
>JBGSMO010000013.1:0-13734 GCA_041740115.1 Pirellulales bacterium
ACAAAATCGCGTTGACGATTCGACGCCGAGGGATCGGTCGACGTCCAAACCGCTTGCGGGGCGGCAGCAACTGGCGGATCAACTGCCATTGTCGATGAGTCACATCGCTGGGATACTCGCACTCCGTTTTCATGCTACGGCCCCTTCCTTCGGCTGGCACCAAAGGCAGGGAGCCGTAGCTGTTTTCGTTTAATCAGGCAATTTCAAAACACGTTCTAAGGTTGTAAGTCGACCTTCGCTTCGCCAGAAAACACCATCCCCGGGTCGCCCCGCTCTGCCAGCGACCGCGCCATCATCCCAATCGTCCGCGGAATCATGCCTGCGAAAGCAGTTCGTTCGCCCACGACGATGCGAACCGGCTCGTCGAGATCAACCATCTCGTCGCTCACCCGGACTATTACTGCAGGGACGTCGCTCGACTCGAGTCGAATCACCTGCCCGTCGATACCAGCTCGTAGTTCTGTTCGCTCTTTGGCATGTTCCGGGGCGACAGCGAGCCAATAGAATCGCGGATGCGTGACATCGTCCTGCTTCCAAACGATCCGTTTGGGAAACGGCTCGCGCGTGAACTCGCTCATCCACTCGACGGCCTTCGCGTCCTCGCGTCCCATCCAATGTCCCTTGGCGGGATGGATCTCAACGTGATGGCGATACCCGTCCGGATCCGCTTTCTGCAGAGCTGCCAACTTGTCGCGCCACTCGCCGGCGATCTGGTTTCGATCGTAGGCGTCGTCGAGTTCGCCCATGTGCAGCGTGAAGCCGATGTTCCGCAACCCCAGGGGCGAAGTCTCGTTCGGATGCCCCGCCATCATCGCCGCCGCCGCGAGCCGATCGGCCATCCTCGGCGCGAGTTGATAGACGCCGTCGCCGCCGGCGGAGTAGCCCATGATGTAAACCCGATTCGGATCGACCTCCTCGACCAGAATCATGTCCTGGATCAAACGCTCGAACAGCCCGTCGATGTGCTCTTCGTGCCATAGATTCCAAGTATCGCTCGGCGCCCGCGGAGCCACGTACACCCCCTCGGCCGGTTCGTAGAGGCTCTGTTGGTTTTGCCATTGTTGATCGTTCACCTCAGACGGGGCGTTGCCGCCGCCATGCATCGAAATGAACAAGCTGCGGCCGCCGACAGGCTTCTCGCCGAACGTCTTGTAAAAGATGGGCATCGTCTGCTTGCCGATCGTGATCTCGCCCGCAGCCAACTCCGCCGCCCGCTCCTTTTGCAGCCGCCGACGCCAATCGGCGATGAGTAGCTTGCGTGCAGCCTCGGCGTCGGCGCGCGTGAGCGGGGCCTTCGCGAAAGGTTGCGCAGCGATCTCTCCCCGTTGGGCGGGCTCTTTGGCCAAGTAGGCTTGCAACTGCAGCAGCGGCGAGGAGGAGGAATCCGTGGGTGCGCCAAGCGCCGGCGTCGTCAACAGGGAGAATGCCATCAAGGCGGCTATGCGATGCCCCATTTGAAACCTCGGTTAGTGTGGAAAGCCCTGCGATTCACGCCAAAATGCGCCCCGCCGCGCCGCCGGTTTACGCCCCTCGCCCGATGCGCTAGCATACATGGTTCGCATCCGCCAATCGACTGCTGCCATGTCGCGTCTTTCCAGAATCGCGACTCCAAGATATCGCCCTGCAACATGCCCAAAGATTTCCTCAAAGACGCCCGCTCTCACTACGACGTCGTCGTCATCGGCGCCGGTCTCGCCGGCCTCACCGCCGCCAACGTCCTGGCCCGCGCCGGCCGCTCCGTGCTATTGCTCGAACAGCACTACAAGCTCGGCGGCATGGCCACCTGGTTCAAACGCCCAGGCGGCCACATCTTCGACATCTCGCTGCATGGTTTCCCCGTCGGCATGATCAAAAGCTGCCGTCGCTACTGGTCGCAGGAAGTCGCCGACAGCATCGTGCAACTCACCGGCATTCGGTTCGATAACCCGATGTTCTCGCTCACCACGACGTTCAACCGCGAGGACTTCACGAAGCTCCTCATCGAAGAGTTCAAGGTCGCCCCCGAAGCGGTGCAAGGCTTTTTCGACACCGCCCGCGGGATGAACTTTTACGACGACCAGCAGACGACGACGCGCGAGCTGTTCGATCGCTTCTTCCCCGGCCGCGAGGACGTGATCCGCCTGCTGATGGAACCGATCACCTACGCCAACGGCAGCACGCTCGAAGACCCGGCGATCAGCTACGGCATTGTCTTCTCGAACTTTATGTCGAAAGGAGTCTTCACCTTCGAGGGGGGCACCGACCGCTTGATTCACCTCATGGAAGAGGAACTGAAAAAGAGCGGCGTCGACATCCGCATCAATTGCAACGTCGAACACATCGACTGCAGCGGCGGTCGCGTCCGCTCGGTGACCGTCAACGGCAAGACGATCACCTGCGGCGCCGTCATGTCCAACGCCAACCTCAAGCAGACGATTTTCAATCTCGTCGGCGAAGAGCATTTTGACAAAAACTTCGTCGACGACGCCCGCTCCGTCCGGCTCAACAACTCCAGCACGCAAGTCTACATGGCTCTCAAGCCCGACGAGACAATCGACGAATCGACCGGCGACTTGCTCTTCAGCAGCACCGCGCCGGTGTTTCAGACCGACCTGCTGCTCAGCCGCGACATCACCAGCCGCACGTTTTCGTTCTATTATCCGCGAACCCGGCCGCAGGGCCGCCCGCGCTGCCTGATCGTCTCCAGCACGAACGCCCGCTACGAAGATTGGGCCGACCTCCCCGAGGCCGAATACGAAGCGAGCAAGCAAGACCTCTGCGAAACGACGCTCGACGCCCTCGACAAGTACGTGCCGAACATCCGCGAGCGGGTCGACCACGTCGAAGCCTCGACGCCGCGGACGTTCAAGCACTACACGCAGCACATCGCGGGGGCGAGTTTCGGCACGAAGTTCGAAGGCCTCGCCGTGAGCCGCGCCATCCCGCAACAAATCACTGGCCTATTCCACGCCGGCAGCGTCGGCATCATCATGAGCGGCTGGCTCGGCGCGATGAACTACGGCGTGATCGTGGCGAATGAAGTTGATACTTGTTTGATGGCGCAACATTCCTCTAGTTCTTCATCCTCATAAGGAAGTATCTCGCAGAGGCGCAGAGGCGCAGAGAAAACAATGAGAGCGAGATGATTGTTAATCTTTCTCTCATTAAATTCCTCTGCGCCTCTGCGCCTCTGCGAGAGACGCCTCTCCGATGTCTCTCGAACAAATCAAAGCCGCCATTCCACACCGCGAGCCATTCCTGCTCATCGACGAGATCGTCGAGCAGAGCGACTCGCGCATCATCTGCCGCAAGACCTTCAGCGGCGACGAGTTCTGGTACGCCGGCCACTACCCCGACTACCCGATCACCCCTGGCGTGATCCTTTGCGAAGCCTCGATGCAAGCTGGCGCCGTGCTGCTCTCGAAGCTGGTCGAGGGCGCCGACGACCGCGTCCCGGTCGCCACCCGCGCCAACAACGTCCAGTTCAAAAAAATGGTCCTACCGGGCGACACGGTTGAGATCGAAGTCGAACTGACCGAACGCCTCTCGACGGCATTCTTCATGACGGCGAAGGTGACAGTAGGCAGTAAAGTCGCTTGTCGACTCGACTTCGCGTGTACTTTAGCGCCTAAGAATTGAACCGCCAAGGACGCCAAGAGCGCCAAGGAAATACATGACAAACTAATTGAACCACGACGACACAACGGACACGACGAGAAGCAAATGCCTTTTTCTTCGTCGTGCTCGTCGTGCCGTCGTGGTAAATCCCTCTTCCCCTTGGCGTCCTTGGCGTCCTTGGCGGTTAAATTAGCATCGCCAATCGATTCACTATGCAGAACCAAGAAATGCCAGACTTCCTCCAACTCGCCAACCGCCGCATTGCCCTCTTCGGCGTCGCCAATCGCAAGAGCGTCGCCTACCATGTCGGCCAGGTGCTGCGCGAAGCGGGCGCCGAGGTCGTCTACGTCGTCCGCTCGCCCGAGCGCCAAGCCTCCGTCGCCAAGCTCATCGGCGACGCCCCGATCTACGTCTGCGACGTCGAACACCAAGACCATATCGACCGCCTCGCGGCGCAACTCGCCGCCGACTTCAATGTCCTGCACGGCGTCGTCCACTCGATCGCCTTCGCCGCGTACGACGAGCGCGGCATGCGTCCCTTCCACGAAACGTCGCGCGAGCAACTCCTCCGCACGTTCGACGTCAGCTGCTTCTCGCTGATCGCCGTCGCCAATGCGCTGAAAGACCAACTCGCCCGCGACGCGTCGGTGGTGACGATCTCGATCAGCACCACCCGTATGGCGAGCGAAAACTACGGCTTCATGGCACCGGTGAAGGCGGCGCTCGACTCCAGCCTCGCCTTCCTCGCGAAGTCGTTCAGCCAGTTCTCGGAGGTGCGCTTCAACGCCGTCGCCCCAGGCCTGCTGAAGACGAGCGCCTCCGCCGGCATCCCCGGTTACGTCGATTCCTACCTCTACGCCGAGCGCGCGACGCTGCGGGGCAGGGCAGTGGCAACCGAAGAAGTCGCGAACGCCGTCGCGTTCCTCCTCAGCCCCCGCTCAAGCGGCATGAACGCCCAACGCCTGGTGATCGACGCCGGCATGGAAGTGAACTACTTCGACCCGCGCCTGGTGAAACCGGCCGTCGACGCGTTGCCGCGCGAGTAAATGAACTGAACCACGACGACACAACGGACACGACGAATGAGAAGTCATGAACGCCAAGTGACACGCCTTCTCCTCATTCGTCATTCGTCATTTTCCTCGCCGTGCTCGCCGTGCCGCCGTGGTTCAACCCTCCCGCATTTCCTTGGCGCTCTTGCGTCCTTGGCGATTAATCTTTACCTGCATGCCGCTTCTCGTGATCCAGCAGCCACTGCTTACGTGCCAACCCGCCGGCGTAGCCGGTCAAGCTTCCGTCGGCCCCAATCACCCGATGGCACGGAATCACGATCGCCACCCGATTCTGCCCATTCGCCGAAGCCACCGCCCGCACCGCCGTCGGCTTGCCGATCCGCTGCGCCTGCTCGGCATAGCTGCGCGTCTCGCCATACGGAATCGTCAGTAGTTCGTCCCAAACCCGTTGGCGAAACGGCGTCGTCGGCGTGTCGAGCGGCACGTCAAACGCTTTCCTGACGCCGTCGAAATACTCACGCAACTCCACTTCGAGTTGCCCCAAGTGAGCGTTGCCGTGCGCCGGCAAGATGACGGCACATAGCCGCTTTCGCAAATCGGCAAACTCCGTCTCCAGCATCCGCCGATCCGTGAACTCGCACAAACAAACGCCGGCGTCGGTCGCGCACGCCACCATCGGCCCGATCGGCGTCGAGAACCGTGCCAAGTGAATCACCGCCGTCTCGCCCGCCTGCGACGGCGCCGCGCCGAACGTACTGCGAAACCCCTCGGCAAATCCACTCAGCGATTCGTAACCCGCATCAAACGCCGTCGCCGCCACCAGTTTGCCTGTCGACAGTTCCTGATACGCCCGGTTCAGCCGCAACATCCGCTGGTAGGCGTTGAAGGTCATCCGGTGATGCCGCAAGAACCACCGCCGCACGGTCGCTGGCTCGATCCCGCGCGATCGCAGATCGCCGGCGCGAAACCGCAGCCCCGGATCGGCCTGCAGTTCCTCGATCAGCGCCTGGATGAACCCCGGCGTTTCGCTCGGCGGCTCCATCGGCTTGCAAACCTTGCAGGGGCGATAGCCGTGCTGAATCGCCTCCTGCGCCGTGCCGAAGAACTCGACGTTCTCCCGCTTCGGCGTCCGAGCCGTGCAAGTCGGCCGACAAAAAATGCCGGTCGTCTTCACCGCCGTCAGAAAGATGCCGATATATTCCGGATCGCGCCGGCAAATTGCGTCATACTGCTCGTCGAACGTCGTCGTAGCCTGGGACTTAGCGGCGTTGCTCATGGTCTTCGTGGTCATGGTTAATCTCCCGGGCCTCTTGCGGTCTACTACAGCATGAGGCAAGACCCCGCCCGCCGGCAACCGAAAACGCGACAACCATGTTCGCCCCCCAAAAAATGCCCATCCAATTCCATGCCTGAACCTAGCGCCAACCTCTCATGACCGACAACTCCACCGCCGACGACAGCCCCACTCCGCGCCGGCGCAGGCCGCCCCTTCGCTTCGTGAAAGAATCGCGCATCAACGCCCCGCCAGCCGCGGTCTTTGCCTTCCACGAAAGCCCCGCCGCCCTCACGCAGCTCATCCCGCCGTGGGAATCGATGCGCGTCGTCGAGTCCCCTGGCTCGCTCGCCGTCGGTAGCCGCGTCGTGCTCCGCGGCAAGGTCGGCCCCATCCCCGTCGAGTGGATCGCCATCCACACCGAATACGCCCCGCCCCATCTCTTCGCCGACCGCCAGGCCTCCGGCCCCTTCGCCTACTGGCTCCATCGCCACCACATGCTCGACGATGGCGAGGGCGGCACGCTCCTCCGCGACGAGGTCGAGTACGAGCTCCCCCTCGGCCTCATCGGCCGCTACCTCGGCGCCGGCCTCGTCCGCCGCAAGCTCGAACGCATGTTCGACTACCGTCACGAGACGACGCGCCGCCTAGTCGAGTAGGCGCCCGCGCACGGCTCGCGCCTTCTTCATCGCCCGCCGACCGCTCCTTGGAAGCGATCTAGACCTTCCGCAAGACCGTGGCCAGAATGACCCGGTGACCACTCCACCAACACGACTTCCCTGGCGCCTCCTCACCACACATTACGCCCCCGACCCGGCGCTCCGTACCTATTTGACGCGGGCTCAAACGCAAGAGAGCGCAGACGCCGAGGTCACGGTGAGCGTGCTCGACGCCGCGGAGAGCGCCAAATACTTCGGCGTCTCGTTGGCGCGACGCGGCATCCAACCTGTCTACCTGCGCGTCGTCAATCGTTCTCAATCGCTGCTCCGCTTGCCGCTCGTTCACATTGATCCGAACTACTACACGCCGCGCGAGGCCGCCGGCAGATGCCACTTTTCGTTCGTGAAGCGACTCTCGGCGTTCGGCTTGATTGGCTGGATCTTCCTGCCGCTGCTCGCCCTGATACCGCTGAAGCTGATCACGGCCTATCGCGCGAACCGTCGCATGGACGAGTTCTTCAGCGAACATGCCTTCCATTTGCGGCCCATTCCGCCCGGCGGCGTCTCCGCAGGTTTTGTCTTCACCACGATCGACGCGGGAACGAAGGTCGTCCCCATCTCGCTGCACGCGGAAAGCGATCTCCTGGGCAGCGACGGCATGCTCGACGAAAGCGACCGCCTCGACGCCGACTTTGTTTTTTCCATTCCGGTCCCCGGCATTGCCGTTGATTTTCTGAGGCGCGACTTCAGCGATTTGCTCCGTCCCGCTTCACTAATCCATTGCGACGTCGCCTCCTTGGCGCGGCATTTGGCGGAAATGCCCGCCGCGACTACCAATGCCAAGCAGTCGCGCCCCGGCGACCCGCTCAACCTGGTCGTCATCGGCGATTTCGACGCGATGCTCAGCGCGTTCGTGGCTAGGTGGGACGAGAGCGAAGTGATTACGCCCGCCACCTGCTGGAAGACCGTCAAATCATTTCTGCTGAGCAGTCATTACCGCTACTCCCCAGTCAGCGCGCTCTATCTTTTTGGCCGCAGCCAAGACATCGCGTTGCAGCGCAGCAGAAAGTCGATCAACGAGCGCCTCCATTTGCGACTCTGGCTCACGCCGCTGCTGTACGAAGGGAAGAGCGTCTGGCTGGGCCAAGTCAGCAGAGATATCGGCGTTCGTTTTACCTACAAGACTTGGAATCTGACGACGCACCGCGTCGATCCCGACGTCGACGAGGCGCGCGACTACGTCATCGAAGATCTCACGCAAGCCGGCCGGGTCGACGCCACCAGCTACGTCGACGGCGTCGGCAGTTGCCTAGCCGCATCACCCCGCCGCAATTTGACCGGCGATCCCTACTTCACCGACGGAAAGCGCGCCGTCATCCTACTTTCCAACCAGCGAATTCAGTCGCCAGGGAACCGCATCCAGCTGAAAGAAACGAGCTCAAACTAGACAAACAAGCGAGCTCAAACAAGCGAGCCGCGGGGTTCATCCCCGCGGTCCTCCGGTTCGCCCCGAGCCCTCCATTTCACCATTGGCGAGCGTCGCTCGCTACTGCTTCGCCTTGACGTCGTAGCAGAACAGCACATCCTGATCGCGCACGTACAGTTTGCCGTTCGCAATCACCGGGTGAGCCCATGCTGGAACGTCGGTGCGGTCTGGCTGCTCGAAGCGGCCCCGTTCGATGTACTTCTCGCGGCTTGGTTCGATCAGCAGCATCGTTCCCTCTTCGGTGCGGTAGTACAGTCGACCGTCGGCGAAAGTAATGGCTCCTTTCGGAATACGCTGCTTGCCGCGTCGCTCGTCCCAGAGAACTTCGCCTGTTTCGAAGTCGATGCAGATGAGATTGCCGCCGCCGTTGCCGCCATTCGCCCCATAGAGGCAGCTATCGAGAAGAATGATCCCGCCGTGGTGGTTCTGCATGCGATTGGTGAAGTACAGCTCAGTCGCCTCGATGCCGCCGTCAGGCGTGGCGCTCAACTTCGCCGCTCCGCCGCCAGCGCCATACGCGGAGGACGCGAAGACGATCCCGTCGTGGTAGAGGGGCGTGGTGCAGTTGATGCCCATCCGATTCGCGGGCTTGGGGTATTCCCACAGCACAGTGCCGTCGGCCGCATTGACGCCGATCAGAGCCTTGGCGGTTAGCTGCACATACTGACGCTTTCCCCCAAAATCGATCGCAATCGGCGACGAGTACGCCGCGCCAGTTTGGCTGAAACCGCCAAACCCGCCGGGACGACCGCCGCCGCCAAAACGTCCGCGCGGCCCTCCGCCCGCAAATCCGCCGAAGCCGGAGTTTTGCGAGCCCCCCTCAAAACCTGTATCGGGTTGCCAGACTTGGCCGTTGGAGTCCGTAAACGGCTCCGTCGCGCCGGCATTGATCCGTATCGTCGGGACGGCGTCGGATGCTGCCTCAGGAATCAGTTCGATCGCTTTGATCGCCGGGTTTTCGACCTGAGCGGTGAACTCGATGCGGAACTCACCGTCAGTCACTTCCACGGGAACCGTTTCGATATAAGCCTGCCGAAGTCCGCCTGCTTTCTCCCAAACGTCGAAATCCTTAATCTCTTTTCCCTCGACGTTGAACGAGAAAACTCGCTGGCCTTCTTTCGTAATCCCGTCGAACGTCTCTGCAAAGTAGAGCTTTGCAACGTATTTTCCGTTGGGGACTTTATGGGAAAAAGCGGTCATCCCCCAATGCTCGCTGGCGAACAGACGAGGATCTTTCGTTCCCGATACCGTCGTCGCAGCGCCAGCGTCGCCCCGTTCGGGGCCCCCGCCTGGCTGACCGCCGGCGCGAGGCCGATCAGGACCTCGGGGAACTTCTCGATCGCCCTCGGCTTGTGCGGGCGCGCTAGACGCTTCTGGCGGCTTGCTCTTCCAGACGATCTCGCCCGTCATTTTGTCGAGGGCGACGAGCGTTGCGTCTTCGGCGCCTGGCGTGCAAATCAGCTTGTCGCCGTCCACCAGCGGCGACTCGCGAAAGTTCCACATCGGCGCCACGCCGCCGAAGTCATCCTTGAGATTGCGTTGCCAAACAATCTCGCCGTCCGCGACCCGCAAGCATGCGAGAGCGCCGCTCATCCCCAAGACATACAGATGATCGCCGTCCACGGTGGGCGTGCATCCAGGCCCTTCTTTGGATTGGTGAAATTGCTGCTCGAAAGCAGGCCCTAGCGGCCGCACCCAAAGTTCCTTGCCGTCCGACTCAGACAGTGCCCAGACGACTTCCTCATCGCCTCGATTGCTCATGCCAAAGATTCGTCCTTCAGCAATCGAGGGCGCACTGTCGCCGCCGCCGAGTCCATCGACCCTCCATGCGAGCGGCGGGCCCGCAGCAGGCCATTCTTGGAGTAGTCCTGTCTCGCTGGAAATGCCGTCGCGATGGCGTCCCTGCCACTGAGGCCAATCGTGCGGTGTCGGTGCAGCCGCAAACGAATCTGTGGCAACGAAGGCAAAAGCAACCAAGTAAGTAAAACGATTCATCAGGAAAAGTTCCTTCAACGAGATGAGCAACTGAGTGACGACTGTTTTATTTCTTTAGGCGGCATCTTAATCGTGCCGGGGCCGGATGGAGAAAACTCCGCTGAAGCCAGCCCGAATCCTGGTCTGGATCCCTCCGTTGCCGAATAATACGGCAGTCAGCCCAAAACTTGTTATGACAATTCTCGAAGTTTCTTGGACGATCCTCCAAACTCAGCAAGTTCTACTAGATAAGCCTGCAGACCTTTCTAGGATGCAAATGATGAGCCGACCATCAATCGACGAGAAAGCGTCCCACGGTCAAGAGCAAGATCTCCTTCCGGCGGCGATCGCTCGTGGGCTACCGCATGATGGATCGATTGAAATCCAGCCCGGGTTACACTTAGCGAGACTTTCACACCCTATTGGACCGTTCTACGCTTCGCTGCCTCCCTCGTTCTGCGTCGTGGCACAAGGCGCGAAAAGCATCCTCGTTGGCCCGACCGAATATCGTTACGACGCGGCGCGATATCTACTCACCACGATGCCGTTGCCCATTTCGGGAACCGTGATAGAAGCTTCGCCGGAGCGCCCGTACCTAAGTTTCCGACTCGTGCTCGATGCGTCGGTCGTCACCTCGATGATGGTCGAATCGGGAGACGTTCTTCAAAACGGCGACGCTAACGTGGCGGCCGTCGACGTGAGCCCGCTCGATGTGGAGCTCTTGGACGCCTCCACGCGCCTCATTCGGCTGGCCCATTCTCCCAACGAATACCGGGTGCTCGCTCCCCTTGTCACTCGCGAGATCGTCTACCGTCTTCTGATTGGCGCACAGGGAGCACGACTTCGCCATCTGGCAAAGTTCGGAGGGCAAGCTCACCGCATGACGCGAGCGATTGAAACCATTCGCAATAACTTCAACCAGCCGCTCCGCATCGAGGAAATCGCCCAGGTCCTGGACATGAGCGTCTCTGGCTTCCACGCGCACTTCAAAGCGGCGACTGCGTTGAGCCCGCTGCAATTTCAAAAACAGCTGCGGCTCCAAGAAGCGAGACGCCTCATGCTCAATGAGAATCTCGATGCGTCGCAAGCCGGGCTGCGGGTCGGCTACGACGATGCGTCGCAGTTCAGTCGAGAGTATAAGCGGCATTTTGGAGAGCCGCCAAGTCGCAATGTTGAGCGGCTGCGAGAAACCGCAATCGCGGCGTCCACGGCACGTTGAGATGAGATCCTGCTCGGCGGGCGCGGGGTGGCCCATGTTCTTAAACATGGGCGGCGCAGCCGCGGGAAGCTTCTGTGACGATAGGTCGTCGGCTGACGCTTCTTGGCTGCGCCCTCGGTTCGGAGAACCGAGGCCATCCGCGCCTAGGGCAGTTAAAAAAGGGAGAGCCTTCTCAGTTGAAATTGGCCACCCACATCGCTATAGTGAACAATAGTCCATTTCACTGCAAAAAAATCGCCAGCGCTCGCCGCAGGGGGAGATCCTTCATGCTGCGCGGCTAGCGCTCGCCGTTCGTTTCCCTTGTTCCACCGCACGCAAAAGCCCCGGCGCCCAAGAAAGAAGGCTCGCCCCGTCTTAACAACAAACAACGATCAAGACGACAAAAACCCCAACGCGACAAATGTCGCCCCGACGCCAACCGCAACCCCAAGGGAGAAATCAACTTAAGAACCCTGTCGCGAAAAACGCATGAGGCGACATAACGCGACACGCGACAAGAAGGCTGTCACGACAAAACTAGCGGCGCTCGACGCCCTCTCCAGCCGTCAGGCGCCACGAAAGGAACATCATTGCTCGACCAACGCCCGACGACGCCAGCCTGTCGCCTCTCGCAAGTTATGTAAGTAGCGACTGCACAATGAATTACGACATCTGTCGCCAAAAACCGCTCGGGCGACAGAATGCGACACGCGACAAAGGGCCACCGCGACACACACGTCTGCTCCCCTTCACGCCGCCTACGCTCTTTGACATCTCAACCTTCAACCACGTCGCCCAGCGGCCGACAGCGCAACCATGCGCCGCGCCGAGACTCGACGCCAGCCGTCTGCCGGTACGCAATCACGAACGGATTCGCGAGGCGGCCAACAAAAAGCTGTTGGCCAACATGGCCGCCTTGGCCGCCTAGCAAACTGTCGCCCAAATCGACAGCGTCCATGTCTGCCAAATACCATTGGCAGACATGGCAGAGTTGGCAGACATGGCAGAGTTGGCAGCCAAGGCAGTGGGACGCGAGTTTTCGCGGAGACAAAGCTCAATCAATCCGCGACAATCCGCCTAATCCGCGAAAATCCGCGTCCCATTCTTCGCCTTTCCAACGTCCGTTGCGCGAATAGGAGCCTTCGCGGCCTCCCGCGATGCCGGCCGCCGTTGCTGGTCATTGCAATAACCTCATGCTATGATGGGAGTTGAGGCGACCACCCAGGCGGAGCCAGCGTCAGCCAACCGTTGCAAGTGAGGCGGCAACGAGCGTGCGGACCCCGATCCAAGCGTGCTAAGCACGAGGGAGTCGCTATGGACAGAGACAGAGTCAACTTATCTCGCTCGAAAGGCGCCAGCGGCGATCCCGCTCCGAGGCCAACGGTTCGGCACGCTCCGTGCAAGCCCGCCCGGCCCGCTTGCTCCCGCCCCACGAGCTCTCACCGCTGCTCGATCGCATGACGGCTAACGAATTCCTCGACCTGCTCCGGCGCAGCCAACTGGTGGAAGAAGACCAGTTGACTAAGTTTCTCGGCGCCGTCGCGGCGAAGAACAAGCATCGGCTTCCTGAGGAAGCCGAGCCGATTGCGGAGGCGATGATCGAGGCGGGGACCCTCACCGAGTGGCAATCCGAAAAGCTGCTGGCCGGCAAGCACAAAGGCTTCATGCTCGGCAAGTACAAGCTGCTGCGCCACCTCGGCAAAGGGGGGATGAGCCAGGTCTACCTCGCCGAGCACATGCTCATGAAACGGAAGGTGGCGATCAAGGTCCTTCCATCGAACCGAGTGGAAGACTCGACCTACCTCGAACGCTTCCGCACCGAGGCCCGCGCGGCGGCGAAGCTTGACGATCCGAACATCGTCCGGGTCTACGACATCGATAACGACGGCAAGACGCACTACATCGTCATGGAGTTCGTCGACGGCCGCGACCTCCATGTGCTGGTAAAAGAAGAGGGACCGCTCGGTTATGAGCGGGCGGCCGACTACATCGCCCAAGTGGCGCGGGGCATTGCCCACGCCCACGCGATGGGGCTCGTGCATCGCGACATCAAGCCCGCCAACTGCATGGTCACCAAGCATGAAGTGGTGAAACTCCTCGACATGGGCCTGGCGCGGCTGATCGACGACGAGGCGTCGCTCACGCTGGAGAACAACGAGAATGTCCTTGGCACGGCCGATTACCTGGCGCCAGAGCAGGCGCTCAACAGTCACAAGGCCGACGCCCGGGCCGACATCTACAGTCTGGGCTGCACGCTCTACTTCCTGCTGGTCGGCCACCCGCCGTTTCCGGAAGGGACGATTTCGGAGCGGCTGCTGAAGCATCAGGTCGAGCAGGCGCCGAGCATTTTCAAAGAGCGCCCCGACGCGCCGTCGGTGCTCGTCAACATCTGCACGCGGATGATGGCCAAGCGCGCCGACGAGCGCTACCAGACGGCCGGCGAGGTGGCGGAGCGGCTGACCGAGTGGCTCGCCGATCGCGGCATCGCGGTGGGCGACAGCGGCAAGCGCAAGGATCCGAGCGGTTCGGGCGGC
>JBGSMO010000014.1:0-3440 GCA_041740115.1 Pirellulales bacterium
GGTTCGATCGCTCCGCGTGCGGCGGGGGCGATTCGTCTTCGGCATCGCGATCGCGGCGCTCGGCGCGCTGGTGATGGCGCTGAGCGGCTCATGGCGGAACGAGTTTCTCGCGCCGGGGCCGTTGTCGGCGCATCACGCCCAGTTGCTCGAAGGGAAGAACGCGACGCAGCGGTGCGCCCAGTGCCATGCGGCGGGGCTCGCGGCGATCGGCACGTGGTGGGAACATTCGTTCGGCGGCGGGGAGTTGTCGCCGACGCAGTCGTTGCTCTGCTTGGAGTGCCATCGCGACGCGATTGGGCAGGAGTTGGCGCTCTCGGCGCATGGCGTTCAGTTGGCTTCGTTGGAGGAGTTGACGACGTTGCGACGAGAACGAGTCGGCGCTGGAGAGGGCGCCGGGGGCGGGGACGCCCCGGCTCGCTGGGATGGGAGGCGGCGCAATCCGAGCGAGCCGATTGCTTGCTCCGCGTGCCATCGCGAGCATCAGGGGCGAATGCAAGATCTTGCCGCGGTGAGCAACGTCGCTTGCCAGGCGTGCCATCGGCAGGAGTTTGCGAGCTTCGCCGACGGCCATCCCGAGTTCGGCGGTTGGCCCTATTTGCGGCGCACGCAGATCGCCTTCGATCACGCGGCCCATCAACTCAAGCATTTCCCGGAACAGAAGCAACAGTTCTCTTGCGCTTTTTGCCATCAGGCCGATTCCACGGGGCAGCGGCAACTTACCGCGAGTTTCGCTGAGAGCTGCGCTGCCTGCCACGACAAGTCGATCGCGACGAGCCTCGCCGACGGCGTGACGTTCCTCTCGCTGCCGACGGTCGACGTCGAAACGCTCGCCGACCACGACATCCAGCTTGCCCCTTGGCCCGAGGCGGCGACGGGCGATTTCGAAGGCGCCCCGTCGGTCGTCGCCAAGCTGCTAATGCAAGCCGACGCTGATGGCGCGGCAGCCCTCGGCGTCTTGGGGCCCGATTTCGATCTCTACGACGTTGATATCGAGGACGCCACGCAGCTCCGCGCGGCGGCGCAAACGGCCGAGTCGCTGCGCGCGATCGTCAACGAACTCGCGGACCAAGGAGAACCGGCGCTGGCCGCTCGACTGAAGACGTTGCTGGGTCGAGAACCGCCGGCGGAGGAGTTGGCGCGACTCTCGGCACAACTTCCGACGGAAACGATCGGTGCGTTTCGGGACGAGTCGCTCGACGGCAAACCGTCAACTATTCCTAGCGATGTCGCCGAGCGTCGTCGCCGTCTGCGGCCCGGGCCCGGCGACTGGAGGCACGATCCGGCCCTCCTCACGCTTCGCTATCACCCGACCGGTCACGCCGACCCTTGGTTGCGGGCATGGCTCGATGTGCTGGCCGAGGGCGCCAGCGGACCGAACGCCAAGCTAATCGAACCGCTGCTGCAGCAAGCGCTGAAGCCGACGGCGCCGGGACAGTGCGGCAGTTGCCACAGCGTTGATCGGATCGACGGCAAGTTCGTCATCCAGTGGGGGCCGCTCGACGTGGAGCGCGAGCCGCGCGGCTTCACGCGGTTCAATCACGCGCCCCACATCGTGCAGCCCAATGCGGGCGACTGTGCGAACTGCCACCAGTTCGCCGTCGGCGCCGAGATGATGGCAAGCTACGCGGAGCGCGATCCGCACCGCTTCACGTCGGGCTTTGCGCCGCTTCAGAAAGCCACCTGCGCCGCCTGCCATACGTTAGCGGCCGCCGGCGACAGTTGCACGCAGTGCCATCGATATCACAAGTAGCCGCGATTGCAGCCCCGGGCTCTGCCCGGGGGTAGGTCTCCATTCCGGTAGACATCGTCACGCGTGGTGCTACCCCCGGGCGGAGCCCGGGGCTAAAGTTGCGACGACAATCGGTGATGCGCGGCTAGAACTTATGCCGCAACTCCAAACGAGCTCCATCAATATCGTTCGTATTCTCCAACCACCCGTGCATCGCATCGGCGCGTAGAATCCACGCATTGCCGAGCCGTACCTGGTAGCGGACGCCGAGCGCATACTGATCGCCCGGCGCGATACGACCGACCGGATCGCCGAACGCCTGCAGCACGGCGGTCTCGACGATGAACTGGCGATCGAACTGCCCGCCTAACAGGTCGACGCCGAACGCGCCGCCGTAGGTGTCGTTGCCCGAGTCGTCGAGGAACGGATAACCAGTGAGCAGGTCGCTCTCAAAGTTGATGCCGGTGTTCTTCAGCGGTCCTTGCAAGCGGCCCAGCGGTTGCGGCCGATCGAAACCGGCGAAGAAGTTCGCGTAGGGAATCACGTTGTAGGGCAGCGGCGTCAGGAAGCTGTTTTCCATCAGCAGCAGCACGCCGTCGGCGGTCCGTTGGTCCTGCGGCACATCTTGGCCGGCGTTGGCAATCACGCGGACCGAGTTTGACAGCAAGTTGGCGTAGCGTCGCGTGTACGACGCGCCGAGATTGAAGTAGTCGAGCCCCAGGTTTGCGGGGTCGTCGACATAGGCGCCCCCAATTTCAAAGTAGCCGCCGCGGCGTTCGATGAATGTCGTGACGCCGAAGAATTGGGCGTCGTCCGAATCGACGCTGAAGGCGTCGGTCGTCAGTTCTTTGAAACCCGCGAAGAACGTCGTGTCGAAATTCGAGATGTCGAGCCCGGGCGAGTTCTTCGCCGGGATCGTCGCCGCGGCGCCGAGGAAGGCGTCTTCCAGCCAGATGCCGTTCTGCAGGACCATCGGGATGAGGCCGGCGGCGAACGGCAGATCGAACGGCGCGTCGGTTCCCCGCGCGCCGCCGATGAGGTAGCCGAGGTCGCCTTCAAAATACATCGTGTCGGTGTTCTGGTCCCAGCCGTCGAAGTTGTCTTCGACTTCCATCTGGCTTTCGTCGACGACGACGCTGGTGAAATTCTGCCCCTGGTCGAGCGGGCCGAAGAACATGTGGAACCGCTCGGTGGCGGTGATCGGGAAGTCGAGGTCGAGGTTCAGCCGGTTCGCCCAAATCGCCTGCGAGTTGCCGGTGTTGTTATTGCTTGCCACGGCCGTACGGAAGTCGCCGTAGAGGTAGAGCTTCGGCCGCACGAGGTTCGTCGGCCCCATGAACGTGAACGACGGCGGCCAGGCGCCGTTGCCGTACAGCGGCGTGAACGCTTCGATCCACGGATACTGCGTGCGGTTGAGATGCTTGCCGCCGTAGACGCCGAGCTCGGTCTGCCCGTCCCAACAGTACGAATCGAGTTGCGGATCGGGCGAGAAATCGATCGAGGTAAACGGCGCTTCGTCGCCGCACGGATCGTGGACATGCGGGTGAGGCTGCACGACGGCGCCATCGAGCTGCGCGGGCGTCGGCATCGAGTCCCAGATCAGCGAGTGAGAAGACTCGACGCCCGGCGTGGCGGCGGGGACGGGCCCGTAGCGGCCAAGGGAACGCATGAAGCCGGGCGTCGCTGGGGGCGGGGTGAGCATCGTGCCGGT
>JBGSMO010000026.1:0-2879 GCA_041740115.1 Pirellulales bacterium
GCCGCAGCCTCCGCCGGCGACGTCCGAGCCCGCTGCGCCTGAGCCAGCTGCAGTTATCGAGCAAGCGCCGCCGGCCTCCGCCCCGACGGCCCCAGCGCCAGAACCAAAGCCCGACGTCCCGAAAAAGAACGACGGCCGTAACAAAGCGCCCGTCTTCTAGCGACTTGTGAAAGCCGGTTTCACATTTTCACCTTTTGACCCGTAAGCCCACAAACTGACTTCGCCGCCGCCGGCGATCGCCGAGGATCACGAGCATGTCCAACAAAATGCGCTGGCGCTACGGCGACACCAACCCGGTACTGGTCCCGGTCGGCAGCAGCACCGTCATCGAAATCGGCGATTTGGTGATGCTCTCCGGCGGCGCCGCATTGCCGGCCAGCGAACTCGCCGACACCGGCACCGAAGCAGGCAATCAAGAGGCGTTTCACGATGTCTTCATCGGCGTCGCGATGCAGCAAAGTCGCTCCGGAGACACGGCTCCCATCCGCGTCGCCACGACTGGCGTGTTCGAATTCGATTGCTTGACCGCGTCGCTCGCTCTCGGCGCCTTCATTGGCGTCGACGAGGAAGGGACCGGGACCGAGCTCACCAACCAAGTCGTCGCATCAGTGGCCACCGCCAATCTGGCGATCGGCCGCGCCGACAAAGCGACGGCGTCCGAAACATCGGTCCTCGTCCGCATCGTCGGCACCGTCAACCTCGGCGGACCGCAATCGCTGATCTAGTGTGACCCCGCAGCAGAAACAACAGGTCGCCGCCGCCGTCACCATCGGCGGCGACCGCGAAACGGCCGCCCACTACGCCGGACTCACTGCCGAAATCGTCGCCGCGGAAATGCTGAGCGACGAAACTTTCGGCCGCGACATCCGCCGCGCCGAAGCGACCGCCGAGATCAATCACCTCCGCACCATCCACAACGCCGTCCAAGACCCCAAGAACTGGCGCGCCGCCGTCTGGTATCTCAAGAGCCGCTCCCCGGAGCGCTACGACCGCAAACAGCACACGATCAACGACGACGAGCTCGCCGAGTTTGTCGCCAAACTGATGGAAGCCCTCCATGACCTCGTCCCGGAAACCAGTCGCGAAGAGCTCGCCCGCCGGGTCGACCGGCTCGTTTCCGCGGTTGCATAAGCCCGCGCCGCCGATCCACTTCTTCCCGGCTGAAATGCACGCGAAGTTTTCGCCGCAGACTGACGCCCGGAGTCCCTGGATCACCACCTGCAAGCACCGCTTCGCCAACGGCCTGTTCACGATGGAAGTCCCCAAGGGATTCCATTCGGATTTGGCCAGCGTCCCTGGTCCGCTGCTGTGGCTCTTCGGTCCCAACGGTCGCCATCAACGCGCCGCGCTCTTCCACGACGCCGGCTATCACTTCCAACCGGTCGCCAACCGCTCCGCGATCGACGAACTGTTCCGCACGATCATGCTCGCCGACGGCGTCCCCTATTGGAAAGCCTGGCTCATGTGGGCCGCGGTTCGCTGCTTTGGCTCCCGCTGCTGGAATGAGAAACCATGTCCGCGCTCCGCCGCCTAATCGTCGCGCTCTGGTCTGCCTGGCAGGAGAGCCGAGCGCTACGACGCGAGATCCGTCTCAGTCGAAAGCGCCGCCGTCCCTTCACCCGCAATAGCGAGCGGCGATGAATGACCAAGTCGCTGCTCATCCTTGGCATCGCGCTAGTCGCCATCGGCTGCGGCGCCCGCACGCTCTGCGCGCAGGCCTGGTGCCGGATCCACGTCACCAGTGCCACAGGCGAGCAATTCGCCGGCAGCGGATCGGTTATTTCGGTCAGCGGTCAGACCGCCGCCATCCTCACCGCCGCGCACGTCGTCGACGGCTCGATCGGCGGCCGCGTCGAACTCCCCACCGGCGCCACTGGCCAGATCACGCAAACCTTCATCGACAAAACGGGCGTCGACCTCGCGCTCGTGATTGTCGAGTGCCGCGGCCCATTGCCGCCGCCGATTACTCTGGGTGAGTGGCAGGAGGGACAACTGGCCGCTTGGCATGGTTACGGCAGCGGCCAATACGCAACGAGCGCCGGTCCTTCGGCTATCGGCGTCGGCGTCCCCGCCGGCTGGCCGCAACGCGATGCAACTATCGCCACACCTTGTCGCTCCGGCGATTCCGGCGGCCCCGTCGTCGACGAAGCTGGCCGACTCATCGGCGTCGTTTGGGGATGCGAGACGACGACGCAGTCTGACGGATCGCAACTCGCCACGGCCACCCATTTCGCGCCGATCACGCCATTACGAGACTTCCTCCGCCGCTGCTTCGGTCAACAGCCGTGGCGAGCCGGGTCGTCCCCGACCCCGGACCCATTCGCGTCAGTCGCTCCCCCAAATTGCCCGAGCGGCCTCTGCCCGCTCACCGACCCCAATGGCTGGCGCAGCGTCTCGCCACCCAATCAGCCGACAACGCCGATGCTGCCGCCCCCCGTCGAGACGCCAGCCCCTTCATCGCCGCCATCGATGCCGCCGATCGTTTTCCCGGAGGCTCCCAACACAGATGTTGCTCCTCCAAGTGGCGGAAACCGATTCCTCGAGCTTTTCGCCGCGGCTGCACCCGCAGCCGCAACGCTCCTGCTCGATCCACTCGGCGGGGCAGGGGCGGGTGCTCTGGTCGCCCAAATGATCGCCCGCCGCGCGATCCGCCGCATCGCCTCCCATCGAGCATCCAGAAACCAGCAACGAGCATCGACCGCCGCCACCCGCACGGAACACTACGACGCCCCAGCGATCATCCCCATCGACACGCCGCCGCGCACCATCCACGCGAAGACCGAGACGCATTTCGTCCCAGTCGACGATCCCAGATTCGACCGCGCCTACTCCTGGGCTGTCGAGCAACTGAAACGCAAATACCCCGGCGGCAGCGATCT
>JBGSMO010000006.1:0-15515 GCA_041740115.1 Pirellulales bacterium
CCGCCGCGGCGGTGCCGGAACCGGCGGCGGCGACGCTGGCCGTACTCGCTTCGGTCGGGCTTGTCGCTTGGCGCAAGCAGCGAGCTTCCTAACCGCCAATCACTCGCAATGTCGCTTCCACTGATGACATCAGCGCTTTCGCTTACTGATACACAACTATCGGAGGTATGAGAGAGATGATTCGCTCCTCTGCTGTTTTCGCCGCCGCTCTCGCAGCCCTGGCCGTCACGCCGCGGGCTCATGGTGCGGTGACCCTGACCTACGACGCTAACCAGCCGGTGCTTGGGACGTATGATCAGTCCCAGTTGCTGGACGACGCCGAGATTCCGGGAGGAACCACGCCCGGCGGCGGAACTTACAACTCGCAGGCCTACACCGACAACGCTGGCCCCGTGGGCCAAACGTTCACCGCCCCGGCGACGAAGCATCTCTACGCCCTGACCGGGCTCTCGGTGAAGGGGGTCGGCGACACGGGCGGCGTCATTGACGCCGCCGGCGTCACCTGGGGTGTCCGCATCAGCCAGGTCACCGGCACGACGTTGACGCCGCTGAAGACCGTGACTGGCATTCCGACGCTCACCGGGGCCATCGGTACTGAGTGGGTTTCCCTGGCGTTCACCGGCTTCGACGCGGCGACGCTGGACGCCTCGCAACAATATGCCTTCGAGATTTACACGTCGGGCGGCTATTTCGGCATCGACGCCACGCAGGGCGACGCGGCATATGCCGGCGGCACGGGATTCAACAGCGCGGGACCGGCTCGGGCGTTCACCAACAACACGCTCGGCAATCTGGCCAATCATGGGTACGACCGGACGTTCGTCGCTCAACTCACGGCCCCTCCCGGAGGGCCGGGCGACGTCGACAACAACGGCGTGGTGAACATTGCCGACTACAACATCATCCGCACGAACCTCGAAAAGCCGGTCGCAATTTTCACCAACGGCGACCTCAACGGCGACAGCTACGTCGACCTGAATGATTTCCGCCGCTGGCGCTCGGCGGCGCCTCCCGCCGTGGCGGCTTTGGTCGGAGTCCCCGAACCTTCGACGGCAGTGCTGAGCGTCTGCGGGGCACTACTGGCGGCAGCCGGCGTGCGACAACGCGAAGCGCGACGAGCCGCCTGCTAGTCAACCGGTAGCGGCGATTCTTATCCCTCATCACACACTTAATGCCAATCCTGACAGCCATGACGAGTCTCAGGAAAATTCAACTAATCATGAATACGAAGCACCTTCTGTCGATCGTCGGCGCCTTGGCGTGGATTATTCCCGTAACGGCCTCCGCTCAGAGCTTGGGCCTGAACTTCGCTGCGGACGATCCCGACGCCGCGACCAGTTCGCTGAATCCGACCGACGTCGCTGGCGTCGTCCCCGCGGCGAACTGGAACAATCTATTCGGCGCCGCCGGCGCCGACGTTGGCGGACTTTTCTACAACAACGCAGGAACGCCGGTCGCCAGCGGAGCGACGGTGACCTGGACGAGTCCAAACACCTGGCGTTCGGGGGGGAATAACGCCTTCCCGGCAGGCCCCAACAAAGTCCTGACTTCCGGCTACCTCGATACCGGCAATGCGGCCGACAACGGCATCTCGATCACGGTGAGCAATCTCGAGTCGGCGCTCCGCACCCCGGCCTACGATGTCTACGTCTACTTTGTCAGCGATTCCAACGCCAATCGCGGCGGCGGCTACACGATCAATGACGGCGTCACCTCCATCTTGAAATATGGAAGCACGATGGGGAGTCCGACGGGGTTCGTCGAGGATCCAGGGTCGGACGCTGATTTGTCGATCGACGGCACGCACCTCCGCTTCCGCGGGTTGACCGGGTCGTCCTTCACGCTCACGAGTCTCGCGACGCTGACGACGCCCAACGGTTTCCGCGCTCCGATCAACGCCATTCAGATCGTCGGCGGCGTCTCGCTGGCCCCCGGGCCGGGCGACGTCAACGAGGATGGCTTTACTAATCTTGCCGACTACACGCTGATCAAAAGCAACTTCTTTCTGTCGACCGGCGTCACGCGATTGATGGGCGATCTGAACATCGACGGCAAGATCGATCTGTCCGACTACGCGCTCTGGAAGGACAACGCGCCGGCGGCCGTGCTGGCGGCCATCGGCGTTCCCGAACCGGCGAGCGCTACGCTCGTCGTCGGCGCCCTTTTGGGCTTGGTCGGCGTCGCCCGGCGCGGGCGACGCTCGGACTCAGTTCATTAATCAAGCCCGGCGTCTAAGCTCCTCCCCCCGCGGGGTGAGGTTGGGTGAGGGGTTACTCAAAACGCGCAACACAACTCCAAACCGTGATGGGAAGTTACGGTCGTTAATCCCTCCCCTAGCCCCTCCCTGCAAGGGAGGGGATTTCGAGTAAGGAAAGCATATCGTGAACGTGAGGAGCCGAGCGATGCGGCGTCGAGTTGCAGGATTTACGTTGGTCGAATTGCTGGTGGTGATCGCCATCATCGGCGTGCTGGTGGCGCTGCTGCTGCCAGCCGTACAGGCGGCGCGCGAAGCGGCGCGGCGGACGCAGTGCAAGAATAATCTGAAGCAGATGGCGCTGGGCGCCTTGAATCATTACGACGTCCAAAAGCACTTCCCCACCGGCGGCTGGGGTTGGTTCTGGGTTGGCGATCCTGATCGTGGTTTCGGTAAGGATCAGCCAGGGGGATGGATCTACAATACGCTTCCGTTCCTTGAGCAACAGGCATTGCACGATTTAGGCAAGGACGGCCAGCCTGACGCCGTAACGCAAGGACAAAAACTGGGAGCTCGCACATTAATTGAATCGCCTCTCGACACCACCACCTGCCCTTCGCGTCGCCCTGGTGGACTCACGTTCCCATATATCGGGACTGGAGGAATGTACAATTCCCTCAAGCCGACAGTAACCGGGCGGAGCGACTATGCAGTCAATGCAGGTTCAACGCATGTCGAATCGAATGCTTTTCCTTCATCTTATGCGGCTGCTCCTGGCTTTAATTGGTTTGAAGCAACTCTCGGACAGGATCCGTCTGCTGTACTAAATGGCATTTCATTTCAACGAAGCCAAGTAACCCTGCAGCAAGTGACGGATGGATCGTCGAACACCTACATGGTCGGCGAAAAGGCTTTGACGTCAACGAACTATGAATCGGGCGCAGACGCCGGCGACAACGAAACGTGGTGCACCGGCTACAACAACGACAACTTTCGAAAGACCGCATCTGGCGCCTTCGGCTCGTTGGCTGCGCTGACGCCATTGCTGGATGCAACAGTGTATCCCGCTAACGTCCCGGGCCAAGATGCCTTCGGCTCCGCCCACGCCGGCGGCGTCAACATGGCCTACTGCGACGGCAGTATTCATACCGTCAACTACGAAATCGACTGGCAAATTCACCGCGACATGGGCGACCGTGCCGACGGCAATGCCGTAACCTCGCCGTGATTTTGGCGAACGCCGGCGGCGCGTCATCGGTCGACCCATCCGCATTGTTTAATGACGCATTACCAAAAACCTAACGTTCGACGGGCAGCCGTCTCGCCGTCTGTGTTGGGGGCAACGCACGGCGAGACGTTCTGCCCTTCAAGGAGACTTTCGTAGGAAAACGCGGAGCAATGAACAGGTAACAGGCAGGAAGCAGGCAGAGGCAATCGAGTTTTCAGCTTCGACGTGGCATCTCTCTTTTTTTCAGAAAGGCTTTCTGCTCATGAGACGATTCTCGTACCTGGCCGCATTGATCGCGGTCGCGGCGCCGACGTTAGCGCATGCCGCCGTCACGATGTCCTTCAACGCCGCCGCCCCGGCGACGGGACCGGATGATCAATTCAACTTGCTCGACGACGCGGCCATTCCCGGCGGCGCGACTCCCGGGGGCGGCACGTACAATTCGCAGTCGTACTCCGACAACGCGGGCCCTCCCGGGCAGACCTTCAGAACTCCCGCCGGTGCGGCGTCCTATACGCTGAGCTCGATCTCGGTGAAAAGCGTCGGCGACGGCGGGGGCGGCGTGTTCGACGCCGGCCAAACTTGGGGCCTGCGCGTGAGCTCGGTGAGCGGCACGACGCTGACGCCGGTCAACGTCGTCACGGACATCCCGACTGCCGTCGGGACGGCCACGGCCGACGTCGGGTGGTTAACGTTCAGCCTGAGCGGCGGGGACGCCGTTTCGCTGAGCCCGAACGCCGATTACGCCTTTGAGCTCTATTCGTCCGCCGGCTGGTTCGGCATCGACGCCACGCAAGGGGACGCGGCTTATGCGAACGGCACTGGCTTCAACAGCGGCTCTGGCAATCGCAACTTCACCGACGCGACGCTCGGCAACCTAGCGAACCACGGTTACGATCGCACGTTCCACGTCGCACTGCAGGCCGTGCCCGAGCCGGCGACCGCTCTACTGGGAGTGATTGGCCTCTTGGGAGTGCATGCGGCCCGACGGCGCCGCTAGCTACAATGGGTAGAATTGCCTGGAGGTCATCGCGAGGTATGGTCGTCGCCGCGGCGTCCGCCTCATGACTCGCGTAAGCCAGGCGTCCGCCGCGCGGGACAACAGAGGGCCGCGACGGTGAGGAGACAGCAGACGGAACAAGCCTTCGGAAGCGCGCGTGGGTGCGCTTCCGAAGGCGAAACCGTGAACGAACGGAAGAGGGACTTATCTCGTGACTCAACGTATTTGGCGGCAACGGCGTCCTTCGGCGGCGGATCGCTTCGAGATGCCTGCGCGCGCCGCCGTGCGCCGTTCTTCCGCGACCGCAGGACGCCGATCATTAAGTTTTGAATCGCTCGAAGACCGGCGGGTGCTCGCCGCGGTCCCGACCGGCTTCACCGAGTCGATCATCGCGTCGAACCTGACCAGCCCCATCGCGATGACTGCCGAGCCGTCGGGCGATCGGCTATGGGTCGCCTTTCAAGATGGCCGGCTCGGCGTCATCGAAGACGACGTCATGAACCCGCAGGCGGTTTACACGCTCCCTTGCGACGGCTCAGGCGAGCGCGGCTTCCAAGGGATCACGCTCGATCCCAATTTCGAGAACAACGGCTACATCTACGTTTATTACACGGCGGCGGCCCCCTCCAGTCACAATCGCCTCAGTCGGCTGACCGTCGACCCGACGACCGAGAACACCATTCTCGCCGGCAGCGAGGTCGTGCTGCTCGACTTGCCCCTCTTCTCGGAGTTGCCGACGAACCAGTCGCCCATCTGGCACATGGGCGGGGCGATTCACTTCCTGCAAGATGGCACGATTGCGATTCAGATCGGCGACCACCTGAATAACAGCATCGTGCAGAACAACAACTCGCCGCTCGGCAAGGTGCTGCGCGTCAACGCCGACGGCACGCCGCGTACCGACAATCCATTCTACAACCCGGCCGATACGAACCCGCCCGGCGGCAACGATTGGAACGGCAACGCTCCCGGCGACATTGACTGGATCGATTACGTCTGGGCCTCTGGCCTGCGCAATCCCTTCAGCGGCGACGTCGACCCGGTCACCGGTCGCTACTTCGTCAACGACGTCGGCGAGGGAACGTGGGAAGAAATCAACGAAGCGACGGTCGCCGGACGCAACTTTGGCTGGCCGACGACCGAGGGGACGTTCAACCCGGCGACGTTCCCGAACTTCACCAATCCGGTGCTCGCCTACAACCACAGCGAAGACAGCGCCATCACTGGCGGCGCGTTCTACAGCGGATCGCTCGCTCAATTCCCGGCCGAGTACCAAGGGGTCTATTTCTACTCGCAGTTCACCGCCGGCAGAATCAAGTACATCGATCCCGACAGTCCGGGCACGGCCGTTACGTTTGCCACCGGCGCCGAATACCCGATGAACATCGAGGTCGCGGCGGACGGCTCGCTTTACTACATCGCTCGCGGCGCCGGGGCAGGGGGGGCGCCCGGGATCGGCACGGGAACGATTCGCAAGATCCAGTTCGCCGCCAATATCGCGCCCGAAATCAGCCAGCATCCCGGCGATCTGCTCGTGTCGGTCGGCTTCGACGCCCAGTTCACGGTGAGCGCCTCCGGGACCACCCCGCTGAGTTACCAATGGCAGCGTCACAACGGAGTCGAGTTCGTCGACCTCCCGGGAGCGACGGCCGCGACGCTCAGTCTTGGCAGCGTCTCGCTGGCTGACAATGGCGCGCAGATCCGCGTCGTCGTCACGAACCCCGTCGGCACGGCCACGAGCAACGTCGCGACGCTCTCGGTGACGACTGATACGCCGCCGACGCCGACGATCCTGACGCCGCTGGTCGACGCCAAATACGCGGCCGGAGACGTGATCTCGTTCTCCGCCGCCGCTAATGACCTGGAGGATGGAACGCTCGGCGGCGCCGCGATGACCTGGCAAGTCGACTTCCACCACGATACGCACTCCCATCCCTTCCTGGCGCCGCAGACGGGGATCACGGCGGGAAGCTTTGTGATTCCGACCATTGGCGAAACGTCGGCGAACGTCTGGTATCGGATTACGCTTTCGGTCGTCGATTCCGCCGGGTTGAAAACGACCGTCTCGCGCGACGTGCATCCGCTGACCAGCAACTTCACGGTGCTGACGAACTTCGGCGGCGGCCAGATCCTTGTTGACGGACAGCCGCACTCGGCTCCGCTGACGACCACTGGCGTCGTCAACATCGAACGGACGCTCACGGCCCCGGCCACGCAACTGACTCCCAGCGGCCAATTGGCGACGTTCGTCCGCTGGCTCGACGGCGAGTCGAACAATACGCGCACGATTTCGACGCCGGCGAGCGACCAAGCGTACATCGCCATCTATGCCAACGCTTCCGATTCGCTCGCTTTTTTGAGCGACTTGCCAGTGGCCAATGATCCGCCGCCAAACGGGTGGGGACCGATCGAACGCGACACCAGTAACGGCGAGGCGGCGGCCGGCGACGGAGTCCCGATGGCCATCGAAGGCGTCGGCTACGTCAAAGGGCTCGGCGTCCACGCGAACTCAGACGTGCAGTATCAACTCGGCGGCTCCTTCGAGCGGTTCATCGCCGACGTGGGAGTCGACGACGAAACGGGGGGCGGCGGTTCCGTCTCGTTCCAGGTGTACGGCGACGGGGCGCTGCTTTTCAACTCGGGAACGCTGACCGGCTCGAGCGCCAGCCAAAAGGTCGACGTCAGCGTCGTCGGCGTCCAGGTCCTGCGGTTGGTCGTCGGCGACGCCGGCAACGGCAACGGCTTGGATCACGCCAACTGGGCCAATGCACGATTGATCGGCGACCAAACCGGCAACCAGATTTACGCCAACTTCCAAACGGCCGCCGCCCCCATTCCCGCCGGTTACCTTGCCGACGCTGGCCTCGTCTACGCAAATCGCGGCAACGGTCAATCGTACGGTTGGTCGACCAGCCATACCGACGTGGCTCGCGATCGCGAGGTGAACGCCGATCAACGAATCGACACGCTCAATCAGTTCCATGTCGGAGCGGCTTGGGAGTTGGCTCTTCCCAACGGCGTCTACGCGGTGACGATGTCGATCGGCGACCCGTCGTTCACCTCAACGCATACGCTGAACGTGGAAGGGGTGTCTTTCTGGGACAATCTGACGCTCAACGCCAGTGAGTTCCGCCAACGCACCATGCTCGTGGCGGTGGCTGACGGTCGGCTGACGCTCGATCAAGGAAGCGGCCCCGAACGCGGAGCGCGGCCTAACTACATCGAGATCATCCCGACTTCCACGCCCGCCCAATTCCCGCTCGCGCTTGGCGACTTCGACGGCAATTCGCAAGTCGACGGCGCCGATTTCCTCCAGTGGCAGCGCGGCTTCGGCGTCACGAACGCGATCCATTCGCAGGGCGATGGTGACGAAGACGGCGACGTCGACCATGCCGATCTAACGGTCTGGCAGGCAAGCTTCGCGACGACGTACCCAGTAACTGCGGCGACGCTCGAAGTCAGCTCCTCAAGCGCGAGCGCGCTATCCGCAAGCCTGCTGTCGGCCGAAGAGACGCCCTCACAGTCGCCGTTCCGGCTGGCGACGCTCGGTTTGCCGTCTCCCCCCGCTTCGGCCAACCGTCAGCCGTCATTGCTGCGCGCCCAGCGAATCGATCAGGCGCTGCAAACCGTCGCCGCGCCCACCCGCCATGCTCCCGCCGACATCAACTGGACGTCAGCCCACGACGGCGAAGTTCTTGCTAGCGAGAGTTCGACAAACGCCCGCGACGAAGCTGTCGGCAGACTTGATTTCGATTGGTTCGAGCGCGAATTTGGCCAAATTGTATTACACGGCCTTCGTTCGATTTAGAATACGCTTGTCCCTCCATTGCCGAAGAGCTGGTCGCGGCTGATCGACTTCTGGGCTGAGCGTCGTCGCCTCTCTAACTTCCGTCAGGTTCCCGTTCACCTCCCCTCATCTGGATATTGCGCGATGGCCCATTGGCGGAGGACTCGAGCGGAACGACGACAGGTCGGAAAACTGAATCATGCTCGCTTGCGGGGCGTCGAACGACTTGAGCCGCGCCACCTGATGGCCGTCGTCATCAACGAGTTCCACTACGATCCCGACCTTTCCACCGAGCAGGTCGAGTTCATCGAACTCCACAACACAGGCGCCGGGGCCGTTGATCTTTCGGGATGGCGCATCGACGAAGCGGTCGATTACGCGTTTGCCAACGGAGCGTCGATCGCCGCCGGAGGGTATCTCGTCGTCGTGCAAGACGCAGCCGATTTCCAGGCGAAGTTCGGCTTCGCGCCGTTCGGCCAATGGGAAACGGGCGATAAACTCTCGAACGAAGGCGAAACGATTGAAGTTCGCGACGCCTCCAACGGACTCGTCGACACGGTCAGCTACAAGCTCGGCTTTCCGTGGCCGACCACCGGCGACTTCGGCAGTTCGCTCGAACTGATCAATCCGGCGCTCGACAACGACCTGGCGGGCAATTGGCGCTCTTCCGGCATTTCGTCGACGCCCGGCGCCGGAACGACGCTGATCACGTCGGGCACGACGTGGCGGTATCGAAAGGGAATCTCCGCCAATCCCCCGACGGTCGTCAACAACCCAGCCAACAACTGGAGGCTTACAGGATTTGTCGAGGGCAACGACTCGGTCGGCTGGCAGACCGGCCTGACGTCGATCGGCTACGGCGACGGCGACGACGCCACTTTCTTGTCGGACATGCAGAACAATTACAGCACGTTTTACGCCCGCAAGTCGTTCACGTTCACCGGCGCCGTTCCCGACGCGCTCAAGTTGAGGATGTACGTCGACGACGGCGCCATCGTCTACATCAATGGCTTTGAGTTACCGCGATTCCACGTCACGGGAGGCGATAAGAATTTCAACAGCACTTCCGGCAATAGCCATGAGGCGGCATGGGAGGAACTGATCCTCACCGGCGCCAGCCAATATTTAGGGCTGGGAACCAATACCATTGCCGTGCATGTGCTGAACGAATCAAGCGGCAGCAGCGACGTCTCGTTCAATCTTGAGTTGAGCATCCCGAGCGACATCCTCGGCCAGCCCACTCCCGGCGCGCAGAACTCCGTCTTCGCCGCCAACGCCGCGCCGCAAATGCGGCAACTGACGCAGTCGGTTCAGCAACCGGTCAGCGGCCAAGCGGTCGTCGTCACCATGAAAGTGACCGACCCCGACGGCGTCCAAAGCGTCAACCTCGAGTATCAGACCGTCGACGCAGGCGCCTATATTCGCTTGACCGACGCGGCTTACAATGCCGGTTGGAACACGCTGGCGATGACCGACGACGGTCTCAACGGCGACGCGGCGGCTGGCGACGGCGCCTTCACGGTCGTCATGTCAGGTTCGCTGCAGGTGAATCGTCGACTGGTTCGGTATCGGATCACGGCCGTCGACGCCCTGGGCGCCTCGGTGCGCGGTCCCTACGCCGACGATCCGCAGCCGAACTTCGCCTATTTCGTCTACGACGGCGTGCCCGACTATACCGCCTCCTTGCGGCCGGGCGTCGCGCCGAACGTGATCTACGACGGCGACGCCCTCGACGACGTCGCAACGTACCATCTCATTGCGAACTCTTCGGATGTGCAGAACAGCCAATACAACCCGTCGTTCAACGAGGTGGAGTTCCGCGGCACGATGGTGTACGACGGCGTCGTCTACGATCACGTCCAGTTTCGCAACCGAGGCGTCGCCTCCACGTACGCCGTCGGCAAGAACAAATGGAAGATCGAGTTCCAGCGAGGTCACTTCCTGCAAGCCCGCGATAATTACGGTCAGCCCTACGCCGAACTGTGGGACGAGATCAACGTGCTTCCCGGAACCAATCCCTGGTGGCGGAACGACGCTTCGACCGATGGGACCGTCCTCTACGAACCGGCGGCGTTCAAGCTGTACGAACTCGCCGGCGCTCCTGCGCCCCGCACGCACTACTTCCAGTTTCGTGTGATTGACGCCGCGTCGGAAACGGGAGCCGACCAGTACGGCGGCGACTTCTGGGGGCTCTATATCGGCATCGAGCAACCCGACGGCAGCTTCCTCGACGAACGGGGACTCGACGACGGCACGATCTACAACATGCACGGCAGCGCGTTCGGGTCAACCACCAACCGGCATCAAGGCTCCGAGTTGCCGACCGATCGCTCCGACCTGATCGCGCTCCTCAACGGCATCGACGGCGGCTTCGAGACGCTCGAATGGTGGGAACAGAATCTTAACTGGGATTCCTATTTCGCTTGGAACATCATTAACCACGCCGTCAACAATTCCGACATCCGCCCGAATGAAAACGTCAACTACTACCACAACCAAGTGACGGGACAATGGCACGTTATCCCGTGGGACCTTGATCTCACGTTCGAGGACTCCCCCCACTTCGGCAATCCCGTTACCAATCGCGAAAACATTCGCACGCTGCTGAACGACCATCCGCTGGCGAAGCTGGCGTACCAAAACCGACTTCGCGAGATTACCGACCTGCTGCTCGCCAACGGCGACGCTGCGAAAGTGATCGAGGAATTGGCCAATATTCTCACCCTCGGCACAGGCGACCTGACGATCGTCAACGCCAACCAGGCCCAATGGGACTACCACCCTCAGAAGTCGAAGAAGGGAATTTGGTATAAAAACTTTAATCCCGCTCTGCTCGCCAGCCAGGACTTCGCCGGGCTGGTCGACTACATGCAGGACTTCGCGAGCCCCGGCGGCTACGGCTACAACCTACTCCAGGGCCAAGGCAACGACGCCAATATCCCCGCGGTCCCCGCGATCAGCTACGTCGGCCTGCCGAACTACGCCGTCGACGGACTCCTGTTCCAAACCACATCGTTCGCCGACCCGCAAGGCGCCGCCACGTTCGCCAAGATGGAGTGGCGCATCGCCGAAGTCTCCAATTCGGCGGTCGCCAATTACGCCGCTGGCCAACCTTACGCCTACGAGATCGAAGGAACTTGGGAGTCGGGCGAGCTAACCGCGTTCGCCAACCAGCTGGCCGTCCCGACGGGCGCCGTCGAGGCTGGCAAGACGTACCGCGCCCGCGTCCGCATGCAAGACGCCGACGGTCACTGGAGCCACTGGTCGGCCCCGATCGAGTTCCTCGCCGCCCCCGGCGTCACGACGCCGACGCTCGCGATCACCGAGCTTCACTACAATCCGGCGACCAATGCAGCCGTGAGCGACTCGCAGGAACTCGAATTCATCGAAATCCTCAACACGGGCGCGAGCTCCGTCGACCTTTCCGGCATTCAACTCACCACGTTCGCCACCAATCCCTACGTCTTCGCCAATGGATTGAGCCTAGCGCCGGGCCAACGCATCGTCGTTGCCAAGAACCCGGCCGCGTTCCAGTCGGTGTATGGTTCTGGCGTCTATCTGGCGCCCGACGGCTACGGCACGGCGAATCTTAGCAACGGCGGCGAAACGATCGTCCTGGCGACTGCGGGGGGCGCAGCGATTCAGACAATCGTCTATGACGATGAGGGGACGTGGACCACGGCTCCTGACGGCGGCGGCCCCTCGCTGGAAATCATCGACCCCCTCGGCAACGCGAGCGATTCAGCCAACTGGCGCGCCAGCGCCGCGCTCGGGGGTTCGCCTGGCTGGGAGGGCATCCCTAGCTCGCCCGGCGACTATGACTCCAATCAAGTCGTCAACGGCAACGACTTCCTCCTGTGGCAGCGGACGTTCGGTGCGAAAACGCCGGCGCTCCTCGGCGCCGACGGCAGCAACAATCAACAAGTCGATGCTGCCGACCTCGCCGTCTGGTCGGCGAATTTCGGCGCGCAGCCCGCGATTGCCGCCCAAGCGCTGTTCTCCAGCGAACCGTTCGTTTCAGCGGCCAATCGTTCCGACTCCGCGGTTCCCCAGCCTGCCGAGTCGATCCTCGCCACCGAACCCGCGCCAATCGCGCGACGGCGTTTCGTTCCCGCGCTCACCCCGCTCACGCTCGCCGAATACCGCCCGGCGCTTGTCGCCTTGAGCGCGCAACATCTTGACTCGGCCCTGGCTTTGTTCGCGGTTCGTCCCGCGCGACGCGCGATCGACGTTGTAGCAGACGGAGACGCAGACGCATGGGACGTTCGCATCCCCGCCAAGGCCATCGCCGCCAGACAAAGTCTCGCCGTGGATGACGTCTTCGATGACGTGTTCAATGACGGCGTTTGGACGTCGCGCGTGGGGGAAGCGGCACTTGGATGCGACGAAGATTCTTTGTTCTCCGTCAGCTTTGAATCCAAATAGGCGATGTCAAGCCCCCCCTTTTTTTTGGCCATCCCCCTCTGGCGAGGAACTTTTGGACCTCTCGTAGCGCCGAGGGGTCCCTGTAATTGCGATCCAAAAGTCGGGCGCTCGTCCCCCGCGTCGCGCGACATTGACTCGGCAATTGCCAAGTCGTTTGACGTTTTCGCCGCGAATTGCCGCCGCGACTTTTTGACTTCTGGGTTTTTTTGATTTGATCCACAAGTCCAATTTTCTCGTCGCGTGCCAAGCGGCGTTGCGCCATCCGACTGAGGGTCGGTTCGGAAGGGTTGATCGAGATGTCAAAGAGCGGCCGTGCGTTGTCGAGACGTGGCGGCGCGAGCGCAACGTAGCATAGTTGGTCCTCGACGCAGCCAACTATTTTTGGCCGCACTGCCGCGTGTCTGGGCCGCGGCGCAGACCCATTTCAGCCCCCGGCTCCGCCGGGGGGGAGCGTTACGCGGGGCTACGCCGACCGGTGTGGAGGCCGCCCCCCGGGGAAGCCGGGGGCTAGATTGGGGAGTCGTCGGTCGCTATTGACGGCCAACGGGGCAGAGTGCGCGTGGTGGCGGGCGAGAAGGGATTCGGCGGATCAGGGCAATTTCGATCGACGGCAGTCAGTAGGCGTCTACTTCGCTTGTAATTCGCCCATCCAAACCAACATAGTAACGGTTCGCATGTTCCCAAAAGGCAGCAAGTAGTTCTTCAACGCTAACTGGCTCTGCCTCATCCGCAACGAGGCGTCGACCATTTGCGAGCCACTCCGCAATCAGACGGTCGTACTGACCGCGGCTAACTTTGGTGCCGTGCGGACCTAGATAGTGGTCCTTACCATTGAGAGTCACGACTGCTTGCCCAGACGTCTTATGACGGCGGTAAGAGGGCAGAGAATTGACGAGCTTCGGCATGGGTGCAAACTCCTAATCTGGAGGCCAAAACGGTATGTACCGTTTTTCCAACTGATTCTGAGCTGCACTGCCGACCGTCGGCAGGTAACGTAAATGCTTAATTCAGCTAAACTTAGGACAGTACCCGCGACTGGATTCGAACCAGTAACCTTCGGCTTCGGAGGCCGACGCGCTATCCAATTGCGCCACGCGGGCTGAGCGGTTTCCATCAGCCGACTAGATCGCCGGCGAGCGCGAACGATGGTCGTCGCCCGCCGGAAGTCGGCAAGCCCATAACGTACTCGCTCCCGCCTTTGCTGACAACGCCCGACGTTTTGCGGCTGAAATCGCGGAGTCGCCGCGTTAGCGACGGTTGCTATTGCCCGAAGATTTTTAGCCTGGCGGCCAATCGAGGCGCCGGCCGCCCAGGACGTGAAAGTGTAGATGGTCGACCGACTGCCCGCCGAGCTTGCCGCAGTTGGTGACGACGCGGTAGCCCTCCTCGGCGACGCCAAGCTCGCGGGCGATTTTGCCGATCACCACCCAGAGGTGCCCCAACAGCGCCGCGTCCGCATCCTCGATGGCGTCGACCGACTTGATCTCCTGCTTCGGAATCACCAGCACATGGACCGGCGCCTGCGGGGAGACGTCGCGAAAGGCGAGGCAGAGATCGTCTTCGTAAACGACGTCGGCAGGGATCTCGTGGTCGATGATGCGTTTGAAGATAGTGCTCATGGCTTTCTCGTAGGCTGGGACGACGTCCCACCTGAAATGTCGCGAAACGTGGCGCCGGTGGGACGTTGCCACAGCCTACTGAAACGTCCGCAAGTCGACCGCTTCGTCGGGCAACATGACTGGGATCTCATCGATGATCGGGTAGAGCAAGTCCCCTGCCGCGCGGATCAGGCCGCCGTCGAGCGGCTTCTCAAACGCTTCGCCCGCGACGTTTTTTAATTGGCCGGCGGCGACGGCGCGATTGAGCTTGGCGACCAGTTCCGCGTCGGCCAAGTGGAGTTGCGAGCGGTCCTGCGGGCAGCGGAGGATTTCAATCAAGTGGTCGGCGATCATCGCGGAACTCGCTAGCAGCGGGCGGGGCAGGGGAGGCGTGGCGCCAATCGAGCCAAACCGGGAAGGCGACTCGGCGCCGCCTCACATTCTAAGCCTCACGCCGAACGACTGCTAGCGTCGCCGCATTCCCATCCCACTGAAGCCCGCCAACCCCTGCGACCGATACCCATCTATAACTGCGCGGCGAAGGACCGCCGCGTAGCATGCGGCGCGCATCGATCGCGCCGGCGACGACTTGGCCAGGGATGGCCGAGGGGGATTCTGAGATGGACATGCGACGTGGGATTTGGGCGACGCTGGCCCTTGCGGCGGCCGCTGCCGGCACAAACTCGGCGAACGCCCAACGGCAAGACTACATCGATAAGGACGGCATTCGCTATCAGGTCATCCAGCGGCAAGTTCCGACGCAAGTTCCGGTCACTGAAATGCGCTCGCAGGAGCAAACCACTTACCGCCAGCAGGTCACGACCGAGAACGTCCAACACCAACAGGTTTATCACGTCCCAGTAACGCAGTATCAGGTCGTCTCGCAACTCCACAATCGCTGGAATCCGTTCGCCGAACCATACTGGACTCATCATTACGAACCGGTGACCACCTGGCAGCAGCAAGTCGGCACTGTGCAGATCCCGGTGAATAAAGTGGCCGTCGTTCCGGAGACGCGCACTGTTCAGCTACCGGTGACGACTTGGAAAACCGTCAACAATACGATCACCGAGCACCGCGCGATCGGCCCGACGCCAATGGGGCCAGGCGCCAACACGATGATGGCCGGCGCGCAGCCGCAAAACAATGCAGTGTCCGCGACGCTGCAGCCCGTTCAATCGCAACCGGCGGCTCGCGTCGCCTCGACGAATCAGCTTGGCGGCACGCAACTGCAGAGCGATCCGCCGCGCTACGGGGCCGGCAACGCGAACGCCGGCTGGCAG
>JBGSMO010000097.1:0-23654 GCA_041740115.1 Pirellulales bacterium
AGCGGTACAGGCGGCGGGCGGTAGCCGGGGTGGGGTCGCGCCCCAGTGACAGCACCAGCCAGCCGGCGATCAGTGCGTTCACGACGGCGACCGGCCAGTTCACCAGGGCGAACCCGACGGTCGCCACGCTGACGATCGCAACGGCGGCGATCACCTTCAGCGCCCGGGCGTGCGAGCTATCCGTCGCGACGGGATCAGCTCCGACGCTCGCGTGCCCGAGATCGTGCAGGACCACGCGATTGGCGACCGCCAGTCGATCTTGCTCGAACGCCAAATGCCGCGCGACGACCGGATCCGCTGCGATCCACGCAACCGAGCCGAGGAACAACAAGACGTTCAGCGCCCAGAGCAACGACAGTCCCCAACTCGCGGTCGAGCGGACCCGAGGAGTCGTCGCTGCCGTCACTTGTTCCGGCTCGCTCACTTTGCCTCGTCGTCACAGTGCGACAGCGCCAACAACGCGAACGCCGTCGCCAGGTTCTTGTCGTTCTCAAACCATTGCCGATTGGCGTTCGACCACGAGCCGTCGTCATTCTGCTGCTTGGCCAGCTCAGCCGTCAGATCGGCTCGCCAGTCGTGTGATTTGCCGTCGGCGTCGACGACCGCTTCAAGCTTTGCGGCATCGAGGGCGGCGCCAAACGTGTTGTAATAGTAGAAGAGTCCCGCCGTCCCTTGGCCTGGGTTCTCGGTCACCGAGTAGTTCTTGCCGATCCACTCCAGAGCCGCCTTCACTCGCGGGTCGTCTTTCGTGAGCCCCGCGTAGACCATGCTCTTGAATCCGGCGTAGGTCATCGAGCCGTAGCTCCGCAACCCGCCATTGGCCGTATAGCGCTCGTCCTCCGAAGGATCGACGCTCTCGGTCGGGATCACATAGTAAAAGCCGCCGTCATTCACCTTACCGGCGAACTCGGTGTCGTTGTACTTGCTCTCCAGATTCTGACAGCGCGAAACGAACACCAGCGCCCGCTGAATCGCCTCGTCGTCGGCCGGCGCGTCGACGGCGTGCAGCGCGTCGATCAAGTAGCTCGTGTTGGAAAGATCAGGCCGCTCCGGCCCGCCGTACCCAACGCCGCCATACCAGACGTTCTCGTTGTCTTGCCCCGCCGCAGCGCCATACTGCAGCCCGCGGACGAGCTTGTTTGCATCGGCGATGATCTTGTCGTACCGCTTGTCGGCGTTCGCTTCGGTGAAGGCGAGAATCGCCACGCACGTTTCGTAGTTCTTGAGCCGCCCGCTAGGCGCGTACACGCCGCCGTCGGGTTGAACGAACCCTTCGAGCGCCTTGAGCCCTTTGGCGACCATCGGATCGTCGACCGGCACGCCGTTGCGGAGGAGGGCGGCGAGTGCCATGGCCGTCAAACCTGGGCCCGCTTGCGCGGTGAACGTGCCGTCTTCTGCTTGGCCGGCGGTGCGGAGGTATTCGATGCCGTCGGCAATGACAGCGGCTCGGTCGACTTCGGCCGCAGGGGCCGTGGCATACGAGGAGATGGCAAGTGTAACGAGAGCCAAATAGGCGATTGCCGATTTCATAAGAGACGCATGCTCCGAGAGAACGTCGGTACAGTCACCAGATTCTACCGCCAGACCCTGACACAGCGGAGCAAACCGAGTGCCGGTCGAGAGCCAGGCGCTCTGAGCGAAGGGGACAGTTCGAGGTCGACGCAGAGGGAACGGCGTGTCGATGAGTTCAGCAGGCCGTGTCTGTTGGCGCGACCGACCTGAAAAGCCAAGTGCTCACGCACCCGGCTCGCCGCCCACCTGACGCGACGTCTCACTCATCCGTCACACACCCCTCGCTCGCGCTCTTCACGTTCTTGATGTACTTATAGAGCGTGCCGCGCGTCGCCTTGAACGCCGGCGCCTGCCAATCCTTCCGCCGCTTCTCAAATTCAGCGTCGCCCACGTCGACGGTAATGAGATTCGCTTCCGCGTCGAGCGTGATCTTGTCGCCGTTCTGCACTAGCGCGATCGGGCCGCCGACTTGCGCCTCAGGCGTGACGTGGCCGACGATGAACCCGTGGCTGCCGCCGCTGAACCGGCCGTCGGTGATGAGGGCGACGTCGGCGCCGAGGCCGGCCCCCATGATCGCGCTGGTGGGGGTAAGCATCTCCGGCATGCCGGGGCCGCCTTGCGGCCCTTCGTAGCGGATGATGATCACGTCACCCTTGGTGATCTCCTTCCGCTCCATCGCGTGGAGCATCTCTTCTTCGCTGTCGAAGCAGCGGGCCGTGCCGGTGAAGACGAGCCCTTCCTTGCCGGTAATCTTCGCGACGGCGCCGTCGGGGCAGAGGTTGCCGCGCATGATGCGGATGTGGCCGGTCGCCTTGAGCGGCTTGTCGAGCGAGTGGACGATCGTTTGGCCCTTCTTCAAGCCGGGGAGCGGGGCGAGATTCTCAGCGATGGTCTTACCGGTCACCGTCTTGCAACTGCCGTCGATGAGGCCGTGTTCGAGCAGCATTTTCATCACGGCCGGCGTGCCGCCGACTTCGTGAAGCTCTTCCTGGACGAATTTGCCGCTCGGCTTCAGGTCGGCGAGGTAGGGGACGCGGTCGCTCACTGCCTGGAAGTCGTCGATCGTAAGTTCGACGCCCACCGAGCGAGCCATCGCCAGCAAGTGAAGCACGGCGTTCGTTGATCCGCCGACCGCCATGATGACGACCATCGCGTTTTCGAACGCGGCGCGCGTCATGATGTCCCGCGGCTTGAGGTCGAGTTCGAGCAGATGGAGAATCGCCTTCCCCGCGGCAATGCACTCGCCGATCTTGTGGGGGTGCTCGGCGGGGATCGAGCTGCTGTATGGCAGCGTCATCCCCATCGCTTCGATCGCCGACGCCATCGTGTTAGCGGTGTACATGCCGCCGCAGGCGCCCGCGCCGGGACAGCTATGGCGGACGATGTCTTTGCGTTCTTCTTCAGTGATGCGGCCGGCGAGGAATTCGCCGTAACACTGGAAGGCGCTGACGATGTCGCGCTTTTCAACGCCACCGCCGGTGGCGGCTTTATGGGTGAACCCTGGTTTGATCGTGCCGCCGTAGACCATGATCGCGGGCCGATTGAGCCGGCCCATCGCCATCAAACAGCCCGGCATGTTCTTGTCGCAGCCTGGCAGCGCCACGAGCGCGTCGTACCATTGCGCTTCCATGACCGTCTCGATCGAGTCGGCGATGAGATCTCGCGACTGGAGCGAGTAGCTCATGCCGCTGGTCCCCATCGAGATGCCGTCGCTGACGCCGATCGTGTTGAACCGCATCCCGACCATGCCGGCCGCCTGCACGCCCTTCTTCACCTCGTTGGCGAGATCGAGCAGGTGCATGTTGCAGGTGTTGCCGTCGTACCACATGCTCGCGATGCCGACCTGCGGACGATTCATATCCTCTTCCGAGAGGCCCGTGCCATAGAGCATGGCCTGGCTGGCGCCCTGCGACTTCGGTTGGGTAATGTGGCTGGAGTATTTGTTGAGCATCGCTGGGAAGAGTTCGGGGTTCAGGGTTCAGTGAAAGAAGCCGCGGTCAAACCAATTAGCCGCCGGTCAACGACCGGCCGGAGCGCCAACAACAGGAGCGCCAACAACAGGAGCGCCCACAATCGCGAGCCCCCCATTTTAACCACAGAGGGGCACGGGCGGCAGACGGTTCGCGAGGCGAGAAATCAGCCCGTTTCACAAGCATTCTTTGCGCATCTTAGCGCCTTGGCGTCTTTGCGAGAGACACGCCGGCAAGTTTCTCGCAATGGCGCGAAGACGCCAAGGAACGCAAAGAAAAATTAAGAAGGCGTTACTTGATCAGCATCTGCATAAACACCACGTCGAGCCACTGGTCAAACTTGCGGCCCACCTCGGGAAACCGCGCCACTTCGACGAAGCCATGCTTGCCATGCAAGGCGATGCTCGCCGTCTGTTCGGCGCCGATTCCCGCCACAATCGAGTGAAGGCCCAACTCCTTCGCCTGCCGAATCTGATGCTCGATGATCGCCGCTCCGATCCCTTGCCGCTGATGATCGGGATGAACATAGACCGAGTTCTCAACGGTGAACCGGTAGCCAGGCTTCGACCGAAACACATTGAGCGATCCCCAGCCGACGATCTTCTCGTCGCCGCCGGCAGCATCGCAGACGACGATCACCGGGTGAATCTCTTCGCGGCCCGCAAACCAACGTTGCCGCTCTTCCAACGTCAGTGGCGTGAGGTCGTACGTCGTCGTCGAGGTGACGACGTAATGGTTGTAGATCGCGTTGATCGCCGGCAGATCGTCTTCGGCGGCGGGGCGGATAGTGAGCGGCATCGGACGGGCAGGAAGAGGTCGGAGGTCAGAGGTTGGGGTCGGGGCGCGTCATTCTGAGCGGAGCGAAGAATCTAGACGATCGTTTGATTCGCCAGATCCTTCGCTCCGCTCAGGATGACGGAACCTCAGGATGACGGGAATCGACGTCGGCTAGTTCGCGCCGCCAATCCGCTCACCAGCATACACGCGCACCGCCGAGCCGTCCGCCCAGAATGCCGACGCCGGCTGGCCGCTTAGCGCCTCTACCCACGGTCCGCCATAAACTGCCGCCACATGGTCGCACCCGAAGCTGGCGCTTCTTGCCGGACTATACCGCCACGACGGATGAGCCACCTCGTATTCCACGCCGCCGCGGGCATGGTTCGAGTACCCCCAATAATGCTCCGCGATATACTCCTCATGCGAACCCTCGCCCAGCGGCGATGCCGCGCCGGCCGGTTCGAGCGTGAGCCGCCCGCTGCCGCCACGGTAGCTCCAGCCGTACTCCAAGCGTCGCGGCACCTCGCCGTCGCCGGGCACAAGTTCGTGCGTCATTGGCACGGCCAAGTAGCGTTCGCCGTAGAGGAGATTGGCCACGAGCGCCACCGCCCGCTTCGGCGCTAGTTCCCGCACGAACGCCACGCCGCGCCGCCACCCCTCTGGTCCTCGCCGGCGGATGTAGAACCGTAGGTTCACCTCGACGAAGTTGCCGTGCAGGGGAATCTTCACGCCGCAGAACGTGGTCCGCAAGAATTGAAACCCAACCACTGAGGCATAGGCGGCGCCATTCCAGAAGTCGAGCTCCGTCCCCGCCGGCACGAGCGGCCTGACAATCGCCGGATCGACTTCATAGTTCAGCATCGCCAGATGCCGCCACTCAGCCGTGACCAACGCCCGGCGAGCGGGCCATGTAAATGGGTCGTGGTCTTCGGCGATCAAAGGAGCAATCGTCATCACAGGCCCACAAGTGCGGCAGGGTAGGGGAGTAGAGTAAGGCATTGGCCACTCCGTCTCAACTCCTCACCGCAAATTCCGCCTGCGATTAACTCACGATCCCTTCGCTCCCATCACTTGCTTGTAGGTCGTATACCCGCCGCTCAAGTTGCGAACCTTGAACCCGTTCTGCATCAAGATGCGCGTCGCCAAATAACCGCGCATGCCGATTTGACAATACGCAATGATCGGCCGCGCCGGATCAAGCTCCCCAAGCCGCTCACGCAGTTCGTCAACCGGCACGTTCACCGCCCCTGGCACATGCCCCGCCGCAAACTCGCTCGGCGCCCGCACATCAAGAATCAAATCGCGCAGTGCACTCCCCGCACGCTCACCCTCGGACTGTTCGCCTTCAGCGACCAGTCGCGGCGCCAGGTCCGAGCCATGTGCCACCGGATGATCCCCCCGCACCACCCCCGCCGCCACAAACCCCGCCATATTCACCGGATCCTTCGCCGACCCAAACTGGGGCGCATAAGCCAACTCCAGTTCCTCCAAGTCGAACACGGTCATCCCCGCCTTGATCGCCACGGCGAGTACGTCGATTCGCTTGTCGACGCCGTTGCGACCCACCGCTTGGGCGCCGAGCAAGCGACCGCTGTCTGGAGCGAACAGTAGCTTGATCGACATCTGCTCGGCGCCAGGGTAGTAGCCGGCGTGATGCGCGGGGTGAACGTAGACCTTCTCGTGCGGCGTCCCTGCGGCGCGGAGCACTTTCTCGCTGAACCCCGTCATCGCCGCCGCCATCTCGAAGACGCCGACGATCGCCGTCCCTTGCGTTCCCGCATAATGCGTCGGCCGGCCGAAAATATTGTCCGCCGCGATTCGCCCTTGCCGATTCGCCGGCCCGGCCAGCGGAATCTGCGTCGGCGAGCCGTCGATCGAGCTACGCGTTTCGATCGCATCGCCGACGGCGTAGACATCGGGATCGGCGGTCTGCATCTGGTCGTTCACGCGAATGCCGCCGCGCGGGCCGACTTCGAGTCCCGCCTCCACCGCGAGTTTGTTGTCAGACCGCACGCCGACGCTCAGCACCACCATGTCGGCCTCCAGCGATTCGCCGCTGCGCAGCCGTACGACGACGCTGTCATCGATAGGCAGGATGGCCTCCGCCGCGTTGTTCAACTTGAGGCTGACGCCGCGCTCGCGCAGATGAGCCGCGACAGGTGAAACCATCTCGGCATCCCATGGCGGCAAGATCTGATCGGCGAGTTCCACCACTGTCGTCGCGACGCCGCGGCGAACTAAGTTCTCCGCCATCTCCAAGCCGATGAACCCGCCGCCGATGACGACGGCTCGCCGCGCATCCTTCGCCGCCGCGTGCAACCGATCGGCGTCGCGCAGCTCCCGCAGCGTATAGACTTGCGGCAGGTCGACGCCTGGAACCGGCGGCCGAATTGGCGCAGCGCCGGGCGCAAGAATCAGCTTGTCGTACGGCAAGTCATACTCGGCGCCGTTCTCCAGATTGCGAATCCGCACCGTATGATTCGCGCGATCAATCGCGAGCGCCTCGGTCCGCGTCCGCACATCGAGTCGATACCGTTCAATGAGCCGCTGCGCCGGCGCGACGAGCAACTTGTCGCGCTGCTCGATCACCCCGCCGATGTAGTAGGGAAGCCCGCAGTTGGCAAACGACGGCGCCTCTCCGCGCTCGATGAGGGTGATCTCCGCCTCTTCGCTCAACCGTCGCGCCCGCGCTGCCGCCGAAGCCCCGCCGGCCACCGCGCCGATGATGACAATCCGCATTGCTCACTCTTTCCTGTTATGAATTGAGCCACCAAGGCACGGAGACACGAAGGAAAGCACGAAGAAGACAAGAATTGGAACCGCAGATGAACGCCGATAAGAGTAAGAGCGAAAAGTAGGACGGCCATTGCCATCTATCTTTCTTCACTGTCTTTCATCCGGGTTAATCTGCGTTCATCGGCGGTTCCATATCTTCTTTCCCCTTCGTGTCCTTCTGAGTGCCTTCGTGTCTTAGTGGTTGCATTTGCATTTTAAGAACGATTCCAAGGCATCTTCGCCAGCAGCATGCCCATCCCGCAGGTGTCGGTCAGCCCCGCGAAGAGCAGCCCGCCGCCGATGAACGCCGAGAGCCACACGAACGCCGGGTGGACGAACCATGCCAGTAGGGCGCCGATCAACGCGAGCGATCCCGCGACGATCCGCACTTGGCGTTCCACCGAGATCGTTTGTTTGCCGCGTTCCACCGGCAACCCCGCCTCGACCCAGGCGTTCGTCCCGCCGTCGATGTTCACCACGGCGATCCGCTGCGCCGCGAGCCGCTCGCAGGCCTTCTGCGATCGCCCGCCTCCTTGGCAGATGAGATAGAGCGGCCCCGCCCCCGCGGCTTGCCGTAGCTCGGTAGTGTGCTGATCGAGCACATCAAGCGGAACATTGCGCGCTCCCACGGCATGCACGCCGCGAAACTCCGCCGGCGTCCGCACGTCGACGATCACGACCGACTCCCCCGCACTCCGCCGCTGTTCCGCGTCGCGCGGCGACGCATTGGCGATTGGATCAGCACTCGACATGACAATAACTCCTCAACATGCGGGCGAGACCGCTTATCGGGGGTGCAGATGGATATTCGGGGTGCCACTGGCATCCTGCCAGTTCTGCAGTGGGTACTCGCTGCAGAAGCTGCGCCGCAACCAAACGCGCCGCCGCGGCCTCTCGCAGAATTGGAGTCGGCCCCAAGAATCGCGCCGCCGGCGCAACTGCAGAATTGTAGCGAATGGCCGCCAAATGGTGCAGGCCGCGCCTCAAGCACCGACTGCCAACGCAGCCAGCGAAGAAAATCGGCCAACCAGCCGGACCGCCACCGCGGTCTGGGAAGAATCGCCAAATCGCGTCGACCTTGCTCGCACGTCATCCCGGAGGGCGTGGCCCTCCGGCTAGCCGCCCGCTGCATCGCTTGACGAGCATCGAGAATCTAGCAACCAGCATCCGGCATTAAGCTGCCCGCGCGTGAGCCGCCGCCTCAACCGTCCGCCCCTCGGCGTCGACCAGCCGCGAGACGCCCATCTTCGCGACGGCCAGCGAACTGAAATCGCGGCCGCTCTTCGCCGCGACGCTATCATGCCAGCGCCAAGCGACCGCTACTGGGCAGACGCCGATCTTCACGCCGAACCGTCGTGCCCTCACGAAGAACTCCAGCCGCTCATCGACGAGCAATTGCGGATCCCATCCTCCCATCGCTCGCACCTTGTCGGTTCGCGCGACGAAAAAGTTGTGAGCGACGTCGCAACCATGAACCCCGCCGACGCCCGGCCGGCTTCCCGCGGTCACCTTCACCGCTTCAGGAGTCACCTCCACCGTCGCGTGGCCCGGTTCGGCTTCGCGCTTGGTGAACAGCCCAAACCGCCGCCGACAACGCACCATGTCGCCCGCCGCGATGTCGCACTGCCCGCCGGCGACCGCTTCAAGTAACTTCTCAACATGCGAGCCGCGGTTCAACTCGAAGTTGTCTTCGAGCAACAGAAAGTAGGGCGTCCGCAGTCGCGCCAGCAACGCGTTGCGGCAGGCGCTCACGCCGCTGTCGACCGGCATCTTCACCGGTTCGGCGCCCGCCATCGGCTGCGGCTGCCGACTGTCGTCGGCGACCAGCACCTTCAGTTGCGGATACAGCCACGCCACGCTGTTGATCAGCCGTGCGACGCTCTGATGGCGCCCATGGGTGTGAACGATAGCAGTCAACCGAGAGAGATCAGCGCCCACGATAGCACCTCGCGACGACAGGAGCAGAGAAGCGACGACGGCAGATACAGTGAAAAGTATCGCCCGTCGCCATCGCGAAGTTCAGCAAGAGCGTCACTCGCGGCAAGCTTAGCCCAATTTGCCGACCTCGCCCAGGAACCGCGGGTCAACGACCCGCCGAAGCGGTATGAGAGGATTTATGATTTAGGATTTCTGAGGTGAAGATGAGGCGAGTAGCTCGACAGCACATCAGAAATCAAACATCCTAAATCTTAGTTTTTCCCCGCTCCAGCCGGTCGTTGACCGGCGGCAAAGGCGTCACTTCGCCAGCACGGCTTGCACCATCCAGTCGCCGTCGAACGCCGTTTCTTTGGCGTCTTGGTCGTTGAAGCCGATGCGCGAATGTTCGCCTTTTGTGCTTGTGTCGTAGCTGACGTAAACCCCTTTCGTCGCTTCGGCGTTGAAGTTCAGCACGACCCAGAAGTTCTCGGGAACCTCCACCTCGTCTTCCAGCGGAATCGAAGTCCACCGGCATTCCTCTTGCCGCTTGAACAGGCTGTACGGGACCAACTCGGTATGCAACACCTCGGTCATGTCGTCGTTGAGGATGTTGATCTCGACCTCCTCCTTCGGCGGCTGCGGATAACCATACCGCGCGGCGTGGACGCGGAGCGACTTGAGCGCATTGGTCTGTCCTGCGGGGATCGTGAAGCGGATCATCTCGCCCGCGCCGGCAATGCTCTTCTTGCCATCAGGCTTGCCGTCGCCGTACTTCAGGAGTAGCACTGGCTTGGCGGCCTTCGTCTTTTTGGCCGTCGTTTCATCGGCAAAGACGCGGGGAGCGACAGCGGCGGCAGCGACTGCTGCTGCGACCAGGAGCATCAGAGAACAAGCGGCTCGGGTCGGACGGAACATCGCGCCTCCTCAACGGAAAAGAGATTAGCTCAACCGCGATGGCAAGCTCTCGCCGTCGCCAACCGACGCTAGTTTGCCCAATTTTTCGGGCGAGTCAATCGTTGCCGGAAAACGCTGCAAATCTCAAACACGAACAGAGCCGCGGGTCAACGACCCGCCGGAGCGAGCAAGAAAAAAATGTGGAATGCTGAATGGGGAATAGCAGGCGGTCCGTCAGTTCGAACCTTTCCCCATTCAGCATTCCACATTCCCCATTGGTATTCCGCTCCGGCCGGTCGTTGACCAGCGACTACTGCTTGAACAGCGGCGCCAACTCAATCCGCACGAGCGGATCGTCGGAGACGGGCGGCTTGCCGATCGCTAGATGGAGCACCAACTCTCGCGGCTCGAAGACCATCGTCTGCAGCGTCAGGTCGCCTTGGTTCGCTGCATCGAGCCGTTGTTGGACTGCGGCGACGTCGATCGGTTGATTCTGGCGAAAGTCGGTTAACAAACCATATCGCCAGCACTCTTCGCCGACGCTCATTCCCTCGCAGCGAAAGTGATTCGTGCAGCGGACCAAGCCATCCTCGTCGTCGCGCCGGCCGATGTGATCGGGCGTGATCTCGAACGTCGCCCCGCCGTCGCGATCGCAGACGGTGAGGTTCATCCATGTCGTCGGTTTGAGGCTCTTCAGCAGCGCCTCGGCCTCGTCGACCGTCGTACACTCTTCGAGTATCCGCCGAAAGACGAACGCCAACGGCACGCCGGTCGGATTAAACTTCCGCGACCCGTCGGCTGATTGCTCCACGTCGAGCGTTCCCACGGCGAGCCCTGCCTCGTTCATCCCCGAGATGGCGCCAACCATCCCTGGGAAACCGACGGACGCGAAGGCGTGTTTTCCTTCGGGCCGGTAGACGATTACCATGCTGTACTGGTCGAGCTCGCCGAGCGTGAGGAAGTCGAAGTTCCGCCCGAAGATCGGGCCGCCAGTGGCGCTGCGCGTCGGCTCGACCACGATCGCCGAGCAACCGAGCCGTCGCAATTCCAGCAGCGTATTGCCGACGGCCAGCTTATCGCTCGACAGGTCGCTATGCTTGGCGATCGCGGCCAGTTCCTGCTGATGCCGCTGCGGCGCTTGCATGACGAGCGTCTTTCCCGCCTGCGTCACGAGCGGCCAGAACGCCGTGACGCCGAACTCCTCCGCAAACCGCTCCGGAAACGCCGCAATCGCCTTTCCCGGTCCGGCCAAGAGCTCCCCATGCTGCCGGCCCATTTCCTCCGGCGTCCCGCTTAGAATCGCCAACGGCACGTTGCCGACGTAGCGTAACTCGGCGCCGTCAACCGTCTTCGCGACAAACGCCGAATCGCCCGCCGGCTTCGCGAGTGCAATCGCCGAGTTGACAGCGCAGACAAAAATCCAGAGCCAAAACAACCTCGTCCGCTGCATAATATCGCGACCTCAAAAATCAATTATTTCCTCTGCGCCTCTGCGAGAGATTTAGAAGTCTCTCGCAGTGGCGCGGAGACGCAGAGCATACGCGATGATGAAAGAACGCAAGAAGCGTTTTTTTGCGTCTCTTGCGCCTTCTTGCGGCTAACGCGTTTCCAAGTTCACCCCGCCGCCGGCGAATGGTTATAACAGAAGGCGCCCGACTCGCCGCACCCCGAATCCACCCCCCATTCTAGGCGCCTCCGATGCCAGCGACCCCCGCCTTTTTCTACTTTGACCTCGGCAACGTCCTCCTCTCGTTCAGCCACGACCGGATGTGCCAGCAGATGGCCGAGGTTGCCGGCGTCTCGGCCGACCTGGTCCGCCACGCCCTCTTCGAAACCGCCGGCAGCACCCGCAGCGTCCAGTGGCGGTTCGAGCGGGGCGACCTGAACGTCCTGGCGGTCTACGACCACTTTTGCGAAACGCTCGGCGTCGAGCCGAACCGCGACGAGCTATTCGCCGCCGGCCGTGACATCTTTGAGGTGATCGAGGAGAGCGTCGCGATCATCGAGCAACTCGCCGCCGCCGGCCATCGGCTAGGCATCATGTCGAACACCAATACTCTCGACTGGGAGTTCGTCACGTCGGGCCGTTATCCGTTCTTGAACAACGCCTTCGAGCAGTACGTCCTCAGCTTCGAAGTCCGCGCAATGAAGCCGGAGCCGGCGATCTACGAGCACGCCGTAAAACTCGCCGGCGCCGAGCCGAGCCAAGTCTTCTTCACCGACGACCGCCAAGAAAACGTCGATGGAGCATTCGCCGTGGGCCTCGACGCCACGCTCTTCACGACCCCCGCGAAACTCCGCGAAGACCTCCTATCGCGAGGGGTATTTCCCCAATAACTTCTTCCGAATTCTTTGCGTCCCTTTGTGCCTTCGCGCCTTTGCGAGAAAGATGCCGGCAAGCCTCACGCAAAGCCGCGAAGGCGCAAAGAAACGCAAAGGAGAAGAATGAGAAGAGAAGAAAGAATAGCAATTGCTAGCATCTTCAACTTCAATTGCCGCTAGCGAACCCCTCAGCTACACTCGCTCCCCTCACTACAGCGGCGCCCAACGACGGAGCGAAGGATGCGCCTCGGGATCTTTCTGCCCAATTGGATCGGCGACGTGGCGATGGCCACGCCCGCCATCCGCGCCCTGCGCAAACACGTCGGCGCCGGCGAATTGATCGCCGTCATGCGTCCCTACGTCGCCGAAGCCCTCGGCGGCAATTCTTGGTTCGACGCCGAGATTCTCTACGACAAGAAATCGTCCGCCGACGCCGACCTGCAGTGGCCTGTCGTGCAGCAGAAGCTCCGCGGCGCCAACTTCGACGCCGTCGTTCTGCTGACCAACTCGCTCCGCACTGGCTGGATGGCCTACCGCAGCGGCGCCCGCCAGCGGATCGGAACCGTCGGCAACCTCCGCTCGCCGCTGCTGACAACGCGAGTCTATCCGGCGAAGCAGGGCCGCCGCCCGCTGGCGCTGCCGCCTGTGTGCGGCTACCTCCAAGTCGCCTACGCCGCCGGCGCGCAACCCGAATCGCCGACCCTTGAGCTTTTCACTACCGCTGCCGACGAACAAGCCGCCGACGCCGTCTGGCGCCGCCTTAACCTGCCGGCCGGCGATCGCGTCGTGGTCCTCAACACCGGCGGCGCGTTTGGCGCCGCGAAAGATTGGCCCGCCGCCAACTTCACGCAACTCGCCCTCCGGCTCGCCCGCGAGCACGACTTCCATGTCCTCCTCAACTGCGGGCCCGCCGAACGCCAGGCGGTCCGCAACATCGTGGCCGAGGCCCGCGACGAACGCATCACCAGTCTCGCCGACGAAGATTCATTGCCGCTCGGTCTGACGAAAGCGGTGATCCGCCGATCGCGCCTGCTCGTCACCACCGACAGCGGCCCGCGCTTCTTCGGCGTCGCCTTCGGCGTGCCGACGATTTCGCTGTTCGGCCCGACAAGCGTCGAGGCGACCCGCACCGGCGCCTCGCACGACATTGGCATTTCGCTGGGCCTCGCGTGCCAACCATGCATGGCCCGCACCTGCCCGCTCAATCATCATCGCTGCATGCGCGACCTCTCGGTCGACCGCGTCTGGTCGGCCGTCGCCGCAGCGCTCGCTGCTCCTTCTCTCAATCTTCGCCAGGACGCCGCCTAACCATGGACAATCACGACATCCTCTCGATGAAGCCGATCAGCATCGTCGCCGAGGGGCGATTCGACGGCCAGCCGCGGCCGACGAAGATTCCGCAGATCGTCCACCAGGCGTGGACCGACGAGAAGCTGCCGAAGCGGTGGGCCCATTGCATCGCCAGCGTGCGGCGCTTTCACCCGGGCTGGGAATACAAACTCTGGACGCACGATGGCTCGCTCGCCTATGTGCAGGAGCATCACCCGCGGCTCTACCCCATCTTCGCCGGCTTCAACCGCGAGATGATGCGCTGCGACGTGATGCGTTACGTCGCCATGCACGACGTCGGCGGCCTCTACTGCGATCTCGATTACGAGTTCATCCGCCCCTACAACTACGCCGACGCTGATCTGGTTCTCGGCTACGAACTGGAACTCGCCATGGGCGACTGGAAGGAAGCCCTCGCCAGCTGCATGTTCGCGTCGGCTCCAGGCCATCCGCTCTGGCGTGACCTGATCGAATACGTCATCGAGAGCAAGCCTGTCTCCAAGACCGAACGCGACATTCTCAATCTCACCGGCCCCGGGCTGCTGACGAAGATTTTTTTCGAAAACCGCCACAAGTATCCGCCGATGACCGTCCAGCCGCGGCTCGTCTTCAGCCCCTACCGCATGCGAGGCAAGCACGAACGCCAGACGCTGCTCAACAACGGCGTCACCATCGGCATCCACCACGCCTTCGGCAGTTGGAAGCAACGCTGGAAGCTGAGCCACATCAAACGCAAACTCGGCTTCGGCAAACGCGCGGCGTAGGTAGCCGCGGGTCAACGACCCGCGGGAGCGGCGAGAAAAACTAACCACCAAGGAACGAAGGACACGAAGACGCACCAAGGAAGTGAAGAAAGGACATGATCAGGAAGGCAGGCTTGGTCGTCTGATTGTTCGCTCTTCCCTTTCCTTACATTCCTTCGTGTCTTGGTGCTCTTCGTGCCTTGGTGGTTAAACTTCCGAATCTCAAATCAGAAATCATAAATCCTAATTTATAAATCGATTACCTCACGCTCCGGCCGGTCGTTGACCGGCGGCTACAGTTGCGCGACGAACCTTTCCAGCAGCGCCGGCCGTCGGCTGGAGTAGGCGCCGAAGCGCAGATAGCGCTCCAGGTGCGCGAAGTTCTCCTCCCCCAACTCCGGTCGACGGCGACTGAGTTCAAGCGCCTCGCGCACCGCCGGCAGCACCGACGCCCCGTCGGCGACGTGTACCATGCGCTCCGTCGGCAGCGGCACGAGCATGTCGCGCTCGCGATAGTCAATCGTTACCACCACCCCGCCCGCATAGAGGCACTCGTAGTGACGATAGCTCCACGGCACATTGCCGCCTGGTGCGAGCAACGCTCGGCTTTGCCGCATCGCCCGGTAGTAGGCGGCGAAGCTGACTTTGCCGTGGCAGTAAAGCAGGTCGTGAAAGTGGCCATAGGATGATTCGATGCGTCCGCGGGCGCCGTCGCAGATTTCCACCAACCCGCCCCACAGCTTCACATCAGGGGCTTCGCGCACTAATTCGCATAGCCAATGGAATCGTTGGTCTATCTTCTCCACGCGGCCGTCAACGTAAAACCGCGTCTCGTTCGGTCGGCCCACAAAGGCCACGTCGTGCACCGGCGTCGGTTTCGACATTAATCGTCGCGTGCAGCGATCGACCGCCACCGCCGTGGTGAACCGGCCATAGCGGCGAATCGGCAGCATGCCCATTTGCAGGTCATGCCGCCAAGCACGTTCGAACCACGGCTTGAGGTAACGATCGGTTCGCTGCCGGAGCATCGCTCCTTGCTCGCCGGTCCAGGCGAGTTCTTGCTCATCAAGATAGTCGAACGCGACAAGGCGGCGACAGCCGGCGCCGAGTCGATTCAGTTCATCCGGTGCCAGCGAACTTGGCAGACCCAAGAAAACTGTGTCGGCGGCGACGGGCGCGTGTCGCCACTGTTCGGGCGACTGCATCGCCACCGCACGACGGCCAAAGTAAGTGCGCAGAAAACCGGCGAGCGTGTAGCCGCGCACCCCGCGGCCCGCGTCCGTTCGATCCGCCGTGATGACAAGCCAGTCGACCACGAAGCTGGATGCTAGTTACTGGATGCTAGATGCTGGAAAAGCGCCGCCGCCTAATATCTAGCATCCGGTTTCCTGCAACTAGCCCAGTTTCCAGCAGCCGCGGGTCAACGACCCGCCGGAGCGGAGTAAACGAATGCTGAAGGATGAATGCGGAATGCTGAATCAAGGAGCCGGAAGCAATGCCTTCAGCATTCCGCATTCATCCTTTTCTCATTCTCGCTCCGGCCGGTCGTTGACCGGCGGCTACGGCCCGGCGCTACAGGTACATGTTAATGAGATTCTCGATCATCTCCTGCCGCCCGCTGCGGTTCGCAGCGGCTTCGCCCTTCTCGAGCATCAGCTTCTCCAGCGACGCCAGCGAGTGCTTGCCCCCCTCGATCTCCGCCCCCAGCCCGCCGTCCCAGCTAGCGTAGCGGTCCTTGATGATCCCCGGCAGCTTGCCGTCGGCCCGCATCGCCGCGGCGATCTTCAGGCCCTGAGCGAACGCATCCATCCCGCCGATGTGGGCGTAGAACAGATCGATCGGCTCGAAGCTCTCGCGCCGCACCTTCGCGTCAAAGTTCACGCCGCCGGTCGTGAACCCCCCGTACTTCAGCACCTCGTACATGCACTGCGTGGTGAGATAGATGTCGGTCGGGAACTGGTCGGTGTCCCAGCCCAACAGCATGTCGCCCGTGTTGGCGTCGATTGAACCGAGGGCCCCGGCCGCCCCGGCCACCTGCAACTCGTGTTGCATCGTGTGCCCGGCGAGCGTCGCGTGGTTCGTTTCGAGGTTCAGCTTGAGGTGATCCTTTAGTCCATACTCGCGCAGGAAGTTGAGGCACGCCGCCGCGTCGCTGTCGTACTGATGCTTGGTCGGTTCTTTCGGCTTCGGCTCAATGTAAAACTGCCCTTTGAAGCCGATTTGTTTGGCGTAGTCGACCGCCATGTGGAGGAACTTCGCCAGGTGGTCGAGCTCTCGCTTCATGTCGGTGTTCCAGATGCACTGGTACCCTTCGCGGCCGCCCCAGAAGGTATATCCGACGCCGCCGAGCTCGTGCGTCACTTCGAGCGCCTTCTTCACCTGCCCTGCGGCGTAGGCGAAGACCTCAGCGTTCGGGCTCGTCGCGGCGCCATGCATGAACCGCGGGTTGCTGAAGAGGTTCGCCGTGCCCCACAGCAACTTGATGCCGGTCCGCTGCTGCTCTTCCTTGAAGACCTTCACAATGGCGTCGAGATTCTTATGGCTCTCGGCGAGCGTCTTCCCCTCGGGCGCCACGTCGCGATCGTGGAAGGCGTAGAACGGCGCGCCCAGCTTCTCGATGAACTCAAACGCCACTCGCGCGCGGTTCTGCGCGTTCTCCACCGTGTCGCTGCCGCTCTCCCACGGCCGCACCGCAGTCCCGGGACCAAAGGGATCGGAGCCGGTCCCGCGGAAGGTGTGCCAGTAAACGACGCTGAACCGCAGATGGTCCCGCATCGTCTTCCCCTCGACCTTCTCGTCGGCGTTGTAATGCCGGTAGGCGAGCGGGTTCTTGCTCTGGGGACCTTCGTACGGAATCTTGCCGATTTCAGGAAATGCAGCCATGGCGATTGATGAGTGAAGTGAGTAAGTGGTTTTTACGCGAGTAGGTGAGACGTTGGCGGTCCGATTAGCCGCCGGTCAGCGATTGGCAGGAAGGAGACTGATCAATGGGAATTGGGAATGCGGAATGGGGGAGAAGTGCGGCCAGCGATCTCTCTCCCCATTCCCCATTCCCCATTCCCCATTCAACATTCCCCATTCGAAAAGTGTCCACGCCGCCTGCTGGGTGAGGATTTTAACAGATGCGCCGCCTCCCGCCACGCCCCAGGCCAGTTTCGTGGACAGCCCCGCAGGCCGCGACTACCCTAAATGGACGGCCCCGCGGGCCCGATTTCTTTTTCCGGAACAGAAGAACGACGCCGCAATCGCAAAGGTTTTTTGCGTGATTGCGACGCCATCTCGCAGCAGACCGTTGAGCAGACCCCACTGATGTCGATTCGCGCTCTTTTCCTACTTCGCTGGCCGTTGGCCGTCGCTGTGCTGTCGGTCCTCATGCCGTCCGTCGCGCCAGCAGCAACGATCATTCGCTTCGAGACGTCGCTCGGCGACTTCGACGTGCAGATGTTCGACGCTTCGATGCCGCGCACGGTAACAAACTTTCTGCACTATGTGAACGCGAACAAGTACGACGGCTCCGTGGTTCATCGCAACAGTGACACGGCCGATCCGGTGACGCGAGACTTCGTGATTCAAGGCGGCGGCTACTCCCTTCATGACCCGACAGGCACAGGGACGACGATCACTTACACATCCGTCGTAACAATCGCGCCGATCGCCGATGAACCAGGCGGAGGGGTCGCCGGCTCCTCAAACGTCCGCGGGACGATCGCGATGGCTAAGTCAGGACCGAACACGGTCACAAGTCAATGGTTTATTAATCAAGGCAATAATTCGTTTCTTGACAGTCCTCTTCGCAGCGATGGCGGCTTCTCCGCCTTTGGCATGGTGTTGGGCAATGGCATGTCGATCGTTGACGCTATCGGCGACTTGCAGATACCGCCAGATTTCGGTTTTTCGATCTCATCGCCCTTCAACGACCTGCCGCTACGCAACTTCTCCGGCACCTCGATCACGCAAGTTCGCGTTGCCAATACGGTGACAATCGAGGATGTTCGAGTTTTGAATCTTTCTCCTGGAGACTTCGATCGCAACGGCACGGTGAACGCCGCTGACCTGACGCTGCTGAAGGCCAATTTCGGCGCGACCAGCGGCGCATTCTTCGACGATGGCGACGCCAACATGGACGGCCGAGTCGATGGTGCCGACTTCCTCGCCTGGCAGCGCAGCTTCGGTAGCGTCACGACTCCGATCGCCGCCGTCCCCGAACCCGCCGCCGCGACCCTCGCCCTCCTCGCCGCTGCTTGCGGCTCAGCGCGCCGCCGCCGTCAGTAGCCGCGGGTCAACGACCCGCCGGAGCGGACCAAAAAAGCGCTCGGCGAATTAAACGGAAGCGGACGAGAAAACTCTTCCCGCATTCTTCGCGTTCCTTTGCGTCTTCGCGGCTTTGCGTGAGACTTGTCGGTAGCTTTCTCGCAAAGGCGCGAAGACGCAAAGTAGACGCAAAGAAAGAATAGCGCCCAGCAAGCGTTTCCTGCTCATTTCCTTCTCACTTTGCCATCCGTTAAACTGTTCAGCGGACGCCGTATCGCGCTCGGCCCTGCGCCGAGGCTCATTGAACCACTAGGGAGGCACACGTCATGCGTTCGTTTCATTCCATTTCGGTTCGCTCCGCCTTCGCCCTCCTACTCGCCGCCGCCGCTTGCGGCTTAGCGCGGGCCCAAGCCCCCGATCCCGTCCAAACCCGCCTCAACGACACCCCGCGCCATCACGAGTGGGTCGAAATCGAAACCCCCGAGGGCCGCAAGGTAAAAACCTTCGTCGTCTTCCCCGAAGTGAAGGACAAAGCCACCGCCGTCATCATCATTCACGAAAACAAAGGCCTCACCGATTGGGAGCGCAGCGTCGCCGACCGAATCGCCGAAGCCGGCTACGTCGCCCTCGCCCCCGACTTCCTCAGCGGCGCCGGTCCCGACGGCGGGGGCACGTCGTCGTTCGCCTCGCGCGACGCCGCCACGCAAGGGATCTACGGCCTGAAGCCAGAGCAAGTCACCGCCGACCTCGACGCCGTCGCCGCCTACGCCAAGAAGATCGAAGCCGCCAACGGCAAGGTCGCCGTCATCGGTTTCTGCTGGGGCGGCGGCAAGTCGTTCGCCTACGCCGCGCACAATCCAGACATTGCCGCCGCGATGGTCTGCTACGGCACGGCGCCCGAAGACGAAGCCGCTCTCGAGTCGATCAAGGCCCCCGTCTACGGCTTCTACGGCGGCAACGACGCCCGCATCACGTCGCAAGTGCCGCGCGTGACCGAGTCGATGAAGAAGCTCGGCAAAGCGTACGAGCCGGTCGTCTACGAGGGCGCCGGCCACGGCTTCCTCCGCGCCGGCGAGCAACCAGGCGCGAGCGAAGCCGATCAAAAGGGCTTTGAGGAAGGATGGGAACGCGTGAAGAAAATTCTCCAGTCGCTTTAACGGCCGCTGGCCCCGGCCAAATTGGCGCGGGGCCAGATTTTCTCACTACGTCGCCCGCAGTCCGAATCGATCCCAACGTCATGCATTCAGCTCCCCAGCCCTCCGCGCTCCCGGCAGCGCGGATTGATCGTGCATTGGATCCGTTGAAGCGGTTCATCGCGATCGAATCCGCCAGCGGCGTCCTCCTGCTCATCGCCGCCGCCGTTGCGCTTGCCCTTGCCAATTCGCCGTGGGCCGAGTCGTTCCAGGATTTCTGGAAGACTCATTTCCGCATGGCGCTCGGTCCGTGGGCCATCGACGAATCGTTGCTTCATTGGGTGAACGACGGGCTGATGACGATCTTCTTCTTCGTCATCGGCCTGGAGATCAAGCGCGAAATCGTCGATGGCGAATTAAGCGATCCTCGCAAAGCCTCGCTCCCGCTGATGGCTGCCATTGGCGGCATGGTCGCGCCGGCCCTCGTCTATATGGCCCTCATCGGCAACGACGAGGGCGGCCAATCGGGCTGGGGCATTCCAATGGCCACCGACATCGCCTTTGTCGTCGGCTTCCTCGCGCTCTTCGGCAGGCGCGTGCCGCCGGGGCTGAAGATTCTGCTTCTCGCCCTCGCGATCGTGGACGACATTGGCGCGATCCTCGTCATTGCCATTTTCTATTCCGATGGCACGTCGATTCCAGCCAGTTCACTCGCCGTTTCCGGACTGGCCGTCACCGTCGCGTGCCACTGGCTCGGCGTCCGTAGCTTTGGCGTGTACGTGCTGATCGGCGCCGCGGTTTGGCTGGCCATGTTCCACACCGGCATTCACCCGACCATCGCCGGCGTCATCCTGGGCCTCCTGACGCCGGCTCGGCCGATGCTCCCGCGCGTCGCCGTGCTCGACGCCTTGACCGATTCGATCTCCGCCGACGAGACCGAAACTCCCCACGCCCACCTCGCCGCCGTCGATCGGCTGAAAACTGTAGCACAGGAAACGGTTTCCCCCCTCGAACGGCTCGAAACGGCTCTCCACCCCTGGGTCGCCTTCGTCATTATGCCGCTCTTCGCGCTCGCCAATGCGGGCGTTCCCATCGACCCACGGGCCGTCAACCATCCCGTCGCGTGGTCGGTCGCCGCCGGACTCTTCGTCGGCAAACCGCTCGGCATCTTGCTCTTCAGTTGGCTGGCCGTACGCCTGCGCGTCGCCTCGCTGCCTCACAGCGTCAGTTGGCGAATGGTTGCCGCAGCAAGCTGCCTGGCGGGCATCGGCTTTACGATGTCGCTCTTCATCGCTGCCCTGGCGCTGGACGACGCCGTGCTTAGCGCTGGCAAGATCGGCACGATACTGGGTTCAATCCTGAGTGCCGTCGTCGGCCTCGTGCTGCTTCATCGGCTCTTGCCATCGGCTAGTACGTCGCCAGCGTGACATCGCAGCGTCTGACTTCCTAATCCAGGCGCCGGCCCCACTCAGAGCGTTGGTTACGCCGTTAGATCGATCCCAGCCATCTTCTGCTGGAGCTGCTCGCCAGAATTGCAGCGGCTGCGCCCTGCTCCGCAACCTTGGCTCCAGTTGGCGCCGTCAGCCGCTCTTTCAGCAGCTAGCGAAACGCAGCCGGCGCGTTGCCCTGCCAATCAATGCAGACGCCGCGAAAGCTAGCAGCTGCGAGGCCGGCTCCGGCACTTGGGAATTCGCAGCCACTGCCGAGCCCCCTTCCCCGAAGTGCTCCTTCCAGATCAGCAGGTCAGCCCCATCGATCACGCCGTCGTCGTTGCCGTCAGCGGCGAGCTCCGTCGTCGATCCGAGCGTTCGCTGCCACGCTAAGAAATCATCCCCGTCGATGACGCCGTCGTAGTCGAAATCGCCAGGCGTCACAGGCGACAGCCGAATGTCGTAGTAGTTGTCGGGCGACGTATCCCACTGATCCAAAAACGGCGAGTACGTCTTCACATGCACGGTCATTCCGTCGGGGTCGAATTCCAAGAGTCGAATCCACCCGTTGCCGCCGTTGGCCATGTTCTGGGGATCGACCAACAGCTCGTGGACGCGGTTGCCGTTCACTCCGGTATCTAGGTGATACTTGAACTGGTCGAAGTCCTCGAACTGGTGCCCCGACAGAAACAGCGACACGTTCGCGTGATTCTTCACGAGCGTGTTCCACAGCGTCTCGGCGTCCTGTCCGCCGTACGCGGCGCCGTTGTAGACAGCCTCGCCCTGGGTGCCGACGCGCAGCAGGTCGTCACGCGACTGATCGTGCGTGTGCCCCGGGTTCTCCGGATCGGCGGCGTTGTTGAACCGTTCGCCCCCGTCGTACAGGTAGGCGTGCGTATCGAGGATCACGCGCCGATCGGGATTCGCGGCGATGAGGTCGTTCGCCCACGCCACCACGTTCGTTCCCGCCGAGATGTCAATCGTCACGATCAAAAACTTCTGCCCGTTCGCCTCGAACTTGTGGGCCGTGTTTCGCATATCCCACGTCGGCTGCCCCGGAACTTCAAAGTGGTCCGTCAGCGTCGGCTGCTGGCTGTACGGCGAACCAGGCCCAAACCGGCTCGTGAGGTCGAACTGCGACCCAATGTCGTGATTCCCGCGCACCACGGCGTAAGGAATGACGCCATCGAGTTTCGACATGCCCGCCCGCGCGTTGTTCCACTGGTTCGTCGCGTCGCCGTTGACGATGTCGCCGTCCTGCACGACGAACTGAATGTTGCGGGCCCCCTTGTTGTCGGCCAGCCACTGCGTCACCTGATTAAAGATCGACGGGTAGTTGGAACTGTAGTTCTGCGTGTCGCCGAGGAAGGCGATCGTGAATGCCCCCGGCGTCAGCGGGGCAGGGGGGGCCGCGATCTGCTTCCCCGGCGTCGTCGCTCCGCCGGCATGAACGCCGCCAAGGTCGGCAATCGCCGCATCGCTCAAGACGCTGTCGACGAACCGAAAGCTGCTGAGGAAGCCCAGCGAGCTTTCGTTGTCTTCGTCGGCGAGGATGGCGAACTTCCCCCCGGTAATATCCCATCGCGCGCCGGCCGCCGCTTGCGTGCCGACGAGGGCGCCGTCGATGTATTTCTTCATCGTCCCGTCGGCCGCGCGCGTCACCGCGATCCGATTCCACTGGATGTTGCCGCGCCCGTTCGAGACCGTCCCCTGATAATTCCCCGAGATCCCGATCCCATCGTTGGGATTGATGAAGAAGTCGCCGTCGTTCGCGTTGGTCACGTCGGTCTGGTAGAGCGGCAGCCAGCTATTCCAACTCGGCCCGGGGCGAAACAGATCCCACACCATTGTGTAATCGCTCACCGTGGCGCTGCCGTTGTTGAGATTGATCTCGAGCCCCTGCGCTGGCGTCGTCGGCTGAAACCGCATCACCCCCGAGCGATCGCCGAACGGCATCGGCAAACCCAGGTCATGCTCCGACGCAAAGAAGTCGACGTTCGCCGTCCCCATGTCGCCGCGGTAACTCATCGTCGCGGAGCCGAGCGTCGGCGTGAGATCGCCGTCGAAATCCCATAGCGCATCGAGAGCGTTAGCGCGCCTCGCACCGAAGTAGCTAGCGAGCAAAGCGACAAGCGCCGTCAACAAGACGCAGCGCGCACCTCGGCGCCCAATCCCCAAAACCGTCATGGAAGCATCTCACAGCGAGCCGGGGCGTCTCGCCCCCGGCGGCAAGATCACAGCACTTGATTCTAAACTCGCCGCCCATCCTCCGCAGCGAACTGCTCCCGTCATTCCGCGCAATTCCCACCGCTAATCGCGACAAAGAGAACGCGGAGTCGAGTGCAAATCCCGAGGCGCGGCGGTTCAGCCTATCGCAGGACGCAACCCTACGCCGTTACCGAGCCGTCGCGACTTCCTTCACCTTCAGTTCAATATCTTTGAACTGCACCGTCGTCGGCGGGCCGGTGTGCAACTGTAAGCCGAGGATGCCGGAAAAGTCCTGCTGCTGGGGATCGTTGTCGACGACCTCCGCCGCCAACCGCCCGTCGACTTCGAGCGTTAGCCGCGGCCCCTCGCAAATCAGTCGGTACTCATGCCAAT
>JBGSMO010000017.1:0-2543 GCA_041740115.1 Pirellulales bacterium
GATGTCGCCGTCGCTGGACCAGCCGGTCCAGGTGAGACCGAGGTGGCGATAGAAGGTATCGCGTCCGGCGCCCCCTTCGAGGTAGTCGACCCCGCCCGAACCGCCGTTGCCGCCGTCGAGGTTGTCGTTATCGTCGCCGCCACTGGCGAGCATGTGGAGGTTCGTCTGGTTATAGATGTGGTCGCCGCCATCCTTGCCGTTGACGTTGAGCACAAATTCGCCGGTCCACAACTTGCCGCAGTCGAGGCAAGCCACTTGCGGTTAGTGTCGCCAAAAACGCGTTGGGCGACAGAACGGCCCACGCGACAGCATGCGACGCAATGAGCGACGGCTGGCGTGTCGCAGAAACCGACGCCGACCGAGGGGGCCAAAACAAAAGCGGTTGGCCAACATGGCCGCCTTGGCCAACTCGCCAAAACCACCCTTCTTAGATCGGTGGGCGCACAATCGCCTGCGTGTTCCGTCGCGAGGAGTCGACGCGCCAGGAGAAAACAATGCGTACCCGCGCCTGAGGGACCTTCCACTAGCTACCCAGGACTTGACTGAAAAACACGGCCAGTGACTTGATGGCCAGCCACTCAGTCCAGATCGCACAGCCCAGAACGCCAAAGAACAGCGAACCGCGCATGAACTCAACCCAATCAATCGGCCCTCTGCATGCCAGGCGCTTCGCCAGCGCGGCCTTCGACGTCGACTCCACAGCCGAGCAGTCTTTGGAGACAGCGGGTGCCCCGGAATCGGCTACAAGCGGGGCTCGTTTGCACGGTTGCCGTCTACCGCCTGAAAGACTCATCCAATCGCTGAGATCGTTTCTTGTCGACATGGCTGCTCTCCCTCCGTCGCCGTTTCCAACGGACCCGCTGCGAGCCGTCAAAGGCCCCTCTTGGAGGCAAGGTTTCGTTTGCCGAACGGCGATGGGGTTTCTACGAATTGGCAAGTCGCGAGGTCGAGTCTCGGGTATCATCATTTTCGTGAGTTGCCCGCGCATCCCGTCGACAGCGGGCGAGGAGTTCGGGCTCTCCCTTTTCTGGAGCCATCCTGCATGTGGAAGAACGCGGAGGTCGTCGGCCTGCTCGACCGCGAGGGACGCGTCCGCGTCGTCTCGAGAAATGAAGACGAGGCGCTCGTCCAGCAAGTGATGGGCCGCGATATTCGAGAAATGATTGAGTCCTGCTCGCTCCAGCGATTCGAAGAAGCGTTTCAGGCGGCGCTCGTAGGCGTCGAGTCGCAAGCTCTACTAGCAGGAGTGGCCGATGAAGGATTTGTCTTCTGGGGACGCGTGCGTATCGGCCCATCTCCCGAGACCGATTCGCCCGTGTTGTTTCATCTCCGTCGACTTCCGCGACAGTGGTCCGCCCTCAGCGACCGTGAGCGAGACGCCGTTGACGCTCTGAATGCAACCGGCATGAACTCCAAACGCGCCGCCAAACAGCTGGGCGTCTCGGTTCACACCCTGAATTCGCATCGTGGCTCGATCTGCCGCAAATGCGGACTCCACGGAGTCGGCGAGTTTTGGGTCTTCGTGGAGCAATGCCGATGAGCGCATGCCAATTAAAACGCTCGAAGCTTTCGGCAGTGCGCAAAGAAAAAGCCCGGACAAACCAAGCTAGGACCGCCAACATGAGATTGGCCACTAACTTTGAATCGGCACACATACTTTGAATCGGCACAGTACCCGTAGGGGAGTCGAACGATCGCAAGAATCATCGGGAAGTGGCGGGGTGAGCGGCGAAGGCGGCGCGAAATGCGGCGCACTTATGGGCGATTCGGATTTTCTACGCACTGTCGACTCGACTGGTCATGACTCGCAGGCGGTTGCAGCCGACATCGATTTGTCAGAGGTGGTCGATAGGTGGTCGTCGCTGCCTGATGCGATTCGGATTGCGATCCTGGCCCTGGGGCGCACCGCGCGCTAGAGTCGGCGTGGGCGTCATCCTCGCGCGCATACGCGAGAGCTACGTTTCTGTGACGTTCTAGGAGCCCCCTTTTGCCTCGACAGGATATTTTGAATCGCCCCCCGCCCCTTCAGATATCGGTAACCCGAAGAGTAGTCTCCGCGTCGCTAACGGCCCTCGCCACTTGAGAGCCCCTCAGCGCCCACCTGACGCGCTCCCGCGAAACGCGACTCTATGGTCACGCCCGCCCCTCGCAATGCGCGACGCGCGATTGAGACGATTGTTCCACTCCCGCAGATAGTGTGAATGCTTCACTTGGCAGCGTGCGATACTGAAAGCAAGTTAAGTTGCATTTAACCGCAGATCGGTGCTGTATGAAAATTCGATCTCTGATCTCCGCCGCAACAGTAATCCTCCTAGCAATCGTAGGCATCAATTCCGCTGCCGGAGGCGATCGCGAGATATACGATCCGCCGACTTTCGCCCACTCAACGCCCTTAAGCGGCGAGCTGTGACCGCCATTCCAAAAACGTAGCGCCCGGCAGGAGGTCTGGCGCCCAGCTTCTGTAGCGCACAACCGTGCATTGTTTCGAATTTGCGACACTGGGATGATCGTGGCAGCCGGCCGCAGGCCGGTTGCCGTCACTG
>JBGSMO010000236.1:0-4777 GCA_041740115.1 Pirellulales bacterium
TAGGTGCTGGTCTTCTCTTCGGTGACCGGAACGCGCTTGTTGACCGTGTAGGTCTTGGTGCGTTCTTCCTTCTTGTACTCGGTCGCGGTGACGGTGCGCATCTCGGTGACGTAGGTCGGCACCATGATCGTCTTCATCACCGTCGTCGGAGCCGGAGCGGCTTCAGCCGCACAGTCCGAGCAACCGGCGGGAGCGCCGCCGCACGCATCACAACCGGAGTCGCAACCGCCGCAGGCTGGGGCTGCATCGCAGCCGCACGGGGCGGGTTCGCAGCCGCCGCAATGTTTCTTTTTGAACAAGCCGGCATCGGCTTGTCCCGCGAACCCTGTCGTCAGCATCGCGATCGCTGACCACAGGCACACAGCACGTCGTACCATCTGGGCGCCCTCCAAAGGCTCAAACTAAGGGGAATGGGTGGTTGATTCGCAACCAATAAAATCGAGCGACTAGGCATTCTGGTGAATCTATAGCGCGCTCCGCAAATTCTAACGCACGAAAGCGCCCTCGCAACGATTCTCCGAGAAAACCGCTAAAAACGGTCTGAGCCTCGAGCCGCAACCTCTCAACTTCACCCAAAGTGAGAAGAATTCCCTGCGGGTCGCCACACGATTGTCAGAATAACCGGCCCGAACTGAGTTAAAAGGGGTTGCCCGCGCAGAATCTTCTGAAAATGCAGCTTTGTGAAACTGCGGAGAAAATAATGGCGCAGCAACCAATACGGGGTCGATTGCCCCGCGTCATCGAGTCGCCCTCTGCCAGCAAAATGAAGTACTCGAAACATCCAACGCGCGCTAAACAACGCTCCTCGTTCGCGGCGACTCGTCCACCGACCAGTCCGCAACCTTTATGCCAGTAGGGGGTATGCCGGTACGCCATCGGCGATCCGCCTCCTCATATCATCGCGCGGTTTTGCTCATTCTTGGTCTCCCGGGAACTTTTCCGCAGCGACGGCATCCAACCTTCAGACGGTTGCACTCTCCCGTAACTTTTCCCTTCGTTGCTGAGGCCTTCTCCATGCCTACCTCTCGTCCATTGCCGCCGCCGGCGCTGCTCGCCACTGCGACTCTCCTGGCCGTTTTCGCCATCGTCCCGAACGAGGCGTGGGCTCGCGTCAAGCTCATCACGCTCCCGGTTCGAGAACGGGTCGAAATCCAACTCGACAACGAACAAGCGACCCTAGTTGAAGAGGAGCGAATCGTCCCTCTCGTCAAAGGCGAAAACCAGGTCGACTTCAGTTGGGCGAACACTCAGATCGACCCCGGGTCGATCGTTTTCCGCGTCCTCGGCGGCGAAGGAAAAGGGACGCCCGACGTGAACGTCCTTTCCGTGAGCTATCCGCCGAACGAATCGGCGCTGGTCTGGACCGTTTCGGCCAGCGACTCCGGCTCGGCTCGCGTCCGAATCAGCTACATCCTCGGCAATCTCACCAAGAGCTTTAACTACCGAGCAGTCGCCGCGAACGACGAAACGTCGCTCGACCTTTCGCAATACATGCGGCTGAAGAACTTCGCCAACGAAGAGTTCGCCGGCGCCGGCGTGTGGGCGGGGTTCGGTCCCAAGTTCTCGAAGCCGATCGGGCTAAATGAAACGAAGGAATTGCTGATCGAGCGGTTCAAGTCTGTGCCGATCGAGAAGACCTACGCCTGCAACCCCGCCGAGTACGACTACCTCGATCGCTCGCAGAATAAGCTGCGCGTGCCGATGCACTACGTCATCAAGAACGACAAGGAGCATGGCCTCGGCTCGGCCGCGCTGCCGTTCGGCAAGGTTCGCATCTTCATCGCCGGCGGCGGCGATGATCCGCAAGCGGGGACGGCGTTCCTCGGCGAAGACTGGGGGAAGTTCACGCCGCGCGACGACGAGATGCGGCTCTACCTCGGCGTCGCGCAAGACGTCGTCGTGAAGCGCACCATCGAGAAGAACGAAACACGGCGCGTGAGCGGGAATCTCTACGATCAGGAACTGATCGTGAAATACGATATCGAGAACTTCAAGAAGAAGTCTGTGCGGCTCGATTTGGTCGAGAATCTTCGCCACCTGCGCAGCGAGGTCCGTGCCGACAACGGTCGCGACGTGGAGTGGGAACTCGGCAAAGAGACGACGTTCGAGGATGGGCCCGACCAGGAGCGGAGCACAGCCGAGCAACTCACTTTTCACGCCAGTCTCCCTGCCGCCGGCGACGACGGCAAGGCGAAGAAGGTGGTGTATAAGCTGCACATCACGCTCAAGAACGAATGGTGATGGGAGAATTGCGAAGTAAATAGACGCTCTGTTCGCGCCGCTGGACTGGTCGCTTAAGCGACCAGTCCGAACCCTCGCACAAGTTTAGATCAATCGCACTCCACTTCGCAGCAAGCTCATCATGAACACAAATAAGACGCACTCATCGTTCTCATTATTTCAGACAGCTTTCTTCGCCGCGACGATCGCGATCGTCATCGCTCCTGGCACGACTCGGGCCGAGAACGTCGACCTCTCGACGGTGCCGGCGAGAGATTCCGTCCAACTCACAATCTATAACAGCGAAGACATCACGCTCGTCCGCGAGACTCGCGTGGTCAGCTTCAAGAAGGGGCTCAACCCGCTGCAGTTCTCATGGGCGAACACGCAGATCGATCCCTCGTCGGTCGAATTGACGATTCTTAAGCCGGCCGACAAGCTCGAGTTGCTCGACACGACCTTTCCGCACGACAAACCGCAGATGCTGTACTGGAACGTCCAGAGCAACGTGGACGTTGAGGCGACGATTCAGATCACCTACTTCACCAGCGGCATCACCTGGAGCGCCGACTATACGGCGATCGCCGCCGGCGACGAGTCGATGCTCGACCTCGAAGGATTCGTCCGCATCACCAACAACAGCGGCGAGGAATACGAGAACGCCCAAGTGCGGCTGGTGGTTGGGACGATCAACTTGGTCGAGAAGATCGCCCAACTGGCGCAGATCCCGATGAGCGAGGTCGACAAGATGGAAAGAGAGAGTTTCTTCGAGTTGAAGAACAGAGCTGCTCGCCGTTCCCTCTCGGTCGCCGATGCGGCGATGCCGGCCAACGGCATGGCTGGCGGATTGGGCGGCGAGATGGCCGAGGAAAAGCAAATCGTCAAGGAAGGCCTCAGCGAGTACTTCATCTACACAGTCGAAGGAACCGAAACGATCCCCACCGGCTGGTCGAAACGGCTCCGCAGCTTCGAGGCTGACGACGCCCCGCTGAAGATCGAGTATCGCTATCGCCCGCGCGAGTATGGCGAGCAACTGGTGCGGATGTACTTGCTGGCCAACGACGAGGAATCGAACCTCGGCACGACGCCCCTCCCCGACGGGGTGGTGCGAGTCTTCCGCGACAATGGCCGCGACGGGCTGTCGTATCTCGCCCAGCAGACGATCAAGTACGTGCCAATTGGCGACAAGATTGAACTGAACCTGGGCGTCGACCCCGAGGTGGTGTTCGAGCTCGTGAAAACCCGCGCCGCCCGCGAGAAGATTTGGACGCAGATCCATGGGACCGACAAGTTTCAAAAAGTCGGCGACGACGCGCGTCGGGAAGAAGTTAATTCCGCCGTGGTCGGCTGGAACGATCGGCTGAGCTACCAGCAGCGGATTCGCAACTACAAGTCCCGGCCGATCAACGTCGAGATGCGCCGCACGTACGACGGGCATGTAACCTTCATCAGCGACTTGGAGCCGAAGCTCCACGACTTTCAGACCGTCGAGTTCACGGCCAAGGTCGACGCCGGCGAGAAGAAGAATCTCGACTTCACGGTCGTGCAGCACCTCGGGACGAATGCGAAGCAGAACAACGTCACGCTGGAGGCAGGGAAGGCGAACTGAAGCGGCGCGTTCAGCCCCGGACTCCGAAGTTTATTCGACAGCCACTATCAATCGCATTTACCACAGAGCACACAGAGAGCACGGAGGAAATACGGAAGACGATCACTCTTCAAAGTCTTCTCTGTGACCTCTGTGGTAAGTGCGATTCGCAACGGCGACCGAACAACGTTCGAAGCCCGGGGCTGTAATCAAGATGCAAAAAAAGAAGCGGCGCAGAATTCGGCGCCGCTTCTTCACTTCTTGTGACTTTATCAGCCAGAGTCGACTACTTCCCCTTCACGCCGAGCAGTTCGACCTCAAAGATGAGCGTCGAGTTCGGCGGAATGACGTCGCCGGCGCCGCGGGCGCCGTAGCCGAGCTCGGCCGGAATGACGACTTCAAACTTGTCGCCGACCTTCATCAGTTGCAGCGCCTCGGTCCAACCAGGAATCACCTGACCAACCCCGAAGCTTGCCGGGTCGCTGCCGTACGATTCGTCGAAAACTTGGCCATTAACCAGCTTGCCGCGGTAGTGGACGGTGACGGTGTCGGCTTTGGTCGGCGTGGCGCCGGTTCCCTGCTTCAGGACCTTGTACTGCAAGCCGCTCGGCGTGGTTTGCACCCCTTGGGCCTTGGCGTTCGTGACGAGGTACTGCTTATCTTTTTCTTGCATGGCTTTCATTTGCTCCTTGCCGAGTTGCTGCAGCGCCTGGCTGCAAACCTCGGCGGGGTACTGAGGATCCTTGCCCGCCAACCCGTCGCGGAAGCCGGCGACGAGGCTTTCCAGGTCGATCGCGACCTTCGTGGCGCCGAAGCTCTTGCCCATGTCGAGGCCGATGGCGTAGCTCCATTGAGGAGGGCCGACCGCAGCGGGAGCGGCGGCGCCAGGAGCCGCAGGGGGCGTTGCGGCGGGGAGGGTTTCTTGGGCTTCAACGCGCACCGACGCCAATGCGACGGCCAACAGCGCAA
>JBGSMO010000277.1:0-2122 GCA_041740115.1 Pirellulales bacterium
CCGCGCCCGTTTCCGTGGCGGCGGCGGCCTGCACATAATCTCCCTCGGCGGGAGTCGCGGTCGTCGGCAGCGGCGAAGTCGCCGGAACGTCATTCGGATCAACTGTGGCCCGCTGCAGGTCGAGCGCCAAGCGCGACGGACGATCTTCGTCCGGCGCGAACTGCGAATCGGGGACGTTCAGAGCGCTCGCCTTGCCGGCCAGCGTTTGCGCTTCGGCAAACTTGCCCGCGGCCAACAAGGCCCGAGCATCGGCGAGCAACACCAACGTTTGTTCCTTCGCATCGCCCGCAGCGACCGCGGGCTGAGGCGCCACGGCCAGGCTGGTCGGCGCCTTGCGGCGTTGTTCGATCCGGCGGAGGACGTCTTGCGGCGTCAGACCGTTGCCGCTGAACTGCGGATTGAGCTGAGCCGCTTCGTTCGCGGCGCGAGCGGCCGTGTCGAGATCGCTCCACGAGAGCAGCGCATCGGCCTGCTTTACCAGGAACTTCGAGTAGGCGACGCGCCAGTTGGCGCCGCCGTTGACGTTGCGGAGCGCGGCGGTCTCTTGATACTCGGCGATCGAATCGGCGACCGCTTGCGGCGAGTCGCCGGGGCCTTCGTAGGGAACCTTCAGCTCCTGAGCCTTCCCCAGAAACTGCTGGGCACGCGGCAGGTCGCCCACCGAAAGAGCGCGACGAGCGTCGAGCAGCAGCTGATCCGACTGCCCCTTAGCCGCCGCAGGGGCAGGCGCCGCGACAGGGGCCTTCGTCGACGGCACGGCCAGCGTCCCGTCGGGAAGGGCAGGGGCGCCAGCCGCGGCGCGGAACGGATTCCCGCCGGGAGCGGCGGCATCCTTGCCGGCGGCGGCAAACGGATCGGCGGTTCCCGTCTGAGGCTGGCCTTCGACGCCGAAGGCCCCTGTCTGCCAGACGAGCGTGGCGAGTGCAATCGCTGCAGCTCGGGTAGTCGTGGTCCGTCTCAACTCAGTTCTCCTTACGAGAGACGACGCTAGCGCGCCGTCGGCTCCCCCGGATGCGACGCCAAATAGGTTGCTCAGGTGTCTGGGCATGATTCGCGTGTGTTTTTTAAGGCTGGCAATCGTCCGCGCATGCCTGACGTACGTCGAGGCTCGCGCTAGGCGTATTCCTAGCGAGGCGTCGGGTGGTGATGAAAAGCGGCGGGTTAAATACTTCCCGCGAGACAGACGGTCAAGGCCAGTCTTCATTCAGGCGCAAAAAAAAAGAAGCCGCGGGGATGAACCCCGCGGCTCGCGTTGATTGCTAGCAGTTGACGTCGCGGCCGAAAGGCGCCGCTTGTTGCGAGGCTAATACCCGCCGCGACCGCCGCCGCGGCCGCCTCGACCTCCGGGGCCTCCCCCGTCCTCCATCTCGCGCGCTCGGCGGGCCGCTTCGGCGTCCTGCTCCATGATGAAATCGTACTCGCGAATAGTTTTTCCTTGGGCCAGCTCGTTCTGCATCAACAGTCGACCCGAGGAATCCATCATCAACGTTCGCGCAGGAGCCATGAGGTTGCGATTCTTCGGTACGAGCTGATCGCCGCCGTCGAGATCGACCAGCGTCAAGCCGGTGAGGAAGTTGAAGGCGGGCGACTCTTGCGGTTCCTCCGGATCGATCTTGTACAGCGTCGACCAAATGATCTTCGCCTTTTGGGCGAAGTTCAGCACGCTGCCGCGCGGGAACCAATTGTCCATGGCGATCTCGGCGGCATTGACGCTGTCGACCGATTTGATGATCAGCCGCGCTTCAGGTTCGGCGCCGCCAAGGTCTTTCGTCTGCGCCACGTACGTCAAGCCTGGCCGCGGCACGACGGCGACGGGGCTTGGCTCGCTGTATTCCGTCACGCGGTGTCGAACTGGCTTCTTCGATTTCGTTTGCCGGGCCGTCACCGTTGGATCGAGGAACTTCGCCGGTTGATCGACGTTGACGTCTTTGAGCGCCAGCGCGACGCGATAGCGATAGCGATGGCCAGGGATCACGGTATCGTCAATAAAGCGAAAGAGGATTGTCTTGGTCTGTCTGTCCCAGACGAATGGCGGAAGCTCTTCAACCGCCGGGCCCATGCCCATGCCCATGCCTCCGCGGCCCCCTTCGCCGCCGCGCCCGCCATAGCCGCCAGGCATCCC
>JBGSMO010000285.1:0-2701 GCA_041740115.1 Pirellulales bacterium
GTCCCGCCGCAAATAAACAGAATGTTCGTGGTGTCGATCTGGATGTATTGCTGTTCGGGGTGCTTCCGTCCGCCTTGCGGCGGCACGTTGGCCGTGGTCCCTTCGAGCATCTTCAGCAGGGCCTGCTGCACGCCTTCGCCCGAGACGTCGCGAGTGATCGAGACGTTGTTTCTCGTCTTGCCGATCTTGTCGATCTCGTCGATGTACAGCACGCCGCGCTGAGCCGCTTCGATGTCGAAGTCGGCCGCGTGCAGCAGCTTCAGCAGCAGGTTCTCGACGTCTTCGCCGACGTAGCCCGCTTCGGTCAGCGTGGTCGCATCGCCGATGGCGAACGGCACGTTCAGGCTGCGGGCCAGCGTCTTGGCGAGCAGCGTCTTGCCGCAGCCGGTCGGGCCGACGAGCAAGATGTTTGACTTGTCGATATCGACTTCGGCCTCTTCCTCAGCGGCCATCAGTCGCTTGTAGTGGCTATGCACCGCCACGGCCAGCACGCGCTTCGCCGCGTCTTGGCCGATCACATATTGATCAAGCTCGCCGACGATTTCCCGCGGGCTGGGAACTTTGGTGAAGAGAGTCTTGCTCGACCCGCGCCGCTTGCGCTCCTGGTCGAGAATTGATTGGCAAAGCTCGATGCATTCGCCGCAAATGTAAACGTCGCCCGGTCCTTCGACCAAAGGGCCCACGTCACGATAGCTCTTGCGACAGAACGAACAGAAGGCGTTCTTTTTCGAGGCGCCGGTCCGTCGTCCGCCGGTTAGGTCCCTGCTGGAGGGCATGCGAGTCTCCTTCCGAGTGTGCGTGCTTGAGGGGCATCACCGACCCTCAAACCGTCGCGATTTCGTCCAAAGTTGTCGCTCGATGGGAGTCTCGTCAGCGCGACCAAGAGGTCTTCCGTTTCAGGAAGCCCCCGTTCAGAAGAGCCAGGCCCCTCTGCCGCTAATTGCCGATTCGCTCCGTCATCTGGCCCTGCGCGACATCCTTGGTGCGCCGGCTTCGAGCCCTACACGCGTTCAACTACGCATTGCCTGGGCGAGTCGTTCATCGACTCATCTCAAGCTCTGCATCAACATCTGCTCAGACCGCCGAACAACCGCGATAGGCGGCTTTGGCGGCAGCACGGGGCTTTTAGGCCTAACCCGCGCCGCTGTTATCCTTTAACTCAGCCTTGAGCTCCGTTGCTAGCTTCGACTTTATTGTTCGGAATTCCTCGTCGCTCAAACCACCCCGGTCATACAGTTCCCGGAAGTTTGACATCATCTGATGACGGTCCAGCTTGTCTTGTGCGGCGCGACCCCGATACCTTCGCGCAATCGCGATCACGATGGCCGTCAATGCGAAGATCGCTGCGAACAGCAGCGCAGCGCGAGTCAGGCTCTCAACCGCTGGAGACGCATAAGCCAGATACATGCCGTCGCGCCGCCGCTCACACTACGACGCCTCAATCTCTGGAACCGCTACCTCTTGCCCTTCCTCACATTATGACGGCGCCGTCAGCATGAGTCCAGCGAACGATTCCCCATCCTTCGCCACTACACGGCCCATTTTAGCCCGCGGCTCTTCAAGTCGGGGGTGCCACTGGCATCCTGCCAGTGCGGAGGCGGGTACTCGCTCAGCGATTCCCACTGGCAAGATGCCAGTGGCGCCCCTAGTTCGCCCCTCGCCGCAAGCGAACAAACGCCCCAAACCGCCCCTCACGGTTAAATGTCATCGCTCCCCCGGCAATCGCCGATAATGCTATCAGGCTACGAATGCGCGCACTCTCCGCCCCGCTATCCCACCGTCCGGACCCGCCCCCATGCGACGCCTCCCTGGCGACTCGCTGCCCCCGCCGCCACATCGCCGGAAGCGTCAGCGCCCGGACGAATTGGCGATTGCGCTCGCCATCACGTTGGCCCTCCACCTGACGGTCCTTTCGCCCCGCGCCGCCCAAGCCCAACTCCCTGAACCGAGCTACTGGCGAACCCGCGTCTTCTTCATTCCCTACCAACCGACCGACGCCGCCCCCTTCGCCTCGCCCGTCGATAAGGTCCAACTCCTGGTCACCCGCGGCGGCGACAACCAGTGGGCCGTCCTCCAAGAGGCCGAACCCCGCGTCCGTGGCTTTAGCTACCACGCCCCCGTCGACGGCGAATACGCCTTCGCCGTCCGCACGGTCAATCGCAAGGGCGAAGCGACTCCCGCCACTATCGCCCAACCCCAAATCCGCGTCGTCGTCGACACGGCGCCCCCGACCCTCCAGCTCTCCGCTGCCCCGGACGTTTCTGGTCGGATCATCCTCCGCTACGAAGCCCGCGACCTGCAGCTCAAACCGGAAACAGTGCGACTCGAAGCGCAAACCGACGGCGCGACTTGGCAGCGCATCGCCACCGGCCCGCCAGACGTCTCGCAACCCGACCGCGTGGTCGGCCAAGTCGCGTGGAAGCCCCCCATCAGCGCCGCAGGCGTGAAGTTCCGCGCCACGATCGACGACCGCGCCGGCAACCAATTCAGCACGATCGCCGACGCATCGCTCGTCAACCCGCTCACGCCGACGCTCGCTGGCCCCACACTCGCCGATCCGCCGGCTTCCCAGCCGTTCGCCGGCTCACCGCAAAGTCAGCCATCACTCAACGGCCCCGCCCTCAACGCCCCGACCGGCAACCCCTTCGGCAGCAGCGGCGTCGATCCCTTTGCCGCCTCGGCTCCCAGCTTGAACCCCGCC
>JBGSMO010000287.1:0-1818 GCA_041740115.1 Pirellulales bacterium
TCCCCACCGACGCCGAGCTAGTCGAGGCCGCCCGCGCGGGCGATCGCGCTGCGTTTGGCGATTTGGTCGGGCGGTATCAGGATCGGCTCTTCAACACGATGCTGCGGATCGCCGGCTCGCGCGAGGATGCGGCCGATGCGGCGCAGGACGCCTTTGTGCAGGCGTATCTGAAGCTTGACGCGTTTCGGGGAGAGTCGCAGTTTTTTACCTGGCTCTACCGGATTGCGATGAACGTGGCTCTCACTCGACGGCGGCGAACGCGTCCGATGGCGTCGATCGACGCCGCGAAGGAGGGAGTCGGGGAGGAACCGATGGATGGCTCCGCGGCGCCGGGCGAGCGGATGATGGCTGACGAACGGGCCGAGCAGGTCCACTCAGCCCTGGCGGAATTGGGCGACCAGCACCGGAAGATATTGGTGCTGCGGGAAATGGAAGGATGTTCGTACGAGGCGATTGCCGAGATTCTAGAATTGCCGGTAGGGACCGTGCGGAGCCGGCTGTTCCGGGCGCGGTTGCAACTTCGCGATCGGCTGCGGAGCATGTGGGGAGAAGAGGCGCCGCAGTTGGGGTAAGGTTTTAATGCGGGGAGTTTTTAACCACGAAATTAACGAAAAGGACGAAAGGGAAGAATTCAATTTTTGGAACCGCAGATGAACGCGGATAAACGCAGATAGGGGATTTGTTGCCAGAATCTTCAAACGAGTTCCCCAAGCTTCTGATTCTTATCTGCGTCCATCGGCGTTCATCTGCGGTTTCAAACTCCTTTGTTACTTTTCGTTTCTTTCGTGTGTTTCGTGGTTCAAATGCATTCGTATTTTTAAGTAGATCATGACCGCCGGGAACGCCAACGACGAATTCGACGACGAACTGCTCAGCGCCTATGTCGATGGCGAACTGACGGCGGCGGAGCGTGCGTTGGTGGAGGAGCGGTTGCGAAGCGATCCGACGGCGGCGGCGCTGGTGGACGAACTTCGATCGCTGTCGAGCGCGATCAAAGCGCTGCCGCGGGAGACGCTGGGGCGCGACTTGCGGGCCGGGGTGCTCGCGGAAGTCACGCAAGCGCAGTCCGACCTCGATTCGCATGGGCCGACGGCTCAGTCGCATTTGCAGTCGTTGCCGTCACCGCCGATTGATCGTTGGCCGGGAATTCGCCGTGGTCTGCTCTGGTCGGCGCTCGCCATCGCGGCGACGGTGCTGATCGCGGTGTTCCAGCCGACGGAACTGGCTCGGGATGAGCGCGATCTGGCGCGGGCTGAGAAGCGCGCCGCGGAAAAGGCTCCGCCTGAGGCGGAGGACGAGACGCTCAGGCGACGGCGGCGAGGCCTCGATGGGGCCAAAGAGAGCGCGAAAGAGAAATCGTCGGTCGATAAATTGACGGAGGCGAAGGATGTTGCGAGCGCTGAAGCGTTGCCCCCGGGGTTGCGCGGATCGATGAGCTCAGACGGCGATGAATCGGTCGCTGCAGATGCTGAAGTGAGAGTGAAGTCGTTGGCTGCTGAGCCGCCGGCTCAGGCGCCTGAGGCGCCCGCACCACCGGCTGCTGCGACGGTTCCCGTGGGCGAGTCGTTGGCTTTTGACGCGGTGGAGCAAGACGCCATGGTTGCGGCGTCGCCCGCGGAGAAGCCGGCGGATGTTGGCAGGCGGGCCGATGCGGCGACGAACGGACAGGCTAGCGATAACATGGCGGCGCTGCGATGAACTTCCGCAACTTTGGAACGTTCTTCGTGGCGACATGTCTTTAGTAGGCCCGCGTCCGCTGCCATGGCATGAAAGCCGAGCTTGTAACCGATGGCACCGCCGAAGACTCGATCTTCGACC
>JBGSMO010000291.1:0-5852 GCA_041740115.1 Pirellulales bacterium
TCAGCAGCCGGAGTTGCGTCGCCCCAACAACCAGCCACAGCCCCCCCCGCTGCAGCCGCCGCACAGCCCTTCGCCCCTCCAACTCAAGCCGCCCCCCCCGCCGAGCGCTCCGCTCTCGTCAGCGGCCCCAAGCCGACCAAGCTGATGCAGGAGTTGATGAAGGCCCCCGCCGGCGCTCCTCTCGCCGGCACGCCGATCACGCTCGGTGAAGCCGTTCGTGATTCCCGCTCGCGCCAAGACCAAACCCAACGGGCCAAAGCTTACTGGGACCTCGCCGCCGCGGTTGCTGACTACTATCTGTCTGTCCTCGAAGCTCAAGAACTCGACGCCTATCGCGCCGGCGTCGCCGCTCCCAACGAGCAATGGGATGTTCGCCAGGCCGACGCACGCACCCGCATCGACGCAGCCCGCTTCGCGGCTCAGTCCGCGCAGTTGCAACTGCACACGCTCCTTGGCGGCAACGCATCGTCGTTGCCACCGGTTCCGGCCGACGTTCCACATTGCGGGCGCTACAACGCCGAGTACGACGAGATCTTCGCCTCGCGACCCGATCTCGTCGCGAAGAAGCTCGCCGATGTCCTCTCGCTCCGCCATACCGAATTGCGCTCGATGACCCAAGCGATTGAAGACGCCAAGGCGGCGTTGGAGCAAGAGGTGACCATGCGAGCGGCGACGAACGACGGGGCCCAATTGCTCAACGCACAACAACTCCTGTCGCTGCAGCGCCGGGCGTTCGTCGCGCGGGCTCGCGAATACAACCAAGAAATTGCCGCGTACACCGAACTCGCCGCGCCGGCGGAAGTTCCAACCGATCGACTCGTGGCGATGATGATTCGGACGTCGGCGCCGACCGACCAACTCCATTGGGGCCAAGGCGGCGTCGAGCCGGCCTCGGCCGAAGAACCTGCCGACGCCGCGAACGTCGCCGATGGTTCCACGATGGGCGAGAACGGCGTGACGCCGACGCGTCAGGCCGAGCGGCGTCAAGAAGTTCGTCGCCCGCTGCAGCGGCTCCTCGGCCGCGAGCGCGAGCGATCAATCGTCGTCAGCCGGCTCCGCAACCTGATGGATCGCGAATAACGTAGAGCATAAGCACGTCGATCAACGGAAATCCAAAGCGAGCCCCCGGGTTCATCCCGGGGGCTCTTCGTACGTCATGGCCAGCACGGTTCTCGAATCATCGTACGCAGCGAGCGACCTGCCGAGGCCGCTGGCGCAGCCGTTCTACATCGGCTCGCTGCTGGTCGACCCGCCAATCCTGCAAGCCCCGATGGCGGGGTTCACGAACTACGCCTTCCGCCAGATCGTCCGCGAGTTCGGCGGCGCGGGCCTGCTGGCGACCGAGATGGTCAACGCCCGCGGGTTCGTCTGGATGGATGAGCACGAAGCGGAGCACCCCGACCGCCTCTGGGGCGTCGCCGGCGAACCGCGGCCACTCGCCGTGCAAATCTGGGACAACGAACCGGAGACGCTCGCCAAGGTCGGCGCCCGGCTGGCGAGCGAGTACCAGGTGAGCGTCGTCGACATCAATTTCGGCTGCCCAGTGCGGCAGGTGACGCAGAAGGCCCACAGCGGTTCGTACCTGCTCCGATTCCCCGACCGGATGGGCGAGATCATTGAGCAAGTCGTGAGGGCGTGCGCGCCGACTCCTGTCACGGCCAAGATCCGCCTCGGCTGTTCGCGTGATCAGATCAACGCGATCGACGTCGCCCAGGTCGTCGAGGGAGCGGGAGCCGCAGCCCTCACGGTTCACGGCCGAACCGCGGCCGACATGTTCAGCGGCGAGGCCGATTGGGACCGGATCAGCGCGATCAAGCCGCACCTCAAGCGAATCCCGCTCATCGGCAACGGCGACCTCGACTCGGCGGAAAAAGTGGTCGCGGCGTTCCAGCGCTTCGACGTCGACGGCGTGATGATCGCTCGTGCGGCGCTGAACAAGCCGTGGCTCTACGCCCAAGCGGCCGCCGCCGTCCGCGGCGAACCGATCCCGGCCGACCCGACGCTCGCAGAGCAGCGCGAGTTGATGATCCACCATTTCGAACTGGTGAGAGAGCGCTTCGGCGACGAAAAGGCGAGCGTTCTCATGCGAAAATACGCCTGCTGCTACGCTCAAGGCCGCCCCGGCGCCCGCGACTTCCGCAAGCATGTGGCCACTATCGAATCGCCGGCCGCATTTTATACCGTCGTCGAGGAATACTTCCCCGCGTAGGTTGGGCTTTCAGCCCGACCGCCCCGCCAAACCGTTGTCAAATTCGAGCGACGGATCTTCATGAGAAAGCGTTACGACACTTCCGTCGGGCTAGAAAGCCTAACCTACTCAACCTCTTGCTCCAACTCGTGCGTCAGCGCTCGCAGGGAGAGATTGATGTCACGCAGGAAGAACAGCAGCGAGCCGATGAGGCTCGTGAGGCACGCGGCGAACAGCAGAATCACCACAACCGAAATTTGCAAATCGACCAGCGCCCCCATGAACAGGACGATGATCAGCAGCGAGGCCAAGAGGGCGGCCACCGTCGCGAGCGTAATCGCCTGACGCAGCAATCTGGCTCGCTTCCAGAGAATCCCCAGCTGAAGTTCGACTGCCAAGCGGCGCGAATCAGACGACTCGCTGCGGAGGGCAATCAGCGCCCGCGAACGGTCAATCGTGCGGCCCAGCCGGTTCGTCATCGTCAACAGCAGCATCCCGACGCCGGAGATCAGAATCACCGGACCGATCGAGGTTTGCAGGACGGGAATAAGTTCGTCGAGAGGCAATTGAGCTCGTCCAAGAAATCACACACGAGAGATGCAACTCAGTCGGGATCGCTCAAGTCCCCGGTATCAATTTCCAACGGAGCCTTGAGATGGCCTTCGGCCGCCTCGGGCGGCAGCGAGAGGACTCGATAAAAGCAAAATACATTGAGCAGCAAGACGGACGCGAGCGACACGATCATGATCGCCCAGCCCGCGGGAGTCATCACGACTTCGCCTGCGGGGGCAGCTTGTGCAACCAAGGCGGTCAAGTAGGCAGCGTTCAACATGGTAGTACCTCTCGATCTTGGATTCGGCTATTTGGGAAGTTTGTCGAAGCGACCTTCGCGATCCCACTTTTTGCCGGCAATGTGAACCAGCAGCAGCAGAAACGCGAAGATCACCAGGATGAACGCCACGCTCAGAAGCGGCACGCCCCCCTTCGCTAGTTTCTCAAGCTCCGACCGACCGCTCGAATAGACAAAGCCGCCAAAAATGGCGAGTAGGTAGACGGGCGTTACGTACTTCAGCATCCACTGCACAAACCGTGGAATTCGAAGCTGTGCTCCGCGGTGCAGTTCATCGTAGCCACGCTCGATTCCCAACGCCCATCCATAGAGCACGGCTTGAATCAACGCGAGCAGAAAAATGAACAGCGTCCCGACCCAGAAGTCGAATGTGTCGAGAGCGACCGTATTCTTTGAGAAGTAAACAACGATCAAAGTTCCCAGAGCGGAAATCAGCCCCAAGAAGGCGACCGAAGCATGGCGCTTCATGCCGAGCCCTTCTTCGAAAAAAGCAATCACTGGCTGCAGCATCGACAGGCTGCTCGTGATCGCCGCTAGGAACAGCATGAAGAACCAGAGGAATCCAAAGAACTGCCCGCCGGGCATCGCGGCGAACACATTTGGCAAGGCGATGAACCCTAAGCCAAACGTCCCCTGCGTGGTCGCGGCGACGCCGAGGAAGATAAACGCGGCGGGCAACGTGATCATGCCGCCGAAGCCGACTTCGAAGAATTCATTGACGCTGCTGGCGGTCAGCCCGCTTAACGCGACGTCGTCGTCTTTCTTCAAGTAGCTGGAGTAGTTAATGATGATGCCGAAGCCGACTGACAAACTGAAGAAGATTTGCCCGGAAGCGGCGAGCCAAGTTGCTGGATCCCAAAGCTCTTCGGCGTTGGGGTTCCACATTTTTGCGAGCCCGGAAAGGATCCCGTCGAGCGTCAACACTCGCACCAGAACGCAGACAGCGCAAATGGCCATCAGCGGCATCGCCACCTTGCAAAATCGCTCAATCCCCGCGCTGAGGCCGCGATAGATACAGATGAAATTGACGACGATGACCAGGGCCAGCACGACAATTAATTGGTTATTCCCGCCATCCGTGAGAAACCCGTCCTTGGTGGCGCCGACAAAGTTTCGATAGTGCTCAGTGTACTTTTCAGGTTCGGAACCCAGCATCATGTCGCCGGTGAGGTAACTCACGGCATAGCCTAGGCACCACGCCTCGATGACGACGTAGTACATGTAGATGACGAGCGGGATCAACAGCGCGAAGGCGCCCAGGTAGCGTGCCAGCTTGTGTCGCCAGACGACGCTGTAGATCCCCGGCGCGGAATTGAATCCATGCCGGCCGCCGTAGCGTCCCATCGTCCATTCGGCCCAACAAAGCGGAATGCCGAGGACGAGCAAGGAAATAAAGTAGGGGAGCATGAATGCTCCCGCACCATTCTGGGCTGCCTGACCAGGGAAACGTAGGAAGTTGCCCAGTCCAACAGCGGACCCGGCCACTGCCAGAATGACGCCTAGGCGCGACCCCCATTGATCGCCGCCCGAGGGGGATTTGTTCGACACGCGGCTAATTCCTCGTCCACTGCTGGGTTGATCGTGAATAGGTCCCTAAGTTGCCGCGGAGAGACCTGCTGGCAGACGTTGCTTTTAGCGTATAAGCCGTTCATGGTCAATGACTTACGAATAACCAATTTTCCGCATTGATCTATTTGTCAAATGGGTTGTTGTCATAAACAGGAATCCCGCTAGGATTGAATGGCGAAGAACCTGTCAGGCGCAATCAAGCTGCGGTGATGAACCTCCCCACAGAACTCAACGACCGAACGATCGTGGACTACCTTCGCCGGCAAACTGCCGCGACGGTGGTTGACCTCGTCGAATTCACGGGAGTGACTGCCACCGCTGTTAGGCAACGACTGACGAGGTTGATGGAGCAAGGTTTGATCGCACGGGAAGCCGAGTCGGCGGGTCGGGGACGGCCCACGCATCGGTACTCGTTGACGCCGGCCGGAATTCGGTCGGGCGGCAACAACTACGGCCCGCTCGTGCAGGTGCTGTGGGATGAGATTCGCGAGATTCGCGACCCCGAGATTCGTCGCGGGCTGCTCAAGCGAGTCTCCGACCGCTTGGCCGAGAGTTACCGCGGGCAGATCCAGGGCGAAACAGTGAAAGAGCGGATGGCCGATTTGGCGCGCCTGATGACGAGCCAGGATGTGCCGTTCGAGTATCAAGAATCAGCGTCAGGGGAGTTGCCGGTGCTGACCGCGCTGGCTTGCCCCTACCCCGATCTGGCCGAGCATGATCGGGGCGTCTGTGCGATGGAAAAGATGTTGTTGTCGAGCGTGCTCGGCGAGTCGATGCGGCTGAGTGCGTGCCGGCTCGATGGAGCGAATTGTTGTACCTTCGAAGCGAGTGGAGCAGCGGGTTGAAGCGAGTCGCGACGCCTAGTCGGGCGCAAGCTAGCGTGATACGCTAAGTCTTTCGCCGTAAGGGTTTTGGACGCGCGCCTCAAATAACTCACAGGACGATCGAACCGCTATGTCGCAACCTTGGATTGAAGGACGGTTTGAAGAGAACGTCATCACGACGACCGTGGAGCAGGCAATTAATTGGGCGCGGCAGGCCAGCATCTGGCCGCTGACGTTCGGACTCGCCTGCTGTGCGATCGAGATGATGGCGGCAGGAGCGAGCCGCTACGACATGGACCGGTTTGGCGCCGGGGCGTTTCGCGCCACGCCGCGACAAGCAGATTTAATGATCGTCGCTGGCACGGTGACGTACAAAATGGCGAGCCGTGTGCGGCGACTTTACAACATGATGCCCGATCCG
>JBGSMO010000319.1:0-35163 GCA_041740115.1 Pirellulales bacterium
GGCGGCATGGTGAGCTACAACGCTGGGCAAACGGCCAGCGCCGCCGCGTCGCGCGGCGCCAACTGGGCGAACGAAGCCGCGGCGCGACTCGCCTCCGCGATCAGCCGGCCGATTCGCGTCGTGGTCAAGCCCGAGCAGATCGACGTCATGCCGACCAATCAAGGGGGCTCTGGTCCGGTCGGGCAGCCGACGCCGATCTCTTTCCATCAGCCGACCGATCGGGTGTTGGATCAACTAGCCGCGACGGTGAAAGAACGGATGAACGAGTGGGGCCTCGCCGGCAACAACATGTATTGGCGGCCGACGCTTGTTCTGCAGGTCGCGCCTGGCGCCGAGCAGCACGCGATACGCCTCAACGACCTGTTGCGCGACAGCGGCATCGACGTGAAATTCCAGGAAGTCGCCTCGCGAACGGAGGGAGCCGGCAATGGAACAACACGATGACGACGACTCGATGCCGGGGCAAGACTCCTTCATCGACGTCGTCTGCAACATGGTCGGCATCCTCATCGTCCTCGTGATGATCGTGGGGGTGCGGGCCTCGCGGCCGGCGGAGTTCGACGCGGCGATGACGCCAAAGAAGCTGCGCAATCCGGCGGGCGTCGAAGAGCGAATCGTCGACGCGACTCCGTTGACGGAAGAGATCAACGCAGCGATCGCCGCGAAAAATGAACTCGAGCGCGAGACGGAGCGGATGCTGGATCTCGCCGTGCAAGCGGCGGCGACCGAAGCGCGGCGCGAGCAGCTCTTGATGTTGCAAGCCGCCGTGGAGCAGCAGATTGCCGAGCGCCGCGCGAAGCTAGACGAAGCAGGAAAGACGCAGTTCGACGTGCAGCGAGCCTTAGCCGAGGCGGAGATCAAGCTCTCGGAACTGACGCAGGAGCAGATCTCGCTCGTCTCGCAGACGGTCGACGTCGAAGAGGTGGAGTGCGTCCCCACGCCGCTGGCGAAAACTGTCGAGGGAGATGAAATTCACGTCCGCATCAAGCGCGGCATGCTCGCCGTCGTGCCGTCCGACGCGTTGCTCGAAGAAGTGCGCGCCCGCGGCGGCGACTACATCCGCAGCGGGTTGCGCGATCGCAACGCCGTGGAAGACGTCTACGGGCCGATCGACGGCTTCCGCATGCGGCTCACGGTGAAGCGCCACGCGGTTGCCGTGCAAGGTCCTCCAGGCGTGCCGATGCCGCCGCAGACCGCGGTGGAATTGCAGGGCGTCTTCCTGCCGATCTCCGAGGACATCGGCCAAACGATTGATCAGGCCCTGCTTCCGAACTCGCCTTTCATGCGGCAACTGAAAGCTCGCAAGACGGCGTTGCCGGCGGTGACGGCTTGGGTCTATCCAGATAGTTACGCCGAACTGCGCACGCTCAAGCGCGCGATGTGGGAGGCGGGCGTAGCGCTGGCCATCCGACCGCTGCCCCATGGGCAACCGATTATTTTCTCAACGTCGGGCAGCAAGTCGAGCGCGCAATAAGAACGCCCGCCGGAAATGCCCCAGCGGGCGTATGTTAAATATCGGCCTCTCTCGCCAATCAGCCAGTCCGTCGCGCCTTGGCGCCATTAGCGGCAGGATTTGGCGCCGGCTTCAATTGCGATAGCGTCACCGCGGCGAGGCGCTTCTTCGCGTCGGCGGCGACGTCGCTGAGAACTTCCGCCAGCTTTTTCTGCGACTGCGGCGTCAATCCGCCGATCTGCGGCAGTTCCGGCTGCACCGGCCCATCGATCGCCTCGACAATGTCGAGCATCGTGATCTGCGTCAGCGGCTTCGCCAAGCGATAACCGCCGTCGACGCCGCGGGTCGACTTCAGCAACCCCTCGTTCACGAGGTTACGCAGGACTTGCAGCAGGAACCGCTCCGGCATGTCGCCTAGCTGCGCCAATTGGCTGCAAGGAATGGGGGGGGCGGCCGGCGAATCGCTGAGTTGAACCGCGGCCAAAAGTGCATACGTCGATGCGCGTGAGATTCTCAAAGCATTACTCCAAAGATCTGTTCCGAATGCATTTACAATGACGCTGCCCCGCTCGTAAACGATGCGGTACGTCGTTGCGCGCAATCTAATGCAAACTTAGTGCCGTCGAATTCGACGGCATGGGGAAGGGACTAACCTAAATCAAAGCTGAGGCCTGACGTAGCGGCAAGCCCAAATGCGGCAGACCGCAGGGAAGAAATAGGCACAAAGCGAACCGATGAACTGGTTTCTTGTCGAGCAGGTCGGTCGGCAGGCGGCCAATTCAAAGACAATCTCGTGGGGGCGCGAATATTCTTGCGTCCAACAAGGTAGCGCATTCCTACTAATCAACCCGCCGCTGATTCTGGCGTGGTCGCTGGCACAGGTCGCCGCCAAGAGATCAGAAACAGCGCGATCGCGCCGCAAACCAACAGAGCGTCGGCGACGTTAAAGTTGGGCCACACGTCAAACGGCCCCTGCGGCGGCCAGCGGCGTACGATCAAAATGAAATCTCGCACGGCATGGACCGTGCCCGAACGTGACGGATTCCACTCCGACCACTCCAGTCCGGGCAAGCCGAGGCGGTCGTAAAGGTTCCCCAGCACGCCCCCTAGGATGCATCCCAGAGCGATCGTGAGTTTGCGGTCTCGTGCCGCTCCAAAGACGAAGAGCCAGACGGGGATCGCCACGGCCGCCGCGGTGGCGCAAATGGCGAAGACCCAGACCTTCCCTTGCCCCATGCCGAATAGGGCGCCCTCGTTGAGGCTAAGCTGGAACCCCGCGTGCCCCTCCCAGATCCAGCGTGGCACGCCATGCGCCCGCAGGTCGGGCTGGCTAAACATGTAGTGCTTCGACCATAGGTCGGCCGTACAGCCGAGCAGCGCCAATGTCCAGAAGAGGAGGTGGCGACTCCAAGGAATCGGGGATCGCTGATCCATCGCGATTTCGGCTCCCTGCCCCGCGCGGTGAAGACGGGTTAATTGCCAAGTCGTGTCATTTGAACCGCCAAGGGATGTTGGAACCGCGGATGAACGCAGATAAACGCCAATAAAGACTTTCTGCGTTCATCGGCGCTTTCCAGGTTCAATTCCTCCCCGCATTTCCTTGGCGAACCTTGGCGTCCTTGGCGGTTAGTCTTTGAACTTTGCAGTTCCCCTGGAAGTCAAGGTTGGATGCCTGACTGCAGAACTGCGAGCTCAATCCAGCGGCGCCCGTTGATCACGCGACTCCGCGCACTTAATGCAAACCGGCGTGTAAGGGATGGCGTTCAGGCGTGCTTTGGGGATGACTCCCTCGCACTGTTCGCACTGCCCATACTCGCCCCCCTCGATCCGCTGCAACGCCGTCTCGATCATGCCGAGGCGATCTTCTTCGTTGGCCAGCAAACTCAGGGTAAATTCTTGCTCGTAATTCTCGCTCCCGAGCTCCGCCATGTGGATCGGCATGCTAGAGCTACTCGCCCCGTCTGCCCCCCCTTTTCGCAACGCGGAGTGCGTCATCGAGGTCACATCGCCGCGAAGCCGGGCCCGCAGATCCACCAGCCGATCGCGGTACACCTTCATATCCGCTTTCTTCATGTTGTTCCTCCGAAGCGAAGCCCATGACCAGCGCGGCCGAAATGGGCCAAGAATCGTTATTGTAAAGCGAATAACCGGGAGCGTCAAACCACCGGCTGTCGAGCCGGATTTCTGTAAGTCGCGATTAGAAAAGAGGTTGTGACGCGTCGTGTTTCCACGACGCAGGCTAAAAACCAAACGCCAAGGATGCCTTTGGGTGAGATTTCAAAAGAGTTGTCTCACGCAAAGACGCGAAGGGGCAAAGAAACAGGGATGAGAATTGGACTTCCTTCGTGTCGCCGTGGCCCCTACTCCCCTGCATTTCCTTGGCGAACCTTGGCGTCCTTGGCGGTTCAATCAAAAAGATTTCGCAGTTCCTCTGTCGCAACGCCTCTCCGTTGCCGCTCTGCTGGCACAAAGCTAGACTTAGTAAGTCGTTTTCCCCGTTACGCTTACTACCGGTCTGCCTGCGGTCGCATCGAACTTTTCGGCGACCGGCCAGCCTCAATATTTCGCGGAGCATCGGATCAGGTGGCAACTTCGGTCGACATCGTTACCGACCAGGTATATCAACAATGCCTGTCGCCAGACTGCAGCGCCGCGTTCGACGTCGGCGAAGTTCACACAGCCTGCCCTAAGTGCGGCTCGCTGCTGGACGTGCTGTACGACTGGGACCGAAACGAAGTCCCTGACTCGCTCCGCTGGTTTGAAAAGAAGTGGTCGCGCCGCAACGAGCCCCTCTGCCGCAGCGGTGTCTGGCGGTTCTCGGAACTGCTCCCCTTCGCCCCGCCGGAAAAGATCGTCACGATCGGCGAGGGCCAAACCCCGCTGATCGCCACCGACGGCGTCGCCAAGTACGTTGGCACGAATCCCGGCACGCTGTTCTTGGAGTACGAGGGGATGAACCCCTCCGGCAGTTTCAAAGACAACGGCATGACCGCGGCGTTCACCCACGCCCATATGATCGGCGCCAAGCGTGCCGCTTGCGCCTCGACCGGCAACACGAGCGCGTCGCTTGCCCTTTACTGCTGCTCCAGCAAGCTGATGCAGGCGGTGATTTTCATCGGCTCGGGTAAGATCTCCTACGGCAAGCTGTCGCAGGCGCTCGACTACGGCGCCCTCACGATCCAGATCGCCGGCGACTTCGACGACGCGATGCACCGCGTGCAGCAGGTGAGCAAGGAGCTCGGCATCTACCTGGTGAACAGCGTCAATCCGTTCCGGCTCGAAGGCCAGAAGACGATCATGTTCCGCGTCCTCGAGAGCCTCGACTGGCAGGTTCCCGAGTGGATCGTCGTCCCCGGCGGCAACCTCGGCAACAGCAGCGCGTTCGGCAAAGCATTTCACGAGCTGCACGCCCTCGGCCTGATCGATCGCATTCCGCGCCTCGCCGTCATCAACGCTGCCGGCGCCAATACGCTCAACTCGCTCTACAACGACCGCGGCCTCCGTTGGAACGCCGGTCGGCCTGACCATTCGATCATCAGCAAGTACTACGCGGGGCTCGACGCCGCATCGTCGAAGGCCGATACGATTGCCAGCGCCATCGAGATCAACCGCCCAGTGAACCTGATGAAATGTCTGCGGGCCCTCGACTGGTGCGACGGCGTCGTCCGCGAGGTGACCGACCAGCAGATGCTCGACGCGAAGGCGCAAGTCGGCGCCAACGGCATGGGCTGCGAACCGGCGAGCGCCGCGAGCGTCGCCGGCGCGAAGCTGCTGCGAGAGGAAGGCGTCATCGCGCCCAGCGACCGAGTCGTCTGTATTCTCACCGGCCATCAACTGAAAGACCCAACCGCAACGGTCGCCTACCACACCACCGACCAGGAAGAATTCAACCGCGTCCTCGGCAAGCGCGGCGTCAGCCGCGCCGCCTTCGCGAATCGGGCGGTGAAGGTCGAGAACGATCTCGATGAGATCGTGCGGGCGATTCAGTTGAACAGTTGAGAGTCCAGGCAGCGTCAACGCAGAAGGTTAGGTCTTGCATGCCGAAGCCACTAATCTACGTTGAAACGTCTGTGATCGGTTACCTTACATCTCGACCGAGTCGAGATCTAATCGTCGCCGGACATCAACAAGTGAGGATTGAGTGGTGGGCTGCCGCTCAATCGCAGTGCGAGCTGTTCGTCTCCGAGCTTGTCGTTGTCGAATGCTCGGCAGGAGATCCGGAAGCTGCGCGAGAGCGATTGCTCGTTCTCAAGGACCTTCCTCGCCTCGCTCCTACGGAGACGGCAGCTCAACTGACGTTGGCACTGCTCCATAGCAAAGCCGTTCCAGCATCCGAACCACGCGATGCAGCGCATATAGCACTGGCAGCCTCGCACGGTGTAGAATTTTTAGCGACGTGGAATTTCCGTCATATTGCTAACGCAACTTGTCAGGCGTTGATCAAACAAGTTTGTCGAGACGCAGGATATGAACCGCCGCTGATTTGCTCGCCAGATAATTTATTAGGAAAGGAGGCTGGTGATGTGGTCTGATCCGATCGTCAGCGAACTTAGATCGAATGGGATAGAGTGGGGAGCTCAATTCGGCGGTGATATTGTAGCGATGTTCGCGGAACTGCGGCGACTCGAAAAAGAATCTGGCGTATCGAGCATTGTTCTGCCTCCACGCCAGCCTGAGGGATCGCGGGCAGCCGTTGTTCCTCTGCCATCCAGTCAGCCGCAAAATATCTCAGCCCCTCATCAAACCAGTTAGTTAGAGTTCTTCATCGAATGCCCACTAAGTTAGCCATCCACGGCGCCGCCGGGCGCATGGGCCGTCGAGTCGTCGCCCTCGCCAGCCAAGATCCGCAGATTGAAATCGTCGCCGCGTTAGAATCTGCCGGTAGCCGCTTGCTCGGCCAAGACGCCGGCATCATCGCCGGCGGCGAGAAGCTCGGCGTGCCGCTCTCGGTCGTCGGCGAGAGCGCGGCCGACGTGGTGATCGACTTCTCAGTCCCCGACGCCGGCATCGCGATCGTCGATCACTGCTTGAAGTCGAAAAAGCCGCTGGTGATCGCCACCACTGGTTTTGAACCCGACCAAAAAGAGTTCATCGCCACGGCCGCCGAGCAGATTCCAATCGTGTTCGCACCGAGTATGAGTACTGCGGTCAATCTAGTGATGAAGCTCACCGAGATCGCTGGCCGCGTGCTGAAAGACTACCCCTCTGGCGTCGACGTCGAAATCATCGAACGTCATCACCGCTTCAAGGAAGACGCCCCGAGCGGCACCGCGCTGAAGTTCGGCGAGATCGTCGCCGAGGCGATGGACCTCACCCAGCACGTCCATGGCCGCGAAGGTCGCACCGGCAAACGATCCTCGCAGGAGATCGGCTACCACGCCGTCCGCACCGGCGACAACCCCGGCGAACACACGATCGTCTTCGGCATGCTCGGCGAAACGATTGAGCTGCGCGTCGCCGCCAGCAATCGCGACTGTTACGCCCAAGGGGCAATCCTCGCCGCCAAGTGGCTCGTCGGCAAGCCGGCAGGAATGTATGGCATGAAGGAAGTGTTGGGGCTGTGAGCAGATGCTTGATGCTGGTTGCTTGATGCTTAATGGCTCCAGCAACTGCGTCGAAGCGACACTCCCAACATCCAGCAACAAGCATCTAGCAACCAGCATCCACCGCCATGGCCAAATGCGACGAAGGATACCTCTGCGACGTCTGCGGCGAAGACGTCGCTGAGCTCGTCGACAGCGAGATGTACCTCCGCTACATCGTCGGCATGCTCGACCCCGAGGTGCTTCACACGACCCCTGAACGCCACATCCGCTGCAATCCGGCGCTCGCGCAGTACATCGTCGCCGACGACTTCCCGCTGGTCGTCGTCGAAGGGCCGTTCGACAAGCGCGCCCTCGACCCGCGGTACGTCGGCCACCGCGAGCGACTCCTCACCCGCGGCTGGCGGCGGCTGAAGGAAGTCGCCGGCTCGGAGATTCCGATCATTGAGTATCCGTTGCCCGAAGTGCTGAACGAAATCCGCCGCCGCAGCGCCGGCTTCTGAATTCGCCAATCGGCGTTGCCGCCCCCGCGGCCACCAGCGGTGCGGATGATTGATAAAATGGCCCAAGGCGCTGCCCGTCGGTTTCGACGCAGTAGCGTCATCTCGTCGCCGACTCATCACAGGTCATTGCGCCATGATCCCACTCCGTTCGCTCACTCGATCGCTCTTGCTGCTGCTGCTCGCGACCGTTGCCAACGTTCGCCTTGTTGCCGCCGAAGTCACTTGGGCCAGGCCGCTGCGCGTCGACGTGGGCATGAACACCGGCCGCAACGATACGGGCACTCCAGGCTGGCAGGAGTGGCAGGTTGCCGACGGCGTCGCCGCGACGAAAGAGTTCAACGGCGTCAACGTCACGCTTCGGGCTGCAAGTGCGGGCCAGACGAGCGGCGATGAATCGGTCGCCCGAGGGGCGCTCAAGGGGGTATGGAACAAAGCAGGCCTCGCGATCGGCGCGACGATGGCGACCGACGGCATCATGGCCATGAGCGAGTCACAGGCGCCGACGGCGATTGAGATCGAAATCTCAGGCCTTCCGCCAGGGCCGCAATCGATTGCGACCTATCACAACGTTTTGGACGACGCCTCGCTCGCGCCGTACGCGATCACCGTCAACGGCGAAGCAGCGACCAGCGTCGAACCCTCGCGGCGGGCCTCAGACAATCTCGCCGTCGCCAGTGCGTTCATCAAGTTCACTGTACAGGCCGATCAGCCCACGATCATCCGCATTGCTCCCCAAGACGAGTCGCTCCCGACGGCGGTGATCCTGAATGGATTCGAACTAGGCGCCGTCGACCCGACGAGAAAAGCGATGGCACCCTCCCCTGCCAATAGCGACGAACACGTCGACGCCGAAAGCGGGAAACTGAAACTCTCCTGGCAAGCTCCGGCGTCTGCCGTAAAGTACGAAGTTTACTTCGCGTCGGCTCCGTCGGGCGAGGCCGCGTTCGAAGCGATCGCGGCCGCCCGTCCCGGCAGCGAAACGCATGTCGGCATGGTTAGCGGAACGAGCGTTTCCGTCACCGTTGATCCGCTCAAGACGCTGCTGCATTACGCCTGGCGAGTCGATGCGATCGACGCGGGCGGACACGTCACGCACGGGGACATTTGGCAGTTCCGACCGCGCCATCTCGCGTTTCCCGGCGCCGAGGGCTACGGCCGCTTCGCGATCGGCGGTCGCGACGGGCGGGTGATCAAGGTGACGAATCTCAACGACAGCGGTCCCGGCAGCTTCCGCGCGGCGGTGGAGGCCGACGGACCGCGGACGGTGGTCTTCGACGTCGGCGGTAAAATCGTCCTCGATAGCAAGCTCATCATCCGCAATCCCTATCTCACCATCGCCGGCCAGACGGCGCCCGGCAAAGGCGTGTGCATCGCCAACTACAACCTCGGCATGCTCGGCACGCACGACGTAACCGTGCGATTCCTCCGCGTTCGCCCGGGCGACACGTCGGGCCAGACGCTCGACGGCATGGGCATGGCGTCAACCAATCACTCGATCATCGATCACTGCTCGATCAGTTGGACGCAAGACGAGGCGTTCAGCTCCCGCGGCGCCCGCAACGTCACGCTGCAGCGCACGCTCATTTCCGAGGCGCTCAACATCGCTGGCCATAAGAAGTACAAAAAAGGAACGCAGCATGGCTACGCCGCGAGCATCAGCGGCGACGTCGGCAGCTTTCACCACAATCTGCTCGCCCACTGTTCGGGTCGCAATTGGAGCCTCGCCGGCGGACTCGACAACGCGACGCGACATGCCGGTCGGCTCGACATCCGCAACAACGTCGTCTTCAACTGGGGTCATCGCACCACCGACGGCGGCGCCCGGCAGGTGAACTTCGTCAACAACTACTACAAGCCGGGCCCGGCGTCGGACGTGTTCCATGTGCTGATGGCCGAGCGCGAGGCCGTGCCGGCGTTTGGCCCGCAGGAATACTTCGTCGCAGGCAACGTCATGGAAGGCCGTTACGGCGCCGACGAGCCGCTGGCCGGCGTCTTTGAACGCCGCGGCGAGCCGCACAAGAACTTCATCGTCGCCGAGCCGTTCTTCGAATCGTTCGTCGCGACGCAGTCGGCCGAGGAAGCGTACGACGACGTGCTGGCCGACGTCGGCTGCAACGTGCCGACGCTCGACGACCACGATCGCCGCGTGATTGACGAAGTCCGCAACGGCGCCGCGACCTTCTCGGGAAGCGTGAGCGGCTTGAAGGGGCTGCCCGATTCGCAGAACGACGTCGGCGGCTGGGAAGACTACCCCGAAGTCCATCGCGACGCCGCGTGGGATAGCGACGACGACGGCCTGCCGAGCGCGTGGGAGAAATCGCACGGCCTCAACCCGAACTCGCCGGCGGGCGATCTCACCGACGCCAACGGCGATCGCGATGGCGACGGCTACACGAATCTCGAAGACTACCTCTTCACGGTGGTGGCCGAAGCTGACGCCAAACGCCGCGATCAAGAGAAGTCGGCCGCTGCTGCCGACGAAACGTATCTCTTCACCTCATTCCGCGGCAACGGCGAGGACGGCCTCCACTTCCTCACCAGCGAGGAGGGCCTGAAGTGGACCGAGATTCCCGGCGCTTTCCTCAAGCCAAATGTCGGCAAGCAAAAATTGATGCGCGACCCCAGTCTCGCACGGGGCGCCGACGGGACTTTTCATCTTGTCTGGACCACGGGCTGGAAGGATGACCAAGGCTTTGGCTATGCCAGTTCAAAAGACCTCGTCAATTGGAGCAAGCAACAGTTCATTCCCGTGATGGAACATGAGCCGACGACCGTAAACGTCTGGGCGCCCGAACTCTACTACGACGAGCCGCATGACCAGTTCGTCATCTGCTGGGCCTCGACCATCCCGGGCAAGTTCCCCGACAACGGCGAGCCGCACGACAATAATCAGCGGATGTACTATACGACGACGCGAGATTTCCAAACCTTCGCGCCGACGAGTCTCTTCTACGACCCCGGCTTCAGCGTGATCGACGCCGCGATCGTGCGCGACGATGACCGCTACGTGCTGGTACTCAAGAACAACAGCCGCGAGGTGCATCAGCTACACACGGCCATCGGCGACAGCCCGCTTGGCCCTTGGCGGGAAGTAACGCCGCCCTTCACCGATCACTACACCGAAGGGCCAACCGTCATGCGGCTCGGCGACGAGTGGATCGTCTACTACGACGCCTACCGCCAAGAAATCTACGGCGCCGCGAAGACGCGAGACTTCAAAAACTTCACCGACGCGACAAACGCGGTGTCGTTTCCCAAAGGCCACAAGCACGGCACGGTGCTGAAAGTCCCCCAAAAGATTGTGGCCGGACTGCATGCGGCAGTCGCTGAGTAGTATTCGGCGTATCTATTCGTCCCGCCGGAAGATTCGTCTTAGATCGCACAAGAACCACACAAAAATCGCGATCGACCCCGGCCCGAGGACGACGACGCTCGCCCAGGTGACAATCTCCATCATCGCGTCTCCTCCTTCCCCAGCAGATTCCCCGCGACGAACCCCGCGATCGAAACCGGCAGCGCCAGAAGCACGGCAAAATCTTGCCACAGCTCGGCGCCTCCCACACGCCAGACGAACGTCTCTTCCTCCAGGTCGAACTTTCCGAACTTGAACAGCAGTCCGTAAAACGTAATCAACCCGACGAACCCGCCGACCGCTCCCCACAATCCCGCCGCCCGCCGCGGCCGACCGAAAAGCGCCCCCAACACCGGAACGAGCACCACTGCCGTCATCACGCTCGCCATGAACTGCCAGGTGTCGCGCATTCGCACGAACAGCAAACTGATCAAGGCCGCGGCCACCATCACGCCGAACACCCCGATCCGCGTCAGCGCGAGCAGCCGCCGGTCAGACGCCTTCGGATCCAGCAGCGGCCGGTAAATGTCGTACACCACGTTGCCGCTCGCCAGCAGCGAGTAACTGTCGATCGTCGACATCGCCGCCGACAGGATGCCGCCGATCAATAGTCCGCGCAGCCCCGTCGGCAACATCTCCATGCAGATCGTCAGCAGGGCCGACTTTCCTTCTAGATCAGCCGGCAACATCCCCTGCTCCACTGCCGCGCGAGCGATGATGCCGATAAGCGTCACCCCCCAATCGTACGAGGCCCACAGCAAGATCCCCGTCAGCAGCGCTCGCTGCACGGCTTTCGCATCGCTCGCCGCGAACACCCGCTGATAAAACGCCGGCTCCACGAGCACCGTGAGCCCCGTCAGCGCCCACGCCGCCAGCATCCAGCCGCTCAGCCCGCCGTGATGCGCAAAATGGTCCGCCGTCGCTCCCCCCGCCGTGGCCGACATCTGTTCGACGAATCTCCAGCCGCCGACCCACTCGACCGCCAGCGGAATCGCAATCGCCAGCGAAACGCACATCAGCGTGAACTGCAGCGTGTCGCTAATCGCATCGGCCCACAGCCCTCCCATCGTGGTGTACGCCGCGCAGACGCTGATCGTCGCCAGCAGTCCCCACCCGGTCGGAATGCCGACGAACTCCATCAGCGTCATCAGCGCCGCCATCGAGACGATCGGCGCCGAATAAACGAAGCACGCCACGGCCCCCACCACCCGCGTCGGCATGCCGTAGTGCTGCTCCAAGATGTCGCTAATCGTCATCGCATCGCCATACCGCTTCAGCCGCGGCGCGACGACCAGCGCCGCGAACCCGATGAAAAAGTAGTAAGGCAAGCTGTACCAGAACCACGCCGCCACGCCGTAGTAGAACCCCGACTCGCTCGTGCCGAAGGTGACGTCGAGCCCGTAATACGAGCTGACCAGCGTGCAGACGAGCAGCGGCGTCGTCAGCGCCCCGCCCGCAAGAAAGTAATCCTTAAACGCCCGAATCTTCGACGACAGCACGGCGCCAAGCGCGAGCATCGCCGCCAGATAGAGCCCGATGACGGCGTAGTCGAGACCGTCGAGCTGAGCGTGATCGAGCAACGCAATCATGTTGAGCGTGAAGATAGATTGCACAGGCAAACAAGCAATCGCGGGTCAAGAGTATTGCGAGGTCAGCAGCCTACTCGCTATCGATTCGGCGGGGAAGCCGTCAGGAGTACGGCGGCTTCACTCAACGCATTGCACAATCTGCCGATTCGTCAAATTGACTCGCTAGATTCGCCGCAGTTGTTTCCCTTGGCTCGGCGCGCCACAATTGCCGTCGCTCTTCTCTCCATATCGGGTCTCCGTTCGAGGAACCTATGGTTTCTAAGGTAATGCCCTGTCTCCACGGCTTCTTGATCGCTGCGACGCTCATCCTCTCCGTTCAGCGAATTGACGCCTTCACTCGGCAACGAGAACGAAGCCCGCAAGCGACTCGATGCGGCCGCCGCGAACGCTGAAGAGCTAGCCGCTTCTCCCACGAACGGCGAACGCGAAGCTGCCGATAGCATGAAGAAACGAGAACAGGACCTTCGCGCGCGATTTGCTGAACTCGAACAACGAGCGAGTGAATAAGAGTCGCTGTGTGTCACTCGCCGCGGAGAGCGGCACACGGCGTCACGCGCAAATCATGCGAATCGACGCGAAAAGCATTCAAGCAATCCCCGTCGTTCATTCGCGCAGATTCGCGTGATTCGCGGTGACTTCCCCCCGCTTTTTTTCGTCTATTTCGTGGTCAACGCGTCCACCTTTTCTTCACTGGCGTCCTTGGCGGTTCCAAAAAAACGACCGTCTTCCTGGTTGAAATTGGCCACTCGCATCGCTATGGTGAACATTAGTTCATTTTTTGCAACGAATCGCCCATGCTGGCCACAGGGGAGCTATTCATGCTGCGCGGTTAACGTTCGCCGTTCGCTCGTACTAGAAGGCTTTTGCGTCAGCGAGCCGGGTCGTCCCGACCCCGGCGCCAAGAAAGAAAAGCCCATCGCCTCAACATCAGACAACTGAACAAGACGACAATAACCCGCAATGCGACAAACCGTCGCCCTGACGCCAACTACAACCCCTAGAGCGAAAACAACTTGAGACTACTGTCGCCAAAAACGCATCAGGCGACACAATGCCTGACGCGACACATTGCCGCCATGTGATCCTAACCCAACGGAGATAGCAGCTTGGATATTCTGTCGCCAAAAACGCGTTACGCGACAGAAGTCGCTTCGACGGCAGAATTGCCACATGACAGAAATCAGTTCAAACCTGGACGGCAAAAAGGAAAAGAATGGGACGCGGATGCACATGGATTTAGCGGATTTACACGGATTCAGAAGAAACGACGCAACAGGCTGGGAGGTCCAACGCCTCGCGCCCATCCGCCAAATCCGCGAAAATCCGCGTCCTATTCGTCGTCTCCGCACGACCTCGCCTTCTCGCAACTGACGGCTGACCACTGACGCGACAACCGTCGCCCTGACGCCAACCACAACCCCAAGGAAGAAAACAACTTAAGCAGTCTGTCGCCAGAAACGCACGAGGCGACACATAGCCTGATGCGACAAAAGTCGTCGTCGTTGGCGTCCACACAACTTCAATGGACGAAACAACTTGAGACTACTGTCGCCAAAATCGCGTTACGCGACAGAAGTCGCCGCGGCGACAGCATGCCGTCCGGCGGGCGATTCACTTCGCAAACGCCTCGTACGCCTCCGCCACCTTCCCCTCGCGCTCATCCCCGCGATGAAGATAGAGACGATAGCGCAGGTCGACCGACTCGCCGTCCGGGACGACGAGCCCCCCCTTGTCGTCGGCGTTGCCGGAGTAGGGCGCCTTGCCGAACGGGTTCGCTGCGAAGAGTCCATACGGGCGCACATGCCACCGCGGCACGCCGTACTTCGATTTCGGATCGGCGAAGATCGCGATCCCGACCCGCTCGCCGTCGACGGGGCCGTGGTAGTCGACCCATTCAGCCTCCTGCCCCCACGTCGCGTCGTCGTCGACGCCTCGGCTATTGACGATGCGGCCCCCCTGCTTTGCATCGACCCGCATCGTGCTGGCGACGCGTACCGCGAACATCCCCTCTTTGGTGTCGCCGATCGTCAACGGTCCGTCGGCCGACCAGAGGCGGATGCGAAAGTCGATCCAACGCGCATCGGCCGTGGCGCCGAATTCCAGCAACCGTTGATCGTGAGCAACGGCTTTGCCGCTGACGTTGAGCCAATCGTTGCGCGTCCCAATCACGGCGGTCTTGTCGTTGCTGTCGAGTCGCACGAACTCGCGATGCGCGACCGAGCCGATTTCGTAGTGACGAGTCACCTTTGGTTCCGGTTCATGCCAAAAATCGCCGTCGTTGACTCCTTCGTAACCGAACCAGACGGAGCGGTGATGGACATGGTCGACCTCTTCGCCCGGCCCGCGTTCGCCGACGGGGTACGTTCGCGTCACCTTGGCGCCGGTCGGTCCGTTCAGCGGCCACAGGACCGGCCGCGTCCCGGAACGTTTGAGGTAGCGCGTGAAAACTTCGCCGTCGACGTAGACGGTGGCGCCGTCCGGTTCTTCGGAGACGGTCAGCCTGGGCTCAGCCTGTACGTTCGCTGCGACGATGGCCGACAGCAAAATGGACAGCGCTGGGATGAGATAACAGGGTGGCCGCATCAATGTTCGTCCTTTGCGAAAGTTCGAGGTTCACTCCGGTTGCGTCACGTTCTCCAAGTGCAAGCTCTCGACATGTTCCAGCACGCTCGGCTTGGCGGCCTTGGCGAACTCCGAATTCGAGATGACGACGTTCTGGATCGGAGACTCCGCCGTGCCCAAGAGGAACAGCGGCCGCTTGCTTTTCTGGGAAGTGATCTGGTCGAGTTGCAGGTTGCGCACGATCGGCGGATGATCGCCCGTCTCCCCGAAATAACGGAGGTCGACGTGGATGACCGCGTCGCTCACCTCGCCGACGCGGATGTTGCGCACGAACAGATTTTCGAGAAACCCGCCGCGCAGCGAGTTCGACTTCAACCGAATCGCCCGTTCGAGTTGCGGGCTGCTCATTTCGCACTCCTCGACGAAGACGTTGCGGATGCCGCCGCTCATTTCGCTGCCGAGCGTGACGCCGCCATGGCCGTCGCGCATCGTGCAGCCGCGGACGACGATGTTTTCGCTGGGGCGGTTCAGCCGGCGGCCGTCGGCGTTGCGGCCCGACTTGATCGCGATGCAGTCGTCGCCGGTGTCGAAAGTACACTTCTCGATCAGCACGCCGCGGCACGACTCGGGATTGCAGCCGTCGTTGTTCGGGCCGTGACTGTCGACCGTCACGCCGCGGACCGTCACCGACTCGCACAGCACGGGATTGAGAATCCACATCGGCGAATTGACGATCGTCACCCCTTCGATCAACACGCGCCGGCAGCGGTAGGGTTGCACGAAACTGGGCCGCAGGCGACCCCCGTCGCCGAACTGCCGTTCCGCGGGAGGCGTCCCGGCATCGGACAATTCGCCGAGTTGCTTCACCGCCGCCGTTTGATCGGGATCGCCCTGCCGCCAGCCGTGATCGACCTCGCCTCCCCATTTCCCTTTCCAAGGCCACCAAGCGCCCGGCCCCGCTTGGCCGTCCAGCGTCCCTGCGCCGGTAAGGGCGATGTTCTCTTGATCGAGCGCGTAGACCAGCGGCGAATAGTTTTGGAGTTCTGTCCCTTCGAACCGCGTGAAGACCGCCGGCAAGTAATGCTGCGGATCGGCCGAGAATTTGAGCGTCGCCCCGCGCGCCACATGGAGGTTGACGTTCGACTGCAAATGGATTGGCCCATCGACGCGCCACTCGCCGGCCGGCACAACGACCTTGCCGCCGCCCGCCTGCGCACACGCGGCGATCGCCGCGTCGATGGCCGGCTTGCAGTCGGTTTCACCGCCGCTTACAGCGCCGTGGTCGACAATGGAAAACTCACGATTGGGAAACGACGGCAGTTCAATCGAGTCGAGGATTTTAGGCAGCGATTCCCACCCCGCCGACTCGGCCAAGACGGGCCGAATCCAGCACGCCGCCGCCGAAAACGCCAGAACGCCGAGTCGGAACAACTGCATGGAAGCGGCCTATCGAAGAGGAGAATGACCCGGAAAACCGGAACAAACCCCATTCTGGATTGGCCCTCTGGTTGCAGTCGAGTCGCTGTCGTTGCAATAATGGGAGGAAAATCGCAGCAAACTGCGGTTACTCTTCTCGCATGTTCGTCGACGCCGCAATCGTGGCAGGGCTCTCCCATGAAACGCGTTCGAGAAATCGCGCTCGCCTTCCCGCGCGGGGCCCATCAGGAGGTCTTCATCGAGGGGGTCCTCCGCTACGCCCGCGACCAGGAGTGCGACTGGTCCTATATCACGGCGCCCGAGTCGCTGTCATTGTCGGTGCTCGATCTGGTCGGCTGGCCCGGCGACGGCATTCTGGCGGCGATCAACACGGCTCAGGAAGCGACCTGCGCCGCGTCCCTTTCGATTCCCCTGGTGAACATCTCCAGCGCCCTGCTCCGTTCGCCGGTGCCGCGGTCCATCGTCGACAATCATTCGATTGGTTCGCTGGCGGCAGATCACCTCGTGGGCAAAGGGTTTCAAGCGTACGCCTTCTACGGGCTAAGCGACGTTCAATACTCCAAGGATCGCCAGGCCGGTTTCGAGGAGCGGATCACCGGCGCCGGTTACCGCTGCGTCGAGTTCCTCTCCAAGCCGACGTTCGGCCTCGGCGGCAACCAATGGCTGCAGCAGTACCGCGTGCTCGCCGAGTGGCTGGCGACGCTCCCGACGCCGTGCGGGTTGTTCGCCGTCTCCGACTACCGCGCGCGGCAAGCGATCGACGCCTGCCGGCAGGTCGGGCTGCAGGTCCCCGAGCAGGTCGCGGTGATCGGCGTCGACAACGAGCAGATCATTTGCGAACACTCGTCGCCGACGCTCACCAGCGTTGCGCGGAACGACCAACTCGAAGGATATCGCGCCGCCGCGATGCTCGATCGGCTGCTCAACGGCAAGCGGGTTTCGCTCGAAGAGGCGCCGATTCCGCCGCTGCAGGTGGTCGAGCGAGAATCGACGGCGACGTTCGCCGTCTCCGACGCCCGCCTGCGGCAGGCCTTGTCGTTTCTTCATCAGCACATCGAGAAGCCGATCACGATCGATCAGATCACCGAACACGCGGGCGTCTCCCGGCGGTGGCTGGAGTACGCCTTCCGCGACGTGTTGGGCGAAACGCCGTACCAGTATTTGCGGCGACAACGGCTCGCCATGGCGCGCCGTCTGTTGGCCGAAGACCCGACGACGAAGGTCTACTCAATCGCGCAACAAACGGGCTTCTCATCGGCAAAGCAGCTGGCGATCGCGTTCCAGCAAGACTTCGGCATGAGCCCGCGGGAATACCGCAAGTCAACTCAAGCGTAGGCCAGAGATGTCATCCTGAGCGGAGCGAAGGATCTAGCGCCGTTCAAGAGGTCAGATTCTTCGCTCCGCTCAGGATGACGAGCGTCATGCAACACTTAAATGAAGTTTCCTTAACCCGCATTGAGCGGCGCAAGATGCCGCACGAAGTGCTGCTTCAGAATCTCGCAGTGTTCCCGCGGATACGCCTGAAGCAGCGAAACCAGCCGGGGGCCAAGCTTGGCGTTGGTGATCACCGAGCCAAACGTGCAGTGCAGAATCTGCCGTCCCGGTTCCGTGAACCCGTGTCCTGGCGCGACGTCTTCCCAACGGTCGAGATAGAGCCGCTCGAGGATGACCGCGTCTTCGACTTCATCGGGCGAGGGGATTTCATTGACCACGGCCGAAACATGGTAGCTCGCCTTGTCTTCATCGAACCGGCTCCGCGAGAAGTCGATGATCTCGCGGAAGAGGCTTGGATCGTGCTGAGCCGCGACGCGGAGCGCTTCGAGGTAGCTGGTGCCCGCCGTTTTGACGTGGAACTTCCCTTCGGTAACGCGAGCCAGCACCGGGTACATCGAAAGCTTATCGCTGCCGCTGTGGAGCGAGATTTTGTAAGGGCCCAGCCGGCGCGCGATTTCGGCGTGGATGCGCATCGACGCTTCGAGCTTCGCGAGGTCGCCCTTGTAGTCGACTCCTTTTTCGAAGTCGCCGATAAAGCGCGGCGCCACGCTCACCAGAGCGATCCCCGCCTTACGGAACTGGTCGGCAATGATGAAGTGCTCCGCCGGCGTCGTCGGATGAGCCGTTTCGTCGACGCTCAGTTCGATCTCGAACGGCTGATCAAGCTTTGCGGCTTCCTCTTCAACGCAGCGGGCCAGCGACATGGCTCGCCGCAACGCGCGGCCATACTTCACCGCGGCGCAAGCGAGCGTTCGTTCGTCGAACTCGATCACGCCCGAATCGAGTCGTTCCGTCCGGCCGCGATATTGGTCGACCCAAGGAGCGAATTCGCGAGCGGCAGCGAACTTTTCCTGGAGCGTCGCCGCGTCGTAGTCGTCGGCCTGTTGGTCGACTTCCTCAGACGGGTCGAGCGTGAACATCACGAACCCGGCGGCCATCGTGCGGCGAATGTCGGCCGGCGTCTTCAGGTGATCGCCGTCGGCCGACCAGGGATCGGTGAACTCCAGCGCCGCGAGAGCATCGGCGGCTGCAGCGAGAATCGTCTCGGCGCTGCGACCCGTGCGCGTCATTTCGCGGATCGACTGCTGCGCAAAGATGCCGCGGATCGGGCCCCCCGCTTCGCGCAGCGCGGCCACATGGCCCGGCGTGCCGAGTCCGAGCCGGTCGCCGAAGCCGATGCTAGGTTCCATGCCGAGCGGCGTCGGGGCGGGGCGAGTGGTGACGGCGGCGTGACCTGCGCTCATGACGATGGCGTTCCGAGGAAGTTGGACATGTTTTCGTGGAAGAAGAGGCGAACGTCGCGGCGGATTTCGTCCTCGCTCGCGCGCCAGCCGGCGGCGGCGACGTCGCGATACTTGTCGACCAGCACCTTGGCGATCAACTCGCGACTATGGTCCCATTTGTAAATCAACTGGTCGAGCACTCGTGCGTCGGAATGCTGTGGGATGAAGCTCGTTCCCAGCAGTTCGACCCGCATCCGCGTGATCTCGTCGATCAGCGACGGATTGTTCACGAACCACCAACAGCCGAAGACCATCAAATTGCCAAACTTGCGGGCCGCGACCGCGAGCTCGTGCTGATTTTCGCGGGCGAGCATCGTGCAGAAAAAGCGGTTGTGCGCGAAGTCGCTGCAAATGCGGGCGACGCTCGCCACGTCGGCTAGGCCGACCATATCGCCGCCATCGCGCAGTTCGGGATTCACCCGCAGTCGCGAGCCGATCATCATCGCGAACGGCAAGTCGCGCTCGGCGAGCACCGGCAGGACGATTCTTCGCAGCACGGCGCTGCTGGTGCGCGGGTCCTCGGCGCCTTCGTAGCGGAAGTCAGGCGGCAAGCTCACGGCGCAGTAAATCGCCTTTACGCGGTCGATCCAGTCGCGGACGAACCGCCGAGCATGTTCGATGCTCTGTTCGTCAAGCGTCTTGTTAACCGGGTAGCCCCAGCGCACCAACTGCGCGGCCGCGGCGGGCCAGTCGCGCAGCAGCGGGTCGAACCGCAGCACGCCAGCGAAGCGCGGGTCGTCGCCAACGTGGCGATTTTCCAGCCAGCGGAGCCGTTCGTTGTCGTCGAACACCGCGTTGGTCATGGTGATCCGCGAGACGCCGGAGATTTCCATCACGCGGTCGATATGGCGGTCGGGATTTTGCTCGGCGAACCACTTCCGATAGCCGGCGAGGTTGCGATCGGCGGGATCGAGCCCCAGTCGCTGCAGCGTCGTCAGGACCCCGCGGCAGGCCTCGCTGATCGGCGAGCGCTCGAGGAAGAGGTGCTTCCAAATGTGGTCGGCCTGCTCGCTCTTGGTCATCCGCCAAAAGTCGCCGTACGGCAACTGTTGCGGCGTGACGACGCGAAAGACCTCGGCGACCAGATAATGGTAGGTGAGCAGTTCGTCGATGCCCCAGAGCATCAACCCCTTGGGATCGGCGCCTTTGGCGGAACCGGTGAAGGGCGTCCCGAACGAAGGGGGGTAGAGATGGGTATGGAAGTCCCAAACCGGCTGCTCGCGGACGGCATCGCGGACGGTCGCTTCCAGGGCAGCCCAATCCTGCACCGGGCCAGCCGAGCCAGGGCCAGTCGAGTCAGGGGGTGTCGCGGAGTCCGCTTGTTGTTTTGCAACAATCATGTCGATCCTTTAAGTCCGAGCGAACGGGCGTCGCCGCCGTTCCAAACGCTCTCCCGCGAGCCACCGTCGCAGGCGGGTGGAGAGAACCCTACGCGCTCACACGATAAGGCTATTTGGGACGGAGCGCTACGCCTAAACCGACGCTCGGGCTGGTTGTCTTCATCTTACGCGGCCATTTGATTGCATCCAGGAGGTTATTTTTGCAAAGTGTGTCGCAAAAAACGCACCCAAAAGCGCAGGACTCGTCAATCGCCGTTGGCTCGTCCGCCGCACGCTTTGAATCGCTTCGAGCGGCGTTTGGAATTCCAACAGTCACGAGTCGCTCTAGTCATGTGCGCGTCTTTCCAGCGCGTTCGCCGCGCTCGTGATCGTTGAAATTCCATGGCAGGGTGCGGGGCCGCATGCGAAGCTCTCCAAGTTCATCCGTTTGGCGCCTACCGTTCAAGCTTGCCGCCCCACGGTCGACAACGAAAAACGTTTCCTCTATGTTCGACGCGGATTGAGCGAATAGCGCCAACGTATTGTGAAGGCGAAGAATGATTTCGCCGCAGCGCCGCTGCGTTGCCGCTCGACTTACTTCTCGCCCCGCCGGATTCTTCAACGCGCAAGGTCCACGCCCATGCTCTCCGACATCTTCCAACTCGAAGGGGAAACTGCCGTCGTCATCGGCGGCACCGGCGCGCTGGGAGGCGCCATGGCGGACGCCCTTGCCGCCTTCGGCGCGCGCGTCGCCATCGTCGGTCGCAGCGAGGAACGGGGCCGGCAGCGCGTCCAAGCGATCGAAGCGACCGGCGGCACGGCCATCTTTCAAGCGGCTGACGCTCTGAGCGCGGATTCAGTCCGCACAGCCCGTGACGAGATCGCTCGCCAACTTGGACCGGCGACGATCTTGGTGAACGCCGCCGGCGGCAATCGACCCGATGCGACGCTTCCGCCCGGCAGCGACTTCTGCAAGCTGCCGATCGAAGCGTGGCAAAACGTCTTCGACCTCAACCTCGTCGGCGGCGCACTATTGCCCTGTCAGATATTCGGCGAGACGATGGTCGCCGCCGGGCGCGGCAGCATTATCAACATCGCATCAATGGCGGGGATGATTCCGTTGTCGCGCGTCGTCGCCTACTCGGCGGCGAAAGCGGCCGTGATTAATCTCACGCAGTTCCTCGCTCGCGAGTGGGCCGCTCGCGGCGTGCGGGTGAACGCCCTGAGCCCCGGCTTTTTCCCCGCGGACCAAAATCGCGGCCTGCTGTTCAAAGAAGATGGCGGCTACACCGAGCGCGGCGGTCAGATCATCGGGCACACGCCGATGGCTCGCTTTGGCGAATCGCACGAACTCGCCGGCGCCACCGTTTGGCTCGCCTCCCACCGCGCGGCGTCGTTCGTCACCGGCCAAAATGTCGTCGTCGACGGCGGCTTTTCGGCGACGACGATCTAGTTGAGTTCAGCGCGCGACGCGAATATCCTCAGAGCGTTCTAATCCAGCATCCAGTTACAAGCATCCAGCCCCCATGCCCGCTCTCAACATCCGCCAAGACGCCTGTGCCCTCGACTTTCTCGCCCTCGGCGCCGTGGTCCACCGCCTCGACCCTGGAATTCTTCCTTTCCGCCGTGCGCGCACGTTGGAAGTCCATGTCTCCGGCGGCGAGTACAACGTTGCGGCGAACCTTGCCAGCTGCTTCGGTCTGAACACCGGCGTCGCCACGGCGATGGTTGACAACGGGATTGGCGAGCTTGTCCAATCGCAGATCCGCGAAATGGGCGTCCGTCCCTTCTACAAACACTTCAAGCATGACGGCGTGCGCGGCCCGAACATCGCTACCGTGTACAGCGACCGCGGCCATGGCGCTCGCGCGCCTGTCGTCTTCTACAATCGCGCGAACGAGGCTGGCGCGCTGCTGAAGCCAGGCGACTTCAACTGGAGCGAGATCTTTGCCGGCGGCGTTCGCTGGTTCCACTCGGGCGGCATCTTCGCGTCGCTGTCTGAAACGACGTCAGAACTGATCCTCGAAGGAATGCAGGTCGCGAAGGCGGCGGGAGCCATCCGGTCGTTCGATCTCAATTACCGCGCAAAGCTGTGGGCCACCCTCGGCGGTTCCGCGAAGGGCCAAGAGGTCTTCCGCCGCATCGCCAGCGAAGTCGATGTGCTGATCGGGAACGAGGAAGACTTGCAGATGAGCCTCGGCATCGAAGGGCCGCAGGTTGATACGCACAGTAAGTCGAAGCTCGATACGGACATCTTCTTGGCGATGATCGAGAAGGTGCGCCAACAGTTTCCGAACATTCAAGCGGTCGCCACAACGCTGCGCGAGGTCCACTCGACCAATCGCCATGATTGGGGCGCCGTCCTCTGGCTTGACGGCAAGAGCTACGTCAGTCCAACGCTCAATCTCGACGTGATCGACCGGATCGGCGGCGGCGACGGCTTTGCATCAGGGTTGATCTACGGCCTGATTCGCGGCCTCCCGCCGGAAGAGTGCCTCCGTCTCGGTTGGGCTCACGGCGCGTTGCTGACGACTTTCCCCGGCGACGTGTCGATGGCGAAGTTGCACGAAGTCGAAGCGCTCGCCAAAGGGGGCACGGCCCGCGTGCAGCGGTAGCTCCTCGTTTCGCGGGCGCTTGGAGCCGGCTTTGAGAGGCGATCCTTTGCGGCAACGGAAACAATGAGCGGCACTTTCGGAAGTTATCCCCCCGCAGACAGCGCGGCGCCGTAGTGTCGCTCTGTGCGGCGGCATAAAATTAGGGGAGTCTCACTCGCTTCTCTCTTCGACTCGTCACGCTCACGCCATGGCTCTCTCGCTACACGTTCTGCAGACACGCGCGATGTGCTTTCTTGTCGGTGCGACGATGCTCTGCTCATGCGTAACGTTGCTGCAATCGGCCGAACTCCCTACTGCTTCTGCCGAGGCAGCCGCTCACTTGCAGGTCCTCACCGATCGCGCCGCCAAGATCGTCGACGCTTTGAAGCTGGAGAATCCCGAACTCGCTATACGAGTGAGAGATGAAATTGCTCAACAGTATCTCGCCCTCGGCAAACTCCATGACGCGGGCCAGCCAGAATCCGCGGCGCTCGACTCCTTGCACCGCCGCTTTGTGGCCCGCCTTGCCGCGCAACTGGCGCCAGCGCAAGTCGACCAAGTGAAAGATGGCATGACGTACGGCGTCGTGCCGATCACGCTGGACGGGTATCAACAGATGTTGCCGGGCCTCACCGACGAGCAACGGCGCGAGATTCGCGCCCATCTTCTCGAAGCTCGCGAGTATGCGATGGACGCCGGTTCTTCCCACGCCAAGCATGCCGTGTTCGGCAAGTACAAAGGCCGCATCAACAACTATTTGTCTCGGGCCGGAATCGACCTGAAGCAGGCGGAGAAAGAGTGGGCCGCCCGTCGCCAAGCTGCCAAGAAGTAAGCGGCATGCGTGCCACTGCTGGCTCGTCCAGCAGTGCGAAGCGGGTACACGCCCAGTCAACTACTAGATCTCAAGACAATGACTATGAAACAACTCCCAAGCATCGTGATCATCGGTCTCCTTACGGCGGTTGCGCTGCTATTCGCGTCATCAGGCGCCGAGGCCGCCTACCCCAAAGTTCCGAAAGAAGTCCAAGAAGAAGCGAACGCCAAGCTCATCGCGCTTCGCAATCGTTCGGATGAGATCTGGAAGCAAGCCCAGCCGACGATCGAGGCTTGGGCCGCGAAAGGCAAGCCGTACATTCCGTGGGCCGCGAAGCCCGAGGACCTGCCGCAGGCCCCCATCCCCGCCTTCCCCGGCGCCCAAGGAGGCGGCATGTACAGCTTCGGCGGTCGCGGCGGCAAGGTCTACGTCGTGACGAACCTCGACGACAGCGGCCCTGGTAGCTTTCGCGAAGCGCTCGAAGCCGCCGGCCCGCGGATCGTCGTGTTCAACGTCGCCGGCATCATCAAGCTGCAGGAGCGGATCATCGTCCGCGCTCCCTACATCACCATCGACGGCAGCAGCGCCCCTGGCGACGGCGTCTGCATCGCCGGCGATACGGTTGAACTCGAAACGCACGACGTCATCATCCGGCACATGCGTTTCCGACGCGGCGCCACCTGGGTCGGCGACCGCAACGATTCGATCGGCGGCAACCCGATCGGCAACATTATGATCGACCATGTCTCTGCCAGCTGGGGGCTCGACGAAAACATGTCGATGTACCGCCACATGTATCAGCCGCCGGACGGATCCAAGGAACTGAAGCTGCCGACGGTCAACATCACTATTCAGAACTCGATCTTCAGCGAGTGCCTCGACACCTACGAACATTCGTTCGGCAGCACGCTCGGCGGATACAACAGCACATTCCACCACAACCTGTGGGCGTGCAATACGGGCCGCAATTCCAGCGTCGGGATGATTTACGACTTCACATTCGCAAACAACGTCGTCTACAACTGGCGGCATCGTACTGTCGACGGCGGCGATCACCGCAGTTACTACAACATCATCAACAACTACTTCAAGCCGGGTCCGACGACGCCCCGCGACGATCCGATCGCCCATCGCATCTTAAAGCCGGAGTCGCGCCGCAGTCCTCACTTCAACGCCGACTTCGGTCGCGCGTACGTCGCGGGGAACATCGTCGAAGGGAACGCCGCCGTGACCGAGGATAACTGGAACGGCGGCGTGCAAGTTGATCTCGCCGACGGTTTTGAACCTGACCTCGTTCTGCCGCAGGTGCGGATCAATAAGCCGTATCCCGGCTCGTTCTTGGAGATCGAATCGGCGCAAGACGCCTACGAGCATGTGCTCGCCGGCAGCGGCGCTTCCAAGCCTAAACGCGATGCGGTTGATCAGCGCATCGCCAAGATGGTTCGCACCGGAACCGTCACGTATAAGGAAGGCCAAGGAATCATCACCGACGTCGAGCAAGTCGGCGGCTACCCCGATTACTCGGGCCAACCTTACGCCGACGCCGACAGCGATGGCATGCCTGACGACTGGGAACGCCAGCACCGTCTTGATCCCAAAGACGCCGCTGATGCCGCCTTCGACGCGAACGGCGACGGGTACACGAACATCGAAGATTTTCTCAACGGCCTCGATCCGAACGCGCCCAAACGAGATTGGCCGACGCCGCGAACTTACGTCGACGTCTTTTGGAACATTCCCTGAATTTCTTGAACCGCCAAGGACGCCAAGAGCGCCAAGGAAATGCAAAGAAGAGCTTGGAACCGCGGTTGAACGCGGATAAACGCCAATAAGAATGAGCTGCGTTCATCCGCGTTTATCGGCGGTTCAATCTTCTCCCTTCTTCGTCGTTTTTTCCGTCGTACTCGTTGTGCCGTCGTGGTTCAATTCTTCTCCCAGCACGCGCCGATTATGCCGAAAATACCGCACCTAACGCCCAAGTTTGCCCCCCTCCGCTTCCCGCCTATAATAGAGGACGTTCCCCAGCTTTTCCGCGAAAACAGGCGGTCGCCCCCACGCCGGTGTGCGGTTCGCCCACCAGTGCGCTTCGATCGATCGCCGTATGGATCACGACTCCGCCCACGATCCGCCTGGCGCGAATGGCGACCTTGAAGACGCGCTCGAAAGCGACGTCACGGTCATCGGTTCCGCTTCGTCGATCACGCCGCAAGTCTTTCCCCTAGGGCTGACGTCACGCGAACTCTCGCATGCGCTTCGCGGCGAGATGCTGGGCCACTTTCTGCTGCAGCATTACATTGGCGGCGGCGGGATGGGAGTGGTCTTCAAGGCTCTCGATACGACGCTCGATCGCATCGTCGCCGTGAAGGTCGTGTCGTCGCAGCGCGTTGACGACGAAGATCTGCAGCGACGTTTCCTCGTCGAAGCCCAGTCGACCGCTCGACTCGATCATCCGAACATCGCGCGGGTCCACTATATCGGCCGCGACCGCGGGTTGCCGTACATCGTTTTCGAATATATTGACGGCGAGAACATTCGCGACCTCGTCGCCGAGCGCGGCCCGCTGCCGGTCGCCGAGTCGATTAGCTACGTCTACCAAATCGCCCATGCCTTGGCCCACGCCTGGCAGCGAGAAGTAGTTCACCGCGACATCAAGCCTTCGAACATCCTCGTCACCGTCGACGGTCAGGCGAAACTCGTCGACATGGGGCTGGCGCGATTGCGCCAGCTGAACGACGAGACCGAGCAGGAACTTACGGCCACCGGCATCACCCTCGGCACGTTCGACTACATCTCGCCCGAACAGGCTCGCGATCCGCGCCTCGCAGATACGCGCAGCGACATTTATTCGCTCGGGTGCACGCTGTTCTACATGCTCGCCGGGCAGGCGCCCTTTGCGCAAGGGACGGCGTTGCAAAAGCTGCTCCAGCACCAGAGCGATCGACCGCCCGATCTGCGCAGCTTCCGCAGCGATGTTCCCGATTCGGTTTCGCGCGTCGTTCGAAGGATGCTCGCGAAAGCGCCGGCCGATCGCCATCAAACGCCGATCGACCTGATCGCCGACTTGGCGGAGATTCTGGAAGAACTTGACACGCCGCTGCCGTTCGCGGCGACGACGCTCCCCTGGACGATGCCGCCGCGGACCGTGCCGCGCTGGCGGAAGCACGCGCTCTGGTCGGTGCCGCTGGCGGCGCTGATTCTGTTCGGCTTCGTCGCCGATCGTCTGACGAGAACGACCGGCGCAGCGACGTCCCCCTTCCCTCCCCTGGATGCATCCTCAGTCGTCGAATCGGCGACGGCGAACGCCGTCGTCCCGGCGATTGAGCCCTCGGCGGCAGCGCTCCCGGCGAGCGCGCTGCCGCCGGTTATCGCACCAGCCCCGATCGCCGTTACGCCAGGCCCCCGCGAAGCGGATCCCGGCGCGCCCGTTTCCGCCGCAACGACGAGCGAAACCGCAACGCCTTCCGCAGCCGCGGAACCTGTGGCGACGTTTTCGCTCGACGAGCCGTGGGAAATGAGCAAGTCGCTATGGGACATTGTCTCGAATTGGCCGACGCCTCCCGAAAGTCTTCCAACGGCAGTCTCTGGGGGATCGCCGACCTCGGGAAGTTCGCCGCCGCCGCCAATTGCCGCGCCAATCAATTCAAGCTTGGATCCAACGACGAAGACCGCGCCGCCGGCAACGCCCGCTGCCGCGCCTCCAACCGAACGCACCGAAAGCGCTGTGCCCCTTCCTCCGGCGCCCCTCGTAACGCCGCCTGCTGTCGCTGATTCCGTCGCAAAACCATAGCTTGTCAGCGGTTCGATCGCAGCTTGACACCACTTTGGCGGCCAATTCTACTACTTGGACCTACCATCACAGGACCGGTCGCCTACTTGGCCGTCCCTGCTCGCGGCGGCGGCGGCAATGCCCTCCCTCGGTCGCGTTCATCAGTTGCCCAGGAGCTTCCAACATGCGTACGTTCGCCCTGACGATGTTCTGCGCCGTCGCCCTGCTTGGCCTCTCCGCCAAGTCGGCCAGCGCCATCGCCCCCTTCCAGGCGGTCTTCATCAAGGAATACATCAACGACCACCCGAACGAAGAGTTCGCAAAGATGGTCAAGACGAAGGCGAAGTGCCACATCTGCCATCAGGGCAAGAAAATCGGCCCGCATCATAACGCCTACGGCATTCATTTGGTCGAGCTGCTCGACGCCAAGGAAGACAAAAAGAATCCCGAGAAGATTAAGGAGGCCCTCGCCAAAGTCGCCGAAATGCATAGCGACCCCAACGACGACAAGAGCCCCACTTACGGCGAACTGATTGCGAAGGGCGAACTCCCGGGCGGCGACCTGGAGAAGGCCAAGGAAGAGCCGAAGGAAGAGTAAACGTCGGTCGGCGTGATAGCCGACGACCGAAAAAATTGAACGCGACCCAGCAGGTTGCCTTTGCGATCGCAGAGGCAACCTTTTTTATCGAGCGACATCCACGGTCGGGTTGTCGGCAACCGGCGGTTCTACCCCGGCGCGTCGGCTTACGCGCAACGTGACCGACATAAAGAGCACGGTGAGCGCCAGCAAGACGCAGGCCCGATTCACCTGCCGCCGATCGCTGCCGCCCCACGCAATCGTCGCCAGCGATTGCATGACGCCGAGCGCCACCCACACCCCGCCAGCCAGACCAATCGTCGCCAGCCAACTCTCCCCCATCATCGACTGTTGCGCCGCCTCGTCGCTCGCCAGCAATAGCCAAATTCCCACCGGAATTTGCAGTATGGTCGCTCCCAATGCCCAACCCGCGAGAAGTCGCGCCGTTCGATCGTCGACCTGCTCTGATTTATTTCGCACCACGCGATGACAGACCGCCAGCGCCGTTGTGAACCCCACGGCAATCGACGCCAGCGCGAAGTGAGCCCACAGCGACAGCACCTCGGGTCGAATCCAGAGCCGGATCAGGGCTTTGCGGTGGAGCACTTCGTCATCCGCCCAATACGGATCGGCCGCCAACTCTCCGAGCACCGCCATCAGGGGCGGAAAGTGGTAGAGCAGGTTCGTCGCTGCGATGATCGCCAGCAGCCACGTCAACTTGGGTCGGCGCGAGAGCTTCCAGCAGCCAAAGATGCACGCCGCCGAGAAAAGAATTTCCGCTCCCGCGAACCAGTAGGCGTCTGCGGGAAATCGCCGCAGCGCCGCCCGCATTCCCGCGCTCGGCGCCCACAACATCGCTCCGCCGATAATCGCCCCGATCGCCAAGCTTAGGAGCGACCACCGAAACGTCTCCCGCGCCCCGCGCTCCAGCAAGTCGCTATTGGCGGCGCCGTCGCGGCAACTGAGCCGGCGCAGCCACGCCCCCGCCAACGGCCCGGCCGACGCCACGTTCATCGCCAGCAGATGAACCGCCAATAGCAGCGTCGTCGCCGTTTCCAACACGCGAGCTCTCCGATATTCCGCGAAAACTCCCATTGTAATCGACGCCGGCGCGCGGCCCAATTGACACCCCCCAGCCCCGCCAACTACGATCGCAAGATCGGCCGCCTGCACGGGCGCGCCGCCCGCGGGCGATTAGCTCAGTTGGTAGAGCGTCACGCTTACACCGTGAATGTCGGGGGTTCGAGCCCCTCATCGCCCACTCAACGTAACTACTGCCGAAACAAGTCTTTCTGTTACCTGCCGACGGTCGGCAGTGCGGCGTTTTCCTCGGAGCCAAAACCGTACATACGGTTTTGGTTTTCACACAGGAGACCCGCGCTATGCCGCGTCTTGTTCAGTCGGTCCCGAAGTATCAAAAGCATCGTGCAAGCGGCCAGGCCGTCGTCGCCATTAATTGTCGAGACTACTATCTCGGCCCGCACGGTACCAAGGCTTCGAAGCTCGAGTACGATCGCCTCATCAGCGAATGGTTGTCGTCAGGCAGGTCGGCATTGTTCGGCGCGGCTCAACCCGAATTGACCGTCGTCGAGCTCGTCGCCGACTACCTGCGTTACGCTAAAGGCTACTACGGCTCGGGGCTTGGCTCCAGAAGTTCGAGGCGAGCGAAAACACTGACGTCATTGCGGATTCACAGCACGCTCTGCATTTATGGAAGTGGTGCAGCGAGATGTTAGACGCGGACCCAGGTGCCGCGAAGATAATCCGCAATGCAATGGAGTTGGGAACGCTGATTGAACGCATCCAGATCCGGCCATTTGAAGTCAAGGTGCAAAGCGCTAACCGACAGCTGCCTGGTAAGAAAAAGGCAGCTGATGTAGCGAATGCGGACCACCGCGAATTGCATCAGAAATATCAACCGTCGGTCGACCGTCTCATGACCGCCGGAATGAAGTATTATCCGGCGACTGACCAAGTGGGCAGGGAATTAGGGGTTTGCGGTAAAACCGTCCGCAAGTACGCCCCCAATCCATCGCCACGTAGACTCAAATAGGAAACCGCTCAGCGGTTTCCTATTTTCAACTTGCATCCGATGTCACACTCCAGCCACGCATTTGAAAACATGGCATTTTTCTCTTGGAGTGTGCAATGCCCAGCCTTCTCAACGAACAACGGCTAACTCTCAACGAGCTTGCTCAGCTTGAAAACGTGCATGTTTGCACGATTTGGCGTTGGGCCAAACGAGGCGTTCGCGGCGTCGTCCTTGAAACGTTTTCTGTTGGCCATAAACGCTATACCAGTTTCGAAGCTCGGGCTCGATTTGCCGAAGCGTGCACTATCGCTGCTCAAGGAATCAAGCCGACCGCAGCGTGCCTCACCAATGGAAAGCGCGAGGCTTCGATCACTCGCGCCGAACGCGAATTGACCGAAGCAGGAGTATGGGCGAGTTGTCCCGTTGACTAGACCGGCGTTCATCGCATTGCCTTGCTCGGTGGCAAGTTGGCGCGAAGTCTCACCATCGCAGTCGCGCAGGCTGCTGTCGGGTTCGCGCTCCAGCGGAATCTCAACCAAGTTAACGTTCCCGCTCATCGCTGCGAGAGGGAGTGGCGTACGACCATCGAGATCGCGCCGTGCCCCGAGCCAACCGTCGGTTTCGTTAGTCGGCCCCATTTTCGCTCATTGCCGTTACCACGCGATCGACGGCCGCCATCGCCAGTACGTCTTCGCGATTGTACTGCCGGACGCGTTCAATCAACGCATCGTCGCCCGACCGAAGCCACTCCAGATATATTAGCTGGGCGGACTGACCATCGACGTCGTCTTGGCTCCAGCGGAAGCCGCAGAACGGCGCCACCGACTTGATCGAATAGCTTGGAACGGGGAAATAGGGCCGATGCTTGATTTCTTCCTTGAGATCCACGAGCGCCGCGGCGGCCGTCTGCAGCCGACTTGTCAATTCGGGGTGGGCCGCAGCAGCCTGTTCCATCTTCCTCCGCTCGTACATCGTCCAGCAGTAGAGGGCGACGTCGTGAGGGTCGCCTAGCCAGTCGAGAAACTCGCCCCACATCCGCGCCTCATCGTCTTGGCCGCGGGCCGTCCAAATACGGCTGTCTCCATCGGGAGTTGCTACGCCCAGCATGTAAGTATGGGGACGCGTGACCAGCGGGGGATCGGCGAACGTGAGATCCTCCACGTCGAAATAGACCAATCGCGGCCGACGCGAGATTTGGGCCCTATCGCCGTAGCGGAAGACTGGACATTGCCGCTGGTACGCTAGCGCGTGATAGTACAAGTGATCGCCGCCTAATTCAGCATTGCATGCAGCTTGGCCGAGGCGCACGAGCTCCACCAGCGACAGTAAGCCGCGTTCGCGCCACTGACAGGCCGTCGCTTCCTTGACGCCCGGAAGGAGCGACAAGTCCCCCCGGGCGACGACGCACCGATTGGCGTATTGTCTCCAGGGGCTAGTCGTTGATGAGTAAACCAACGGTTCGGGGCGGTTCGCACCGTCGCGAATGTCGCGCCACAAGGCGAGTTGCCGCTGCAACTCGCCAAGGAAGTCGGCCGTCAATGTGGTAACGCTGCCCGCCCCTTCGCGAAGGACGACCTCCGCCGTCGCTGGCAAGCGTCCCTGCAGAGCACCAAGCATCCAGGAGTAGGCCGTGGCCTGGAGTTGATGGCACGGCTTAACAATCGCAGAGTTCTTGACTTCCTGAACGAAGTAGTGGAAGGCCCCGAGGTCCGAAGGCCCGTCGTCAGAGCGAATTAGGAGGTCCGGCTTGCCGCAGATCTCGTCGCCCAATCGCCAGAGAGCGCCGCCGTGAATCACGCGCTCGCCGCGAAGCATCGCCGCCAACGTGTCGCGCAAGGGCTCGACGCCCCAGGACGCGTCAATTCGAAATGCGCCCGGAAACCTTGCTGCGACATACTTTTCCTCCCACACTACGCCTTGGGCCATCCGATAGCGATCGAACAACGTCGTTTCGTCGAGTTTCTCAGCGGCGGGCGCGTGATAATGGCACCAGATCCAAAACGGGTCTTCCAGCAGATTGTAAAACCAAGAGGGGCGAAAGGGCTCGACGGAGTTTAGCTCCCTCCCTGCCGTCGCCCGCCGTAGTAGCTCTTCAAGCGTGATGGGCATAATGGATAGAGTTGGTGTTCAGTGCCAAGCTTGCCCTAACGCTACTTTGCTCATCCGAAAAACCGCCAGCATGGGCACCGTACTCGCTTATCCCCGCGGCGGATAACAGAGCGCGCCCCAGTCTTCGTCCGCGCCTCGGTCAGCGAGCACTGCGACAATCGCCGGCAGAACAGGCACCATCATGACCGACGTGCCGCGCAGCGCGGTGTGGTTGAGCCTACCGCCACAGGTAGCGAGGGCGTCGAGGTCGACGCGATTGGCAACCACCCGCTGGAGCCAGCTGCATGCCCGGTGAATGCGAATATTGGTTGGGTAATCTTCCTGCTGGCGAACGAGGCGTTCCTTATTAGGCTTCCAGCGCGCCGAAGGGCGCGCACAGTGACGCCGTTGGCGGTCAGAAGGGGCGAGTTAGAGTCGCTGGAACGGATTGGGGGCATGAAAACCTCCACACGTGCGAAGAGCCGGCAAATTGAACGGCGGGCTTAATTGTAATTGGCCGACTCGACGATCGCGCTCGGCGCCCCGGATTTTCCGATACTGCAGGCGAGCTTGACGGGCGGATTGGGGAGCCTCTTCCGTGGGTGCTGACTTGCAGACCTCGCGGCACAGCCCGATGATGAGCAAGTTTGTCCGTGTTTCTCCGTGGAACAATCCTATGCCCCCCGCCGATCTCAAGATCTCACGCGAGACCGCCGTCGAACTGGGCCACGAGGCGGTGGCGATCGTCCGACAGGGAGGCTACCAGTCTCCGTTGGGCCAGTGGATCGATCTCCGCGCCCAGATCACGCGCGCTCGCGAGGGGACGCTCGCCTATCCTCCCGACCAGACTCTGCCTCCAGTGGTGCCGGGACGTTTTACCACCGAGATTTCAGTGATCAACGACACCACGCTCGCCGCGGCGCGGACGCTGCTGGATCGAGGATGGCGCGTCGTCGCGTTGAATTTCGCGGCGCCGACGCACCCCGGCGGGGGATTCTTGGACGGCGCGCGTGCCCAGGAAGAGTATCTGGCGCGGTCGTCCGCCCTCCATGCATGCCTAGTCGACCAACCGATGTATGCATTTCATCAGGCGGCGTACACGCCGTTCGCGTCGGATTATGCCATCTACTCACCCGATGTTCCGGTGTTTCGCGGCGACGACCGTCGGCTGCTCGACCAGCCGTACGGCGTCAGCATGGTCACGTGCGCCGCGGTGCGCGCCGCACGACTGCCGCCCGATAGTCGCGATCAGATCGAGGTGGCCATGCGTGAGCGGATCGATCGCGTCCTGACGCTGGGGCTCGCCCATGGGCACGATGCGTATGTCCTGGGCGCCTGGGGGTGCTGAGCGTTCGGCAACGACGGGGACATGATCGCGGGATTGTTTCGCGAGGCGCTCGAAGGGCCATTTCTGGGTGCGTTCGCGGGCGTGACCTTTGCCGTGACCGATTGGTCGAGCGACCTGAGGATGATTGGCCCGTTCGCGAGGCAGTTCGGCACGCCCGGCGACCTCGGATGACGTCGGCCTTCCGCTGGGATAGTGCACAACTTGCAGCGATAGCTGCGGGCAGCGCACAGGTTTGCTCTGAAAGAGCAACGATGTTTTCAGCCTGGGTCCTTCACGACGCGCGGGATTTTTCGTACCGCGGTCCTACGGGGGGACTCGGCCGACGGCGATTCGACAGTCCGAATACGAATACCTGTGGGTTTTGGGGGCGGTCTGCCGCGTGACGGGCCAAGCACTGCATCGCCCGTAGCTCAATATGACAATCGTCAACTAGTTCGTCGCGCAGTCCGCCCCCCACGATTCCGGCCGACGAACACGCCGTGATGCAGTGGAACAGCGCCGGCTTTCACGTCGGCCGACACCTCCAGGTTCCCGACGACGTCACCGTCGTCACCCTGCTGGCCTACAGCCCCGAACTCAACACTATCGAAAGCTTGTGGCACTACATAAAGAGCCACTACTGGAGCAAGAGAGCCTACAACGACTACGACGCCCTCGAACAGGCTCCCTTCCCCGTCTACAAAAAAAGTCGTCCTCGACGACGAACTTATGTAAACCGTCTGCGCCGCGCTCTGCTTTGAATGCGCTACTTCAAATTAGGATGCGTAAAAGTCCATGAACATGTTCCTCGCCAAATAACTCACCCCAGAGCGCAACACCGTATGTACGGCGTTGCTAACGAGTTGGACCGGTCCAATACTGTGAAACGCCGCATAACAGTGACATGGATTGCAATGAGTTGCAAATATATCCGAAGCCGCTACAATCCCGAAATTCCCGAGGAAAACGTCAGAAACAGGGACTGATTCGGCATCGCTTACACCGTGAATGTCGGGGGTTCGAGCCCCTCATCGCCCACTCGCACTTCGTTTCGTCAGGTCGACCCGACGAGGTAATAGCTTCTGCCACGTGAGTGGCCCTCTTCTCAGACCTCCGTCTGAAATCCTTCCCGCGGCGTCCGCGCCACGAAGCTTTGGGCTTGAGGATCGTCGAGGACCTGCTCCTCTTCGGGCGACCAGCGAATGCTGCGCCCCAGGCGAGCCGCGATGCCGGCGAGGTGGCAGGTGGTGAGAGCGCGATGATGGCTAGACACGTCTGAAATCGGCTCCGAGCGGTCGACCACCGCGTCGAAGAAGTTGCGGAAATGGTCGGTCGGTTCTTTCCCTTTGTAGACGGCGTTCAGCGCGCCCTCCGGTAGGGGGCGCTTCGCAAGATCATCGACGGCGGCGCCCGTCACCTTGCCGCGATTG
>JBGSMO010000323.1:0-2569 GCA_041740115.1 Pirellulales bacterium
CCTGGACGGCCCGTTCGTGGGTGATGGAGCAATGACCAATGCGTATGGCCTGCGGGCGAGTCTCGGCATGAGCTACGACTTGACCGACGACACGACGCTCGGCGCCTATTATCAAACTCGCCAGCACTTTCGCTTTGAGGATGCCGTTCGCATTGAACTGCTCAATGGTCAGTTCGAAGCTTCGCGCGACGTGGAACTTGAATTGCCGCGCAGCGTCGGACTCGGCATTGCGAATTCGAGTTTGATGGGAGGCGATCTGCTGCTCGCCGCCGACGTCCTCTATTTGAATTGGGACGACGCCGACCTGTTCCGCGACATTTATCGCGATCAATGGGTGCTGCAACTTGGGTCGCAGTACCAGTTGACCAAGCGCTGCAAGCTGCGGGCAGGCTACTCGCTGGCCCAGAACCCGATTGATTCCTCGACCGGCGATTCGGTGGCCGGCATTCCCATTCCCGGCGGCGTGCCGGGCGTGAAGTATTTGCAAGCGCAGCTCGCGGTCGTGGGCGAGCACCGCATCTCGGGCGGCGTCGGTTTCAGCGACGTATTACCGGGCATCGACTTCGACGTGATGGCCGGCGGCATGTTCCCGGCATCGGATCAACTCGGCGCCAACACGACGGTCAACCTGGAGAGCTACTGGGCGGGCATGGGCCTGACCTGGCGATTCGGCCGCGGGGCGTGCGTTGCGGAGTAGCTGGATCGATTTCACTCGCGCAACGCTCGTCGACGATGAGAATACTCCGCGTTTATCCGACGTCTCAGCTTGCGGCGACGCTGATTCTCGCCGTCGCATCAGCGGCATTGCCTGTTGAGTGTTGCGCGACGGAGTTGCGGTTTCTGATCAGCGAGCCGATGGCCTCGGACTTGTCGTTCGAATCGGCGGTGCGAGACGACATTTGGGCGCCTCCGCGAAGCGTTGAGGAAGCGACGCCTGGCATGCTGAGCGTCGACGACGCGTTTCGTCACACGTCCGGCATTCACCAGGAGATCGCCGGACGTCGCGGCGAGCGGCTGATCGACCGCGTCACCGATCCGACTTCGTGGCTGATGGACCTGCGGATGCGGCACGAGTGGACTTGGCCGACCAGTCCTGGAAACAGCGACTCGCAGTCGGTTCAATTTCGCCCGACGATTCCGTTCCAAGCGTGGGGAACAATTAATATCCTGCGCGTGACCGTGCCGTACGACGTCCAAAGCGACGGTGGGGCCGGGATCGGGGACGTCGAAATCTTCGATCTGGTCGTCGTTCAAGAAAGCTGGGGGCGCTGGGGCGTCGGACCTTCGCTGCGGTTGATTGCCGACGCCGCCGACGATTCGCTGCAAGCAGGGCCCGCGGCGGCAGCGGTGGCGAAGAACCGTCACTGGACCGTTGGCGCGCTGACGCAGAATTTTCTCAATGACGACGCCTCGCAGTCGCGGCTGCAGCCGATCCTGGCGTACAAGTTCGACGAGGCGTGGAGCGTCGGCATCGGCGAGAGCGAATTTCGCTACGACTGGCACAGCGATCGCTGGAGCCAACTGCCGTTGGGGATCGAACTCGACAAGATCGTCGATCCTTGGGGACAGAAGATGCAACTGTTCGTGAACCCGCAGTACAACTTTGCCCGCGACGAGAGCAACTCGGGCTGGACGCTTTATCTGGGTCTGACGCTACTGGTTCCTGACGCTTAGCGCTCACTTTTCGAAGGCAAATATCTTTCGCCAGTCGTTCTTCATGCTGACGACGGTCCAACCCTTGGCGGCCGCTTCGTCGTAGAGGGCCTGGGTGAACGCGCCGACCTTGGTGTCGGGCAGGCCGGCCGCGGGGCCGTAGGCGTATTCGCGCTTCGCGTCGTCGTGCAGGACGAGCATCGCCAGCTGCGCGCCTTCACCGACGGTGGCGTACTCGAGCATCTGCTGATCGCCCGTCGAATTGCCGAACGCCGCGCGTGGGCGGCGGCCGATGACGAGGTGAATTCCTTCCGGTTTGCCGACGCCGTTGTCGTTCAGCAGCAGTTTCGGTTCTTTGACGAGTTCCGGCTTTCCATCTGATGCGTAGGTGAATTTGGTCTCGCCCGCGGTGCCGACGACTTGTTCAGGCGGAATGCCGTACACTCGCTCGGAATAGACTCGCACGAAGTCCTGCCCGCCGCCGGTGACGATGTAGGTCTTGTAGCCGTGGTCGCGGAGGTACTTCAGCAACTCCTGCATCGGCTGATAGGTCAACTCGGTATAGGGACGTTTCCAACGGGGATCGCGCGCTTCGGCCAGCCAGCGCGAGAGCTCGCTGGAGAACTCCTCGACCGTCATCCCCGTGTAGGTGACGGCGATGATCTTTTCGAGATCGGGGAGCGTCAGCTTAGCCATGGCGGCCCGGTCGCCGGAGAGGACCGTCTTGAAGGGTTCGACGTGCGCCAGTTCAGGCCGCTCGTTGGCGACGGTATGAACGCGATCGAGGGCGTACATCACGAAAGAGTACATCGGGTGTTCGACCCACAGCGTGCCGTCTTGATCGAACGTCGCGATCCGTTTGGCAAGCGGCACGAATTTGGGGCTCTCTTCGGTCGTCGTGGCCTTCACGAATTCG
>JBGSMO010000398.1:0-3725 GCA_041740115.1 Pirellulales bacterium
CAAGGTCAACAACGCGGCGGCGGATACGGCGGCTCTGGGGGGGCCGGCGGCACCGCCAGTTCGGGGGGAAGCGCGGGCTCAACGGCCGGCAGCGCCATGGCGCCCGCCACGACCCATGGCATTTTCGGGACAGCGGAAGAACTCCGCATCGATCGCGCGGCGCCCCCCAACTGGTCGCGGGCTAGTCGCGCGGTCGATCCCACCGAACCGGCCGGCGCTATCGATTTGCCGCGTACGGTTCGCTACTACATGAATGAAGGAACTGCCCAGTCGGCCCAGGAATTCGCCGAGCAGGGCGTCGACGTCGAAGAGGAAACGGCCGCGAGCGTTTCGGGGCTCTATCGCGAACTGATTCCCACCGCCGCTCTGAGCGACGACGCCGATCCTCTCGCCAGCCCGGCGAGCCGCGACGGAGCGAGGGTCGAACTGTTGGCCCCCGAGGTCGTGAAGCTGGAACTCCACTACTTCGACGGCGAGCAGTTGGTCGACGAGTGGGACGTCGTCGAGGATGCGGGACTACCGGCTGGCGTCGAGATCTTGCTTACCATTCACGAACCGAACTATGGTCCGAGCGACGAAGCCGATCAGCAGCGCAGTCTCTCCGGACCGCAATACAGCGAAAAGGATCTGGTCGTTTATCGACGGTTCGTCCGCTTGCCGAAAGTAAGCCCGCCGCAGCCCGCGACGGCGCTGTTGCCGGCAGCGCAGCAGAATGGCGGCGGACAACCGGGGCAGGGGGGCGGCCCGAACGGTGGCGGGCAAAACGGCCAAGGCGGCGGGGGCCAAAATGGCGGCGGGCAGAACGGTCAAGGCGGCGGGCAGCAAGGAGGCGGCAATGGGACGTAGCTACCGACTGCTCTTCAGTGGCGGCGTGCGCGAAAGAAGGCCGCGAACGACTGGAATCCCTCCCCTGGCCCCACCCTTCGAGGGAGGGGGAGATCGGCGCGGTAGCGTGCTGCTGATGGTGCTTGTCGTCGTGGCCCTCCTCACGCTTGGCACAGCCACCTATCTCGAATTGATGCAGAACGAACGGCAAGCGGTGCGGCATCACGGCCGCGGCCTGCAAGCGACCCGCCTCGCCGAATCGGGCGTCGAATATGCTCGGACGCAGTTGATGCTCACGCCGGAAGAGTTGCTGCAGGCGGGCGGCCTGGCCAACAATCCGACGGCGATGCAGGCGATCGTCGTCGACGACGAGGGAGACGAATTCGACCGCGGACGCTTCTCGATCGTGTCGCCTGCGCAGGTCGACGGCATCTACTCCGGCTATCGCTTTGGGCTGGAGAACGAATCGGCGAAGCTGAACGTCAACACGCTGTTGGCCGAAGGGGCCGAGGATCAGGCGCAAACGCGACTGATGGCCCTCCCTGGAATGACGGTCGAGATGGCCGACGCCATTCTCGACTGGCTCGACGCAGACGTATCGCCGCGCACCAACGGCGCCGAAGCCGAGGCGTATGCTCAGGCCACGCCCCCCTACGAACCTCGCAACGGGCCGATCGCTGATCTTGACGAACTGCTATTGGTCCGCGGCGTCACGCCGGAACTGCTTTACGGGATCGACCAGAATCGAAATCTGCTCATCGACGCGGCCGAATCGCCGCGCGGGCTGTTGCTGGAGATCGACAACGCGGACGGTCTACTCAACCGCGGCTGGTCCGCCTATCTCACAACTACCAGCGTCGAGGCGATGCAGCCGGCGTCCTCGGCTGCCAGCGGGGCGTCCACCTCGGCGGGCGCGACGAAAGTCGACCTCAACGGCCAGAATCTGCAGACGCTTTACAACAATTTGAAGGGGACGATCGGCGACGACAAAGCGAAGTTTCTCGTCGTCTATCGGCAGTACGGCCCGTTTCAAGGTCAGCAACAGCAAGGCGGCGCCGCTGGTACTGGCCAAGCGGGCGGCGCCAGCGCCGGCGGCGGAAACAACGGCGGCGGTGGTGGAGGAGGTCAGCAGGGAAATCAAAACAACAACGGCGGCGGACAAAACAACGGTCAAGGGGGTAACCAGAACGGCGGCGTCCAGCCCGGCGGTCCGATCGCCGGCCCCCAGAATCAGAACCAAACGCCCGTCGAAGTCGACGCGGCAGGGATCACCCTGAAGTTCGAGCAGCAGGGGCAGACGCAGATCAATTCGCCCCTCGACCTGGTCGGCGTGCGCGTGCAGATCCCCGGCGCCGACAACTCGCCGCCACAGAACGTCACCTCCCCCTGGGGCGAAGACGTCAACTCTTACCGCGAACTGCTGAAGCTCTACGACGCCGCTGCCCCGCCCGCGGGCGCCCGCCGCGTCGCGGGTAGAGTCAACGTCAACGCCGCGACGCGCGTCGTCCTCGGCTCGATCCCCGGACTTCCCACGGCGGCTGTCGGCAAGATCATCAGCCGCCGCGAAGTTGAGCCCGAACTAAACGCCACCGATCAACGCCATGCGGTGTGGCTGCTCATCGAGGGGATCGTGACGCTCCCCGAAATGAAGCAGTTGGAACGCTTCATCACCACCGGCGGCGACGCCTTCAGCGGCCAGTCGATCGGTTTCTTCGACGCCGGCCCTGCCGCATCGCGCCAGGAGTTCGTGGTTGACCGTTCGGGGACGACGCCGCACGTCCGCCTGCAACGTGACCTGTCGCCGCTGGGACGGGGATATTCGACCCTGACGCTGGGAGTGGAATCGAGTGAAACGCCGTAACGCCATGCAATAGATGGCCTTCGGGGCTTTTGACCTGCAGCCCTGGGGCTGGGTAGTTACAATAAACAAGCCCCGCCGATTCGCCTGCCGTCTGTCTGGCCTGCCCCGCGACTTCTATCGCTGTTGCCATGTCTCGCACTCTTGGACTGAAGCTGCTCCCCGCGGAAGCGATTGCGGTCGTCGTGCGCAGCGGCGAGCGACTCGAGATCGAGCGGGCGACCCGAATTGCACTTCCGACAGGCGAGGGCTCAGCTCGCGGCAAAGCGATTCACGCCGCACTCGCGTCGTGGAAGCTTGGCCGGATGGCCGCGGTGCTCGCCGTCCCGCGCAGCGATCTGACGATTCAAAATCTCGACCTGCCGCCGATGCCGGTCGACGACCTCCCCGAGATCGTCCATCTCCAGGCGGAGCGAGACATTCAGCTTTCCGAAGATGGCGAGGGGTTCGACTTCTTGACGCTCGCCGGCGACGACGAGCATCCTTACCGCGTCATGGGCGCCGGCATGGCCGGGGCCCAATGGAAGCAGGTGAAAGCCGCCTGCGACGCCAGCGATCTGAAGGTTGGCCGCGCCGTGCCCGAACCGTTCGGCTGGGTGGAACTTGGTCGGCGGGCCCTCGGTTCGCGCGATGCCGAAACGCTCGGCGTCTTCTCGGCCATCATCGAACGTCAAGCGGTCGTCTGGGCCAGCCACGGCGATGAGTTGCGGTTAATTCGTACCGTTTGGCTGCCGGCCGACGACAACGCTGCGGCCGACGCGGCGGCGCTCGGCAACGAACTGCGGCGCACGCTGCTGTCGCTGGCGCAAGCGCACGATGCGGGCTCTGCTAATCCTCGCTGTTACTATATCGGGGGGAACGCCGACGAGATCGCTGGCGAATTGGGCGCCACTATTTCCAAGCCCGTGCAGGCTTCGGCGCTTGAGAAGCTGATCAGCATTCACTCCGACGCTGACTTGAAGGCCGCCGGGCTGAGTCTGGTCGACGTGGCTCCCTTGGCCGCGCTTGCCGCGGCTGCCGCGGACGGGCGTCGCGCCCCGCT
>JBGSMO010000408.1:0-3968 GCA_041740115.1 Pirellulales bacterium
CGAAGAGACTCCCCTGCCTGGAAGCTCTCCGCAGCGCGACGACGGCGAGCTTCCAGCTCCGTCGCACTGCCTGGAGGTCTCATGAAGACTCTTACGATGCTAGCGATACCAGGGGTTCGTTAGCGGCGCAAAGATCAATAAGAGACATCCCGGAAGAAAAAGCGATCCTCCCCAAGTGATGCCGCTACATGCGTAGAGCGCATCCTCGGCTGAGGGAAATCTCTCAGTATCACCATTGAATTTAACGTCTACAGTTTGCTTTTCGATGAGAATGGCGAACGGGTCACCGTTGGAGTCCTCGCCTTTAAAGGTGAGGGCGTCCTGATTGCGAAACTCGACATCAAAAGATCGCCCACCGGTTGATGCCTTGCCGCCTCGGTCGCCCACAGTTCCAGTAACGTCGATTCTGCCTTGGTATGATTCTATATTTCCGTAAGATTGTTGTGATTCTTGCAGAATCCTGCGCCCATCTTGGAATGCTTGGCCGTCAAGTTGCGAGGCCGGAGGAACAGTTATGGCGTCAAAACTTGCAGCGGGCGAACACCCTAGGTGGATAACGAGACTCGCAATAATGGCGATCACTAGCGAACTGGCACGAAAGAATGTTCTATTCACTGGGGCCTCGCAAATGCTTCTCTAGCGGCGACGTTCACTAGCCTGTGGCATCCGTCGCGGTACTAAAGACTCTATTTCCCCATTGTAGCAATGTCGGCGCTATTCACTCTTTTGGGCTGGTTCGAGATCGGCTGCGGCCTGATTTGCATTCCGACGGCACTCTTTGTCGGTCCGCATTTGCTTGCTGTCGCCATTGTTAGTGTGGGTCTTGGGATTGGCAGTCTAACGGTAGCGCGTGGCTTTCGTAGTGGCGCGAAATGGGCGACATGGACCGGCGCAGCGCTGTGCGCGATCATAGTTGTCGTTGCTTCGATCGCTATTGTTCAGCGGAATGGGACAGCGTTGCCGTTTGGGCGAGTATTGCGGCTTTCTTCACTTCAGCGCTTATCGCTGTGTACAATCACAGGTCGGACTTTTCCTGATTAGTTGTTTCTGGAGAGGCTGCGGGTTTCGTGCCGCCATAGGTCGGTTGCAGAATTGGAACGCTCCTCTGGTCCCGGCAAACAGAGAACCCGACGCCAACATGAAGTACATCCGCTACACGCTGGCTGCTCTTTGCCTCCCAGCCATCGTCGGGTTGCTGGCGTTGTGGTTGCGCAGCTACTGGCGGACGGATATGTGGCAGGATCAAGTCGGTAGAAGCGCCGTAACTGTGGTCTCTGTGCGAGGCAAATTGCCGTTACGAATTCAATACAATTTAACTCTACCTATCAAAACGCCCAGCTTTCGCAGCTGGGCAAATGGAACACTTGGTTTCTCGGAAATGCCGAGATCCGGATTCAAACTGACGTTGATGCCCGATCAAGTGGCCATCATAGTTCCGCATTGGTTCCTTATGATCCCGTTCGCGGCGATCACCTATGTGACTTCGAATCGCCCGTGGCGTTTTCGCCTACGGACGATACTAGCTGGAATGGCGATTCTCGCGGCATTGTTCGCCATCACCGCACTTTCAAACTAGATGGCCAAGGAACCGGTGAACCAGTCAGCCCGGCCGCTCAGACGCTCTGATTCCGAGGACGAGTATGCAGGCAGCTCAGACGCCTCAAAGCTCGTAGCTCATCGCCACGACGATTGTGGCTGCCTTGCTCGGCATGGTCGTTGTTTTGTAGACTCAGCGATCACAATGGGAGGCGACATTGCGATTCAAACTGCGAACGATTCTCACCGCGACTGCCATAGTAGCTGTAACGATATGGCTTACGATGACATGGCTTTCCCGAACTGCGAAGTATATCGACGAGCGCCAGCAGGCGTTGAAGTCGCCATCGTCTGAGTGGGCTTATCGGATCGCAGGTCCAGGGTCTAAATCATCCGTGCCGTGGTTCCGCCGAATGATGGGAGACGAACCAGTAGAGACGGTCCTGCTCGGAACTTGGGCCGCCGAAGAGGAATTTCAGCGGGCGAAGTCACTGTTCCCTGAAGCCCACGTTGAGAGAAATGATCCGTTCTGGGAACAGCTTGTATGGTAGTGCGAGCGCCCTCGCCGGCGTCGCCTCCCTGCGTCTCGGCCGGCGCTTCACGCTCCGCCCGGCGCTCATCGCCACGACGATCGTGACCGGGCTGCTGAGGATGGTGGTAATTCTGTAGGAAGCTCCCGCGGCAGCGGTTAAAATGCGAGGCATGCTCACCTACCTCCGCTACGCCCTGGCGACGTTCTGCTTCGCGGCGAGCCTGGGCTGTTTGGTTTTGTGCTTCTTGACGGGTCTGCGTAGTGGATATTTCGACGCCGAAGTAAGCCAATCGCAACGATGGATCAGTTTCATTACAGGCCCACACTGAGATAGCCTCGCTGGCCGGGCGGCTACCGAGCGTCGATTTCACACCGTGAGAGCGGCGAGATTAATCGGGTTAGCGGTAGCAAGAGAACGTTTAAGTCTATCCAATAGCGTCATGGGGCCGATCGAACTGCCGGGAGCGACGCTTTTGGTATACTTGAGTTTTAAGGCTCGGGTAGCGATCTGGCTCACGGGAACCGGTGAAGATCGCCCGCGAGTCAGCGCATTTTGAACACCTTCGCTGAATAGGCGCAATAGTATGGCTTTTCGTCCCAAAGCGTTTCTTAAGACTTCGTTGGTGAAAGCGTTTCATTTGGGACAGCGCTTCGGCGTTGATATCCTGCCTCGGCATTTCTATTCCGAGATTCCCTCCATCCCTAAGCTCAGGCAGACAGATGCTTGGCGATTTCCTTACTCCATGACAGCAGTTCAGGGCGTTGATCTGGATTCACAGTTAGAGTTCGTGAAATCGGTTGTCACTCCGTCGGCGGCTCAATATATTGCGGAGCATGACATCCGCTCGGAAGCATCCCAAGAGAACGGCGAACTTGGGTACGGTACTATCGAATCGCAAATGTTATTCGCCTTCGTAGCGACGAAGCGCCCACAGCGAATCGTGCAGATCGGATGCGGCGTCTCGACCGCCATCTGTATCGCCGCCGGGAAATTCGCCGGTTACCGTCCAGAGATTACTTGCGTCGAGCCCTTTCCAACCGATTTTCTGAAGCGAGTAGCCCAAAGCGGGGATATTAAACTTACCGATCAACCCGTCGAAAATATCGGCCTCGATTTCCTGCAATGCTTACAGGCGGGCGATCTCTTTTTCGTTGATTCAACGCACACGCTGGGACCAGCCGGCGAGGTCACTCGCATCATTACTGAGATGTTGCCGCGAATTTCCACCGGATGCTTCGTCCATTTTCACGACATTTTCTTTCCGTTCGATTACTCGCCAAAGATCCTCGTCGAATCGATGTTTTTTTGGCATGAATCGGCTTTGCTGCATGCCTTCTTGTGCATGAATCCAAGCTATCGAATCGCGGCCTCGCTTTCGATGCTCCACAACGCCCGCCCGGCGGAGTTGCAGAAGGCGTTTCCGAAATACCGGCCGATGGCGATGTCGCATGGGCTGGGCGAGGAAGGAGACTTCCCCTCCTCGACGTATCTGGAAGTCGTCGACTGAGCGGATCTCAGTTAGCCTTCGCGGGTGATTCTGGCTGCGACGATGACCGCTTCAGCACTGCCATCATCCCAAGGTGGTCCGACGCCACTGCTTCGTCCAGTACCCGCCGCATGGCTTTTCGGACTGGCGGAGCGCCTCCCCTAAACTGGGGACGCCGACCAAGCGTCATTGGCGCTCGAAACGGCGGGAGTTGCCTTCCCTTGCCCCAGTCAGATTGCGCTGGCCTGAATGGGGAGGTGCGCAGGCGACCGTGGCGGTCACGCTATCCCACTCGGCGAGTCGAGCGACTAGCATACAGGGATGCCGTCGTCATCGAATCCACTGCTAGACCGCCCGATCATTGTCGTGGGGGCGCCGCGCTCCGGCACGACGTTCCTTGGACAGTTGCTCGG
>JBGSMO010000046.1:0-3840 GCA_041740115.1 Pirellulales bacterium
CCTCGGGGCCCCCGTCGGCTCCGCCCTCGTCGGCCCACGCGACCTAATCAAACAGGCCCGCCGACTCCGCAAAGCCCTCGGCGGCGGCTGGCGGCAAGCCGGCCTCCTCGCCGCCGCGGCAAGCTACGCGCTCGACCATCATGTTGAACGGCTCGCCGAGGATCACGCGAACGCCAAGATCCTCGCCGATGCCATCCGCCAGTCTCACGCGCTGCGACTCGTCCCGGCGCAGGTCGAAACGAACATCGTTCTCTTCGAGATCGACCTGCGTCTCGGCACGGCTGCGGAGTTCTGCCAGAAGCTCGGCGCGCAAGGCGTCGGCATGTTCCCCTTCGGCAAGCAGCGCGTCCGCGCGGTGACGCATCTGGATGTGACGGCAGAGCAGATCACGCAGGCGGCGGAAATCTTGCTAGAATTATCCGAGTAGCCGCCGGCGAGCGAAAGTAGCCGCCGGTCAACGACCGCCCAGAGCGGGGATCGTTGGATTAACCTCGTTCGAGCACCGCTCCGGCGGCTCGTTGAGCCGCGGCTCATGCACGCCTAATCCCTCCTCCGCCCCTGGAGCCAATCGGAGTGACTTTCCCCCGCCCTCGCTTACGGCTCGATCTTCGCACGCTGCTTCTGTGGGCCGTCTACGTAGCGGTCGGTTGCGCCATGGCGGCAGGACCTCGCTCTGTTGACGAACTTGACTTCGCCTCGCTTGGCACTTCCCAACTACCGTTAGTGCGTTGGGTCTATGGCTTGCTCGGCGCCGCCTCGGCCGCCATAGCGGTTGGCCTTTTCCAACAGGCAAGTGCTATTCGACGGCATGCCGCAGCTTTGCCAAATGAGTTCGCCACGCTCAAAACGGCGGCTCGTTGGGAGTCCGGATTACGCCGAGCGCTCGCCTCTGTTCTCATCACCTGCATCGCAATTCACTTTCTCACCATGCAGGGCGTTATTGAATTGCCGGAGAGCGACCTCTTTTTCTTCGGCGACGTCGCTACCCAGTACGTTTGGTGGCTGGCAATTTTGGCTGCACTAAGTGATGCCTGCATGAGGGCGAAGAGCAACGCCCCGCGCCGTCGTTGGCTGATCGTCGATGCAATCGTCTACCTCTGCGCAACGTGCTTAGCGTTATATATTGTCATGGAGCTTTCGCTAATAACCTTCTTAGTTCATCTGGCGACTCATGGCGTCGACTCTGGATTTGCGCTGTCGTACAGTCGATACCCGATCGTAACGTACAGAGACGAGTGGATGCTGGTTGCTTCCTCAGCAGCCGCTTCGACTGCAATCGTTGTCGCGGGCGCATTTTTCTCCCCGTTGCGAAACGCTAGCGACGCCAGCGACTGGAGTAGACGCCGCAGCTTGGCATTCATGCTACTGCTAACAACCCTCACGGCCGCTTACGCCTACTGGTTTTACTCAACAGCCCTAAACTACTACTCACCTGATCTAGCGAGCGTCGGTTCGGGAGCCAGCTTGTGGAAGCAATTGGGTGGCATCGTCCTGGGCGCGATGCTTGTCTCGTGCGTCGCTTATCGGGCTTGGCATTCGCGGGAGAGAGGGTTATTCGCTCCGGAATCGAATCCTACGATTATCGAACTTCCGTTCGCTGCTGAGAATCTTGCGATCCTCTTAGTCCTGCTCGCCGCGACGACCTTACAGCTAGCGGAGCAAATTTGGATGGCACTTGATGAGACGCTCGGAAGTTGGACGGACACTCTCCCTTATTTACTGGTCTATCCCTCAACCTATTTCATCATCGCCATGCTGCTCGCCAGCATTCAGTTAATGCGTCTCCGGTGGCAGGGCAGGGCGCCGGCTCCGCTGACGCTGATTCCCTTGAAGTCGAGCGAATTCTTCGCCTCCTGGCTACTACTCGCCATGATCCTTGCCGTGGCGATTCCGACCTTCGCGGCGTTCAGCTTTTCGTTCTGGCTCGGGCCCTGGTATCGTTGGTGAGCAAGAGTAGCCGCCGGTCAACGACCGGGCGGCGCGGTTAGGCGGGGGAAGGAAGCGGACCCCTCGGAGTACCTCGGGGTGACTGGTTCACCTCGGGGTGACGGGTTCGAAGTCACGCTCCGGCGGCTCGTTGAGCCGCGGCTACTTGATGCGTTACGCCACGCCGACGAGCGCCGTTGCCTTCGCGACTCGCTCGATGCCGACCATGAACGCGGCGGTCCGCAGGCTCACCTTTCGCTCGCGCGACAGGTCCCACACCGTCTCGAACGCCTGCGACATCACGCGCTCCAGTTCCTGCCGCACGCGGTCGAGATTCCAGTGGTAGAATTGGCGGTTCTGAGCCCATTCGAAGTAGCTCACCGTGACGCCGCCGGCGTTGGCGAGGACGTCGGGGAGGAGGAGCGTTCCCTTCTTCGAGAGAATTTCGTCCGCCTCTGGCCTCACCGGTTCGTTGGCCGCCTCGATGATGATTGGCGCCTTCACCCGTTCGACGTTCGATTCGTTGATCACGCCGCCTAGGGCCGCCGGAATCAGCACGTCGACGTCGAGTTCGAGCAGTTCATCGCCCGGAAGCTTCTGCGCTTCCTGGTAACCGGCGAGCGAGTTCTTGTTCTGATTGACGTACCGAATCGCGCCGAGAACGTCGAGGCCTTCGGGCCGGTAGTAGCAGCCGCTGACGTCGCTGATGGCGACGACTTTGCACTCGGCGTCGCTCAAATACTTCGCCGCGTGGGAGCCGACGTTGCCGAAGCCTTGGATCGCGATCCGCGTCTGTTGCGGCTTGCGTCCCATGCGACCGAGTATCTTCAACGTGAGGATGCCGACGCCGCGGCCGGTCGCCTCTTCGCGGCCGGGGATGCCGTAATACTCGACCGGTTTGCCGGTGACGACGCCGGGGTTGAAGCCGTGGTACTTGTTGTACTGGCTCATGATCCACGCCATCGTCTGAGCGTCGGTTCCCATGTCGGGCGCCGGAATATCGATGTCGGGGCCAATGACGTCGTGGATCTGATCGATGAACTTGCGGGTGATGCGTTCCTTCTCGGTGAGGCTCAGCGTCCGCGGATCGACGGCGATGCCTCCCTTGGCGCCGCCGTAGGGAAGATTCACCACGGCGGTCTTCAGCGTCATCAGCGATGCGAGACTGCGGATCTCGTCGAGATCAACCTGCGGGTGATAGCGGAAGCCCCCCTTCATCGGGCCGCGGGCGTTGTTGTGCTGGACGCGGTAACCCACGTAGGTGGCAACCTCGCCCTTGTCAGTTTCAAAGGAAACCTGCACCTGAATCTCGCGGCGCGGGATGATCAAACGCCGCCGCATGCTTTCCTTGAGCTCAAGATGGTCGGCCGCGCGGCTGAAATAGAACTGGGCCGCTTCTGATGATTTCATCTGGGGATTCCGCTTGCAGGCGCCTGGGTGGTGGGAACGTCGGCTTGGTGGATAATAAGGGGGCCGCGACGGACGGGCAACGAGGGTCGGTCGCAGTAGCCGCCGGTCAACTACCGGCCGGAACTGTAGCTGTCACCCCGAGGTACTCCGAGGGGTCCACACTGCCGACCGATCGCAGCCAACGGAGTTCCGCTCCGGCGGGTCGTTGCCCCGCGGCTACCTACTGCAGTTTACGTTATTTCACATTACGAACGGTCAGGGCCGCCTGGTCTTCGAGGCGTCGTTGGAATATGGCGCAGGATGAACCGATTCAAATCCGCGTGACAGAGCCGCCGCGCCGGCAAGTGGCGCCTCGGCGTTCCAATCGCCAATGGCTGTGGATTGGCAGCGCCGCCGTTTCCGCCGTCGTCGCGATGGCGGCGATCGCCTACGTACTGAGCAGCGGCGAACCCCCGTCGATGCAACCGGCAGCGCCAGCGGCGAACACCCCTCCCCGCAGCGAGC
>JBGSMO010000431.1:0-3379 GCA_041740115.1 Pirellulales bacterium
GTCCGCCGCGACGACCGCGTTGTTGACGCGGTTCGTCGACAGCAGCCGGGGGGGCTGCAAGGGTGTACTCGTCGTGCCCTTGGCCGACTTCGATGCGACGCCGCGTGAGACGTTCGATGCCGCGCAGGTACTTGATCTCCTCAGCCGTGCAGAACGATACCGCCGAGCCCTCGGCGCCCGCGCGGCCGGTCCGGCCGATGCGGTGGACGTACGTCTCTGGCGTTTCGGGCAGGTCGTAATTCACGACGTGCGAAACTTCTTTAATGTCGAGGCCGCGAGCCGCAATGTCGGTCGCCACCAGCACGGGCGGGCGGCTCGACTTGAATTGCTCAAGCGTTCGCTCGCGGAAGTTTTGGCTCTTGTTGCCGTGAATCGCCGCTGCGCGAATCTTGCTCTGGCAGAGATACTTTACGATCTTGTCCGCCCCGTGCTTGGTGCGCGAGAAGACAATCGTGCGACTGTTCGCCGTGTTCTGCAGCCACTGCTCCAGGAGGCGAATCTTGCCATCCTTCGCGACGAAGTAAACCGATTGATCGACCTTCTCCGCCGGGGTGGCGATCGGGGTGGTTTGGACGCTCACCGGGAACTTCAACCACTCATGGGCCAGTTCGCGGATCGCCGGGGGCATCGTCGCCGAGAACATCAACGTCTGACGCTCCTTCGGCACCTTAGCGATGATCCGCTTCAGGTCGGGGATGAAGCCCATGTCGAGCATTTGATCCGCCTCGTCGAGAATCAGAATCTCGATCTTGCTGAGATCAACGTGCCCCTGGTTCATCAGGTCGAGCAACCGGCCCGGCGTGGCAATGATCACGTCAGCGCCATGCTGCAGGGCTTTCACTTGCGGACCCTGGCCGACGCCGCCGTAGATCACTGCTTGCCGCAGCGCGGTGTGCTTGCCGTAGGCGACGAAGCTGGCCGCGATTTGCGACACCAGTTCACGCGTCGGAGCGAGGACCAGGCACCGCGTCTTGCGACGGGCCTGCGGGCGGCGAGATCCTTGGTGGCGGCCGGCGCGGCGATCCGCGCGGTTGCCTTGATTGCGATCGTCGCGCGAGTCGGCTGGGGCTTCAACCGCTTCGGGCTGGCCGGTCGGTTGACCGTTCGCCTTCGCTGTGGCGTCGCGTTCGGCCTGCAGCGAGCTGAGGATCCGGTGGATGGTCGGGAGGGCGAACGCGGCCGTCTTGCCGGTGCCGGTTTGGGCGCAACCGATCAGGTCGCGTCCTTCGAGGATCGTCGGGATCGCGTCGGCCTGAATCGGCGTCATGATCTCGTAACCCTTGTCGGCGACCGCACGCAGCAGGGCGGGGCCGATGTTGAGCGTATCGAACTTCATCTTCACTCTTTCGTTTCTGCTCGCGTACCGCGAACGTTGACCCCGCGCACGGCGTGCGCAGAGCATGACTGTGTACCGCGGCCGCACTCGAAACAGAACGAGGGCCGCGACGGGGTGATTGCTAACGTGCGGGGAACACGAGAATCGGTCTGGTAAGAGACTGATATTCGACCGCGTCTCTGCAGAGTCAAACTCTGGGAGACAGGGTCCGCGTGGTGCACGCAATTGCCACGAGGGGCAAGAAAATCAGTCGTGGTCGAAGGCAGGAATCCGCTGGCGAAGCTCGTTTCCGCTGGGGAAAGGCTTGCCGCTGGACCGCGACAACGAAATCGAATGATCCGGCGACGCCCAGGGGGCTGTTGGCCGGTCTCGCACCTGAGGTATGGCACAAGGATACCACTTGTGGGGGGGAAGTCAATGTCGGACGGGGCGGACTGGCAGGGTCGGCGTCTGCCGCAAGCAAAAAAGGGCTGATTTTTGCGAGCGTGCCAAGTCTGCCATGTCTGCCAAACGTTTTTGGCAGACATGGGGAAATGGCGCCAGCAATGGTCACAGCTGAGATGTGAGCGTGGCGTCTCCTGGGCCGTGGATGGCAAGCGGCTGCCGTCATTGGATTGAGAACTGCTGCTCATACAAAGGAGTTCCGCCCGAAAGTTTGGCCTGCGAAATTGGAGCAACGCCTCATCGGCCGCGATGGATCGACGCGTCCTTATTATCGCCATTGGAGGCACGGCGCGCAGCTGGCCAAATTGGCCAGCTTGACAAGCTTCCTTCGTCGCAGCCTTAGCGACTACTCGTTCGCTCGTGCCACAAGTATCTTCACAGTCTGCCAATTGCCAGCAGTAACCATCGAGGCTTTTGCATGGGCGACATACTCACTGGGTTGTTCGACACCAGCGGCTTTCCCGCGCGGTGGCAGTGCGGCATTTGGAGCGACGAGCTTGGTTGGCTCCACATTGGTTCCGACCTTGCCATTTGGGCGGCGTACACGGCGATCCCGTGCGTACTCGCCTTCTTCATTCTGCGGCGGAAGGACGTGCCGTTCCCGCGGATCTTGTGGCTGTTCGTGGCGTTCATCTTTGCGTGCGGCACGACGCATCTCATCAGCGCGATCATCTTTTGGCAGCCAGTCTACAGGCTCGACGGCGTCGTGAAGTTTTTCACGGCCGTCGTCTCCTGGGGAACGGTGATCGCCCTGGTGCAGATCACGCCGAAGGCGCTTTATTTTCCGGGACTCGCGAAACTCAATGCGCAACTCGCGCACGAGATCGCCGTGCGGAAGCATGCGGAGGAAGAGCGCGAACGGCTGCTCGACAGCGAGCGTCACGCCCGCGGCGAAGCGGAGCGGGCGAACCGCATGAAGGACGAGTTTCTATCGCTGGTGTCGCACGAACTGCGGACGCCGCTCAACGCGATGATGGGGTACGCCCAGCTGTTGCAGTTGAACCCACGCAATCCCGAGCAAGTGACCGAAGCCGCGAACGTCATTGCACGCAACGGCCGGGCTCAGGTGCAGATCATCGAAGACCTGCTCGACATGAGTCGCGTCGTCACCGGCAAGATGCGGCTCGACGTCCAGTCGGTCGACCTCTGCGACGTGGTTCGCCGCTCGATCGATACGGTGACGCCGGCGGCGACGGCGCGCGAGATTGAACTGCAAACGGCGCTCGATCCGCAGGCCAGTCGCATCGTGGGGGATGCGAGCCGGCTCGAGCAGGTCTTTTGGAATCTGCTGTCGAATGCGATCAAATTCACGCCGCAGCAGGGGAAAGTGCGGGTTTCGCTGGAGCGAGTCGGCGCGCACGTCGAAGTGCGCGTGTCGGATACGGGGCAGGGGATCGCGCCCGACTTGCTGCCGTTCGTGTTCGATCGCTTCCGCCAGGGGGACGCCAGCGCGCAGCGACGGCATGGCGGCATCGGGCTGGGGCTATCGCTGGTGAAGCATCTGGTCGAGATGCACGGCGGGTCGGTCGTCGCCCGAAGCGCCGGCGCCGACCAGGGGAGCACGTTCGTCGTCAGCCTGCCGCTGCAGATTGCCCCGCC
>JBGSMO010000441.1:0-3044 GCA_041740115.1 Pirellulales bacterium
GCGACCGGCCATCGCTCCCCGCCTGTCCCGGCGGCGGTTAAAATGCAGGGCATGACGACTAAACGGCGGAACTATCTGATCTGGCTCCTTGCTGTCGTGGCCGTGACGATGGCCTTCAGGATTTTCATCGACCTGTATAAGGCTACATGACCCCGGCTGGGAGGCTGGGGGCTGGGGCTGCTCGCAGGGACGAAAGCCTTCAACGAGATTGCTGAATTACGTTGACAGCCATCAGATACCTCGGCATGATGCTACCGGGGCAGCAACCGCACGAACTTTCAATGCAACGCATACTTCTGTGCGCTCTTTTGTGTGCCGCAAGTCTCTCGGCTGTAGCGCCTGCTTTCGCCTGGATGAGCGAGCCGGCTCGCAACCCTGACAATGGGCACTTCTACGCGTTCTTTAATGGGGCGGACGACGACAGGTTTATTCGGCCGGCCATGCCGTTTGCAGATGCCCTGACGCGTGCGGAGTCGAAGTCGCATTTGGGCGTACCTGGCCATCTCGCCACCATTACATCACAGGCGGAACAGTCGTTTGTTAGCGAATACTTCTTAGAGTTGAGTCGAGCAAGCTCTCCCATACGCTTTTCGCGGGCTGAACTCTTCTGGATCGCTGCCAGCGATGCGGCGGTCGAAGGGGAGTGGCGTTGGGTGGCCGGTCCTGAAGCCGGGCAGCAGTTTTGGCAAGGAGATCGGTACGGCGTCGCCATCGGATATCAGAACTGGGATTCACACCATGGACTATTCTATGAGCCAAATAACGCTCATCTCCTTGACGGTGAAGACTTCGTCGCACTTAACCTTAATCTTATCCGTATCTCGCAAGTGATATCTTGGTGGAATGACGTAAGCACCCGAGACGATACCACCATCTTTGTGCCTCGTATGGGGCTCGTCGAGTTCTCGGTTCCAGAACCATCCTCAGCGACCTTGACCGCCGGTGCGGGCTTAATGCTCGTGGCCGCCTGCCGACGTCGAGGCAAATCCGAAGTGCCACGATAAGGTCGCCTACCCGGCCGCAAGCTACCTCCGCCTTCGCCGCCGGCAGGGATGAGAGGGTGAGCCGTCATGGCCCAGCGATCGGCAGTTGAGGAAGCCCTCGCAGTACACTCGGGTCGTCGTCCTCCTCCGGCACGACAGAATTGCGAGGACGCGGTCGCTGCAATGGCCAGGCATCATAAGGCACAACTGCAACACGAGCTTCGGGGAATAGCGATTGAAGTCTCGTGTAGTGCTCCATCGGATCGACGCCGATTCCAAGCGTGTCGTAGCCTCGTTCGCCAAAGAGGAAGAGAAGTCCTGGGGCAGTTTGATTGGAGTTCGGGTCGTTGCCAATTTCGACTGCACCGCTTTCGGCAATTGCCTCGCGACGTTGCCGAATCCAGTTGATGCTGTACGCGCTCCAGACGCACAAAAGCGTCATCACGACGAACAGAGCTCGGAGGGTGAAGCGGGGGCGGGGCATGCGGACGGTTATGGAGCGATGGTTTGCAGCTTCAACATGACCACGGCTTCCGGAAACAGATCCCTAAGCCGTCTAGTTTCGCTTAGCCAAGTCGCTTCGTCGTTCCAGTCTATGACTATGGACGGTTGGGCCTTCTCACCGAAGATCCGTAACACCAGGGGGAGCCGGTTACTGGCGTCGGATGTGCCGGCTGGCTGATTCGCGTAGCGTGCTTGCCAATTAGCCGCGTCCGTCTTGCGCCTATGCGTCTTTTGCGATTCGTACTGCTCGAACAAATCTAGTTGGCGCCGTCGCTGGTCAATCCAGTGGATGTGGTAAGCAAGGAAGAGCGCGAACAGCGTCATTCCCACGAGCATCGTGCGAAGGGCGACTCTTGGTCGTAGGTGGCGCAGCAGCCTCATTCGCGGCAGTGTAGCAGAAAGTCGACGCTCTCAGCGCCACGCTCGTGCGACCAGAGTTGTCGGCCCGAATCGAGGCGCGTTTCGCGGGAGGGCGTTAGCGAGCCCCTCCGGCGTTCAAACGGTCGATCGCCATTTTGACCAGTCGCTGATGCTTACCTAGCGAGTGAAGCTGGCAGGCGTCCTTGATCAGCATCAGCCGACCAATCGAGAGGTGCTGCGCCGCCGCTGGGTCATCGCCGATCGCCTTCGCTTCCAGGAGTAGCCGGCGAACTTCAGCTGTGCTGCATTCGATTGTTCGACCGTCGATGAGGATCTTGGCGACGTGGTACTGTGGCGGCGGTTCGTGCATGCCGAAAGCTTGACGCCGCGTCGCTGAATCCGCAAGCAGTCGACGTAGGACTAGAACGCGAAGCCGCAACAGCGGCCCCGTTAAGCAGTTGCGGTTCAGCGGCACTTTTGTCGCTGCGTCATGCTGTGCAATTGCCGCCGCCGCGGTTCGATAGAGCACCTGGCGAAGGCAGCAAACGGGATAAAAGGGGACAATCCCTCACCACTCATCGAGTTCGTCGCGAATACTGTACATGAAAAGGAGCGAAGCAATTAGGCTGGCTCCGAGGCCAAATGCCGCCACCATTCCCACGTAGGCCACGACGGAGAAATCGTCGACCCATGCCGATTGTCTAGCGAGCCGGGATTGCTCTGGCCTTGCCAAGATCCGTAACGCATCGATTAAAAACAGGACGGTTCCTAGCACAGGACCACAAACGACAAAAACTAAAGCAGATATCGGCCCCGAGCGTCCGCGCGTGTGTATGTAAACGACAAGCAGCCCGGCCAACAATCCGAGACATACGAAGATGACGACTAAATAGCCAATCGCGGCCTCGTCGGAGGTATTTGGGTCCATGTAACACGTTCCTTCACCCACCTAGCGACGACTTGGTTCACGAGCATGCATTAGACTGGAGACGTTGATTTGGTCAAGAGTTTGCGGCCGGGGAGCGGGGGCGGGCTTGGGGGGAAGAGCCTCGATAACAAACCTTCACTGCTCATCTAAGGGCAGGTTCGAGCTTTCGATATAAGGCATATCGACGATGGCTTCCGAGAATAACGCTTTGACCATCGCCAGTTCTTGGTTGGACGGAGCGTGAGCGATGACTACGCACCAATTCCCCT
>JBGSMO010000462.1:0-5715 GCA_041740115.1 Pirellulales bacterium
GTGTTTTGGTTTTTCGCCAAAGCTGCTTTCTTAGAGTAAATGGGGCGAGTAAAAAAGAAGTTGCGACTATCTCGCCGGAATCGCAACGTGGCCGTCGCTAAAACGCGGGCCAGTACGCTAGTATAGGCGAGCGTCGAGGGCGACCGTAACCTCAAGAATCTCTGTGAACGCCGTAAATAGTGAGATTGTGCGATGGCAAACAAGGATCAATCGAACAAAAAAGCCAAGACGAATCAGCCGAAGCTAACGACGAAGCAAAAGAAAGAGAAGAAGGCGGCCAAGGCGGCCAAGGGCGACCGCAGCTAGCGAGAGCTTGGCGCCTGCGCCTTTGGGCGCGCATCGCTCCTAAGAAAAGAGTCATGACACGCTCCAAGGTCCGCCGCGGAGCGTTTTTTGCTGCGCCGAGCGTGACTGCTCGCCGCCTGAACTCCGCTCTGTCCCCGAAGTCTGCTCTGTCATCCGAGGTACTCGGAGGAATCTGGCCGGACGCCTCGGAGTACGTCGGTGTGACTGATTGGAGTACCGATTACACCGTCGGCGTTTCGCCGCGGGCCGTGGCTGCAGCCGCTTTCATGAGTCGCCAGGCTTCGCATTCGCCGATTTGCCGGGCGACCATCGAGGAGACTTCGTCAAGTTCTTTGGCGACTTCTTCGCCGGAGCGTTCGCCGCGCGCGACGGCGTCGGCAATGAGGACGCCGTTGGCGATGTAGCGAGCATCTTGCTCTTTGCGGCAGGTATGCCACTGGTCGCCGCCGAGCAAGACTTGCCAACCGACGGTGGCTACGTGGCGGATGGTGACGACAGGTTCGCTCGGCATGAAAACTCCAGGTGGCGGCAGAAGGGTTTCCCCATGGTGACGCGATGCCGAGATATTGGCAAGCTGGCGGCGTTTTCTAGCTGGTTCGAAGACTAACCGCCAAGGACGCCAAGGTTCGCCAAGGAAATGCGGTAACGAATGGGACCACGACGACACGGCGGACACGACGGAAAGAGAGAAGGGCTGAGGCTGCGGACGTGCAACTCACCTCTGGCCCCCGGCCTCCGAACTTTCCTAAACTAGTGGCATGACGAACCAAGAAATCGCTGCCGTGTTTGAGCAGATTGCGGATCTGCTGGAGTACCAGAGCGCCAATCCGTTTCGCGTGCGGGCCTATCGCAACGGCGCCAAAAAGATTGGCGAACTTGCCGAGCCGCTGGCGACCATTGCAACGGATCCGGCGAGATCGTTGACCGAGCTTGGGGGAATCGGCAAAGATCTGGCCGACAAAATTGCAACGCTGCTGGCTGCTGGCACGCTGCCGATGCTGGAGGAGTTGCAAGCCCAGGTACCGGCGGGCGTGCTGACGCTATCGCGGGTGCCGGGCGTCGGGCCGAAGAAGGCGGCGATGCTGCACAAAGAATTGGGAATCAGTTCGCTGGCAGAGCTACGCGCGTCGTGCGAGCAGCAGCGAATACGCGGGCTCAAAGGTTTTGGCGCCAAGACGGAAGAGACGATCTTGAAGGGGCTAGCTATCGCTGAAGAAGCTGGCGTGCGGATGCGGTGGGCCGACGCCGAAGAGGTGGTTGAGGCGCTGCTGGAGCATATGAGCGGCGAGGCAGCGATCAAGCAGATGGAAATCGCCGGCAGCTTTCGGCGCGGGCGAGAAACGATCGGCGATCTCGATTTTCTCGTCGATGCGACGGACGTGTCGGCGGTGATGGACCGCTTCGGAGCGTTCAAGCAGGTGAAGGAGACGATCGCTCGGGGCGAGACGAAGATGGCGGTGCGATTGGTTTCAGGGCTGCAGGTCGATTTGCGCGTCGTGCCGGCGGAGTCGTTCGGAGCGGCGCTGCAGTATTTCACCGGGTCGAAGGATCACAACGTCGTCGTCCGCGGGCGCGCGAAGCAGCGGGGGCTGAAGGTCAGCGACTGGGGCGTGTTTCGCGTCGAAGACGTTGATGGCGCCGTGAAGGAAACTTATCTGGCCGGAAGAACCGAAGAAGAAGTCTACGCTGCCGTCGGGTTGCCTTACTTTCCCCCGGAGATGCGCGAGGCGCGGGAGGAATTTAATTGGGCGGCCGCGGGCGAACTGCCGACGCTCGTGACGCTCGGCGATATTCGCGGCGACCTCCACATGCACACGACGGCAAGCGACGGGCAGGACTCGATCGAAGAGATGGTCGCCGCGGCGCGGGCGCGGGGATTGACCTACATCGCGATCACCGATCACTCGAAGCGAGTCTCGATGGCCCGCGGACTCGACGGCGATCGGCTGCGGCGGCAGTGGCTCGAGGTCGATCAGGTCAACCGGCAAACGGCCGACATCGAGGTGCTCAAAGGGATCGAGTGCGACATTTTGGAAAAGGGCGGGATGGACCTGCCTGACGACGTGTTGGCCGAGGTCGATTGGGTAATTGCCAGCGTTCACTACGGCCAGAATCAGTCGCGGCAGCAGATTACCGAGCGGATTCTCGAAGCGCTGGAGAACCCGCACGTCGATATGTTGGCGCACCCGACGGGACGGCTGATCAATCGTCGCGAGCCGTACGACGTTGATCTCGACCAGGTGATGGCGGCGGCGGTGAAGTATCGAAAGCTGCTGGAACTGAACGCCAATCCGGCTCGGCTCGATCTGAACGACGTTTACTGCGCGGCGGCGAAGCGGTTGGGGATACCGATTGTGATCAATACCGATGCGCATCACACTAATGGGATGGACGTGATGCGATTCGGCGTCCTGCAGGCGCGCCGCGGCGGGCTGACGGCGGCCGACGTGGCGAATACGCGGTCGTTTGCGGAGTTTCGAAAGTTGATTGGCGGGCGATAATGCCACGAGGAAAGAATTGAACCGCCAAGGACGCCAAGGTTCGCCAATGAATACAATGAAGTTATTCGCCACGACGGCACAACGATCACAACGGAAAGAACAGGGAAATAGAGAGGATATCCAAGACAGAATCCTTCTTGTCGTCGTGTCCGCCGTGTCGTCGTGGTAAACCTCTCCCCAGTATTTCTTGACGTCCTTGGCGGTTCCTCTTTTCCTAGAGAAGTTCGGAGAGGCGTTTCTCGGCAGTGGCGAGATCGAGTCCCGCGATTAGGAATCGCTTCTGCGGATTGGCGGGGCTGCTGATCAGTTCGATCGACGACTTGGCGATGCCGAACGTTTTTGCCAACAGGGCGATGATCGCCTCGTTGGCTTTGCCCTTTTCAGGCGCCGCGGTGACGTCGATGCGGAGGGCGCCGTCGTGGAGGCCGGCGAAGGCGTTCCGGCGGGCGCCCGGCCGGGCTTTCACTCGGATAACCACTCCGCTTGGGTGAGACTCGAGCGGAGTCATTGCAGGAGGCCTTCGAATAGCGACGAGCCGACGCGGACGAGCGTGGCGCCCTCGGCGATGGCGATTTCGAAGTCGCCGCTCATCCCCATCGAGAGTTCTTGGAGGTTGAGGTTCGGGGGCGAGTTGCGCGCGAGTTCGTCGCGGAGCGTGCGAAGGGCGGCGAAGTTGGCGTGAGTCACCGAATCGTTGCCGTCGAGCGCGGCCATCGTCATCAGGCCGGCGACTTCGAGATGAGCGTAGTTTGGAATCGTCGGAAGCAGTGCGCGGACTTGTTCAGCCGTGAAGCCTTGCTTCGTGGCGTCGCCGGAGCAGTTGACTTCGAGCAGCACGCGTGAGGTTAGCCCCAGCGAGGCCGCTTCCTCGTCGATTGCCGCGAGGAGCCGTTCGCTGTCGACGCTGTGGATGAGCGACGCGAGCGGCAAGGTGCGGCGGATTTTGTTGCGCTGCAACCGGCCGATGAGATGCCATTCGACGCCGGCGAGTTCCGGCGCCGCGGCCTTCTCCCACAACTGCTGCGGCCGCGCTTCGCCGAGCGAACGGCAACCGGCGTCGACCAGCAGCGCGGCCGTGGCGGCGTCGACGTACTTCGACACGGCGACGAGTTTAATCTCCGCCGGATTGCGACTCGCTGCTTGAGCGGCAGCGGCGATGCGCTCACCAATGCGAGCAACGTTGGCGGCGATCAGGTCTCGTGCAGTTGGCATGTGGGAGGGGAATTAACCACGAAGACACTAGGGCACGAAGAAACGCACAAAGCGAAGGGTCGACCACCGGCGTATGCTGATTCTCGAAAACTAAATTGGGAAGAAGAGAGCGGCAAGGAGGGAGTCGCCAAATGCTCTTCTCAAATACTGGCGAACTTCGGCGAGACTTCTTCTACGTCTTCGTGATTTTCTTCGTGCCTTCGTGCCTTCGTGCCTTCGTGTCTTCGTGGTTAGCCTTTTTTCAGCCTTCAATTTCCATCAACTCCTCGACCTCGCCGCTCGGGGCGGTGAAGCGGGCGATGTAGCATTCCGACGAGGTGTTCTGTCCCATGAAGGTGCGATTGCCGCGAGGACCTTGCGAGCGGTAGAAGAGCCATTGGTCGGTCCCCGACTGGACGCGGTAGCTGACCGCGACGTCGCTCGTCTTGATCTCCAGCCCCTCGGCGACGGTGAGTTGCCGCCAGGTCGACGCGTTGGTGGAGCGCTCGGCGTTGAGGTCGATGAAGACCGGGCAGGCGACGCTGCGGCCGACGACCTTCTGCGAAAGGGTGAGCGTATTGCCGTCGCCGGAGAGTTCGCCGACGCGGGGGTCGATCCGCCATTCGGGCAGCGCGAGCGGCATGACGCGGGCGAGCGGCTTGCCGTCGACGAGCAGGGCGTCGCGCGTTTCGCCTTCGCCGCAGAAGAGGACGGCGGGGCCGAGCGGCAACTGCCACGTATGCTCAAGCGTCGCTTCTTTGCCGCCGTAGAAATGGTCGCAGAGGTAAAGGAACTGGTCGCGGCGGGCCAGCATGATCTGGCGATCGATCCGCACGCCGTCGTCGAGAACTTGCGTCAGTTCCAGGTAATCAACGTCATGATCGCTAAACCAGCAGGTTTCTTCCCACTCTTCAGTCGTCGCAACGGGAACGCCATCGACGCGAGATTCGGTCTTCCAGACGCCGCCGAGGAGACGGCGGCCTTCGGCCCAGGCTTCGAATTCGACGCGGACGCCGGTATAGTCGACGCCGACGACCGCGTCGTCGGCTGACCAGCCGCTGCGGAGCAGGGCGAGACGGGCCCAATCGCAGTGGTAGGGGGCGTCGGGGGTTTTGTCGCCACTCTTCTGGCTTCCAGCGAGGTCTTTCCCGACAAGCTTCTTGCCGAGGAGTGCGCGAGCGGCGGCGACGTCTTTCTTCTTGTCGCTCAGCAGCAGCGCCGCTTGGAGGAATTCGGGTTGCCATGCGTTCGTTTCGGGGCGCAGGAGCTCGGCGCCGTTCGGCGCCGTCCAGCGCAGGGCTTGCCGGACAAGCTGATGGTACTGGCGAACGGCCTTCGAGTTGAACGGACGTTGCTTGTCGGCGGCGGCGATCGCTGCGCAGCGGGTCCAGCAGGCGAGCAACGGACGGAGCGTTGCACGTCGGACGCCGCGGGGGAGGCCTTCGCCGTTGTGAAGTTCCACCAGTCCTTCGCTCAACGCTTCGCGAGCTGGCGCGCGCAGGGCGTGCAACGGCTTCATCTCTTCGAGGAGGTGAGAGAGGGTCAGCGGCAGTTCGCCGGCGAGGAGTTGCTGAGCGACGAGCGAGTCGTCGGAGGCGTCGGGATTCCAACTTTGCGCGTGGCGGGCGAGGTCGGTGAGAAAGTCGACCAGCTTCCAACCAAGGTCGGCCGAAAGGGCGCCGCCGACGGCGCCAAGCAGGTGAGCGGCGGCCAGGGC
>JBGSMO010000466.1:0-6783 GCA_041740115.1 Pirellulales bacterium
CAATCAACCAGCTGCGCGGCGCGCCAACCGACGCCAGCATCACCCCGACGCCCGGCCTCGCCACGGCCGACGGCTCGGGGCAACCTGGCGGCCGCGAACTCGAAGGCCTGCAAAGCCCCGCGATCACCGTTCAAAAGCAGACGCCGACCGAGATTCAGGTCGGTCGCAAATGCACCTTCGCCGTCCGCGTTCACAACAATAGCAAGCAGACGGTGCAGGGCGTCCAAATTCACGATGAAGTCCCGCTTGGCACGCAGCTGATCGGCACGGCGCCGAAGGCGCAGGTAGCCGGCGCGCGGATCCTCTGGGACCTCGGCATGATGGCGCCGGGCGAAGAACGGATCGTCGAGATGGAACTGCTGCCGACGACCGAAGGCGAGCTCGGCAGCGTCGCGACCGTGACGTTCGCCGCGCAAGCCTCGGCGAAGGTCCGCTGCACGAAGCCGGAACTCGCGCTGCGACTCACAGCCCCGCCGCGGGTGATGATTGGCGAGAAGCAACTCGTTGAAATCGAAGTCTCGAACCCCGGCAGCGGCGACGCGACCGGCGTTCTGCTGTTGGAAACGATCCCCGAGTTCGTCAAGCATGAAGCGGGCCCGGCGCTGGAGTTTGAAGTCGGCACGCTCAAGGCGGGCGAATCGCGCCGCCTTGATCTGATGCTGACCGCCGAGCAAGCGGGCCGCGTCAACAACATGATGATCGCTCGCGGCGACGCGAATCTTGAGGTTCAGGCTAGTTGCGAATTCGAGGTGATCGCCCCGGCGCTGAAGGTGTCGATCGACGGCCCCAGCATGCGGTATCTCGATCGCCCGGCGACTTACACCGTGAACATTCAAAACCCAGGCACCGCTTCCGCCAAGGAAGTGCAGTTGATTACGACGCTGCCGCCGGGACTCAAATTCAAGACCGCTGACAGCTACGGCGAGTACGACGCCGCGACGCATAGCGTCCACTGGAGCCTGGCCGAGCTTCCCGCGAACGAATCGGGTTCAGTTCAATTGACGGCCCTGCCAGTCGAGGCAGGCGAGCACAAGCTGCAGGTGGCCACTCGCGCTGAGCAAGGCCTGGAAGATCGCACCGAGACGAGCATCAAGGTCGAAGGGCTCGCCGTCCTCTCCTTTGAGGTGAAGGCGGCCGACGGCGCCGTGCCGATTGGCGGCGAAACGACCTACGAAGTGACGGTCGTGAACCAAGGTTCGAAGGCGGCCGCGAACGTGCACGTTCAAGTAGCGGTCCCCGACGGGTTGCGCGCCCTCGCCGGCGACGGCGCCACCCAAGGCGTCGCTCAGCAGCAAGGCGTGAGCTTCGCGCCGATCCCGCAACTCGCGCCGAAGGCCGAAGCGAAGTTCCGCGTCCAAGTGCAGGGCCTCAAGCCGGGCGATCAGCGCGCCAAGATCATGGTGACCGCCGACGAAGTGCAGGCTCCGATCACGAAGGAGCAGAGCACGCAGGTGTATGCGGATCAATGAGGCAACGCCGTCGCCTTACTCTAGTGCCGGTCCTCTGCAGCTCGAAAGGCCTCAGAGACGTCGACGGAAAACCCGACCAGTAGCGTTGACGCAGCCTGATCGCCTGCCCTGAAGTCACCCGCCGAGACGTACTCGGGTCCGACAAGAGTTAATACGACAATTCGCTTCTCTGCGGGGTCGACGATCCAGTACTCCGGAATCCCCGCCGCAGCATATTCCGCACGTTTGGTGACGTAATCGCGCTCGCGGCCCTCGGCGTCTTCGCTGACTATTTCTACAACCAAATCAGCGCCCGTCCAAAATCGCTCCTGGACGTACGCCTGGTTCTCGCGTCTCACAAACACAATGTCAGGTTCACGGAATTTTCGCGTACCGAGCCTTACCCTCAACGCGGCGATCATCACCTCCCCCAAGTCTCCGTTTTCAACGAATTGACTCAACAACTTGAACAGAAAGATGAGGATTCGTTGATGAGCAGTCGTCGGCATTTCCAAGACCTCAACCTTGCCGTCTGCGAACTCGACGAGCTGATTTGTTCCGTCCGTTAGCGATAGGTAGTCGCCCACGGACCATTCGCCTTGATAGGGAAATAGCAATGCAACATCCCAAGCAGGCTCGGCGCCGAACGTATTGGTGGGGATCGTCGACATGGCGTTGACTTGCGAATGAAGTTCCTGGTTCTATGCGTGGATGCAGTATACATGCGGCAGCTTTATTGAACCACTCGGCAGCTATATCGAGCCAAGCAACCCTCCCAAATGCAACGCCACGCAATCCGCCAGCACCGGCGGGTTGTAGCCGCCCTCCAGCACGCTCACGATGCGGCCCTGGGCGTGGTCGTCGGCGATTGTTCTCACCACGCTAGTCAACTCGGCGAAGTCTTCGGTCTCCAACCCGAGCGAGCCGATCGGATCGGCGGCATGGCTGTCGAAGCCCGCACTCATCAGCACCAACTGCGGCTTCAGTCCTGATGCGAACTGGGTGAGTTCGTCGGTAAAGCGCGTCAGGTAGTCGCGACGCGACGTGCCGAAAGTGACCGGCAGGTTGCGCGTCGCGCCGAGGCCGTCGCCGTGCCCCGTTTCATCAGCGGCGCCTGTCCCGGGCCAGAAGGGCCAGCGGTGGATCGAAAAAAAGCCGACGCGGGGATCGTCGTAAAACAGATCCTGCGTCCCGTTGCCGTGGTGGACGTCCCAGTCGACGACGAGCACGCGATCGAGCTGAAACTCGTCAACCGCCAGCTTCGCCGCAACGGCGACGTTGCCCAGCAGGCAGAATCCCATCGCCCGGTCAGCCAAAGCGTGGTGCCCAGGCGGCCGGACCAAGCAGAGGGCCGTGATTTCCTCCCCCGTCAATACCCGGCGAGTGGCGTCGCAGGCCGCGCCGGCCGCCAACCGGGCCACGTCGTACGAAGCGGGAGAAACGACCGTATCGGCATCGAGCCGCCCGCCGCCGCGACGGCAGAGTTCGGCGACCGATTCGAGGTAATCGCTGTCGTGGGCCGCCAGCAACTGGGCGTCACTCGCCGGCTCCCATGCTGGTCGCTGGCAGCGGTCAGCCAGACCGGAACTGGCCAGTCGAGCGGATATCTGCTCCAGTCGGACAGGGGATTCGGGGTGATTCCCGGTCTGATGGTCGAGAAATCGGCGATCGGCGTAGAGGAGCGTCACAGACTTCCTTTCGGCAGGCCAACGGCGGAGGGAGTTTCGGGCCAGACGATTCGTGAAAACCCCCGAGAAAACAGCCCCTAGCTTGACATTCGCGAAGCCCCGTGAGTAGGGTGGACTGTGGACCGCTTCGCGCCATTTCCGCAATTCGACTCCGCCCGTCGCTGGGCGTTGGCGGCACGAAGCAGGTCCGCCGGAACTCACGAGGGAGCTACAGGTCATGACCCATTCAGGTCGTTCGCGCTGGCAGTCTATCTTCACCATGGCGATCTTCGCCTTGGCCCTGGTCGCCGCCGCATGCGGCGTCGCTCGCCCGGCAGCGGCGCAGAACTATCGCGCTTTGAAACCGCAGCTTGAGTTGGCTCAAGCTCGCGCGCTCGCTGGGCGCGTGGCGACGATCCTGCGCGACACGAACGCCCCGGGAGCCGAGGAGACCAAGGTTCTCGACGACTACTTCTTGAAGTATCAGTTCCCAGCAATGACGGCTTATGACCCGCCCGAGACGCTGGGACAGCTTTCGACGTTACGCGAGCAACTCTTCACGCGTTACATCAACACCGCCAAGTCGCAGGGGGCGCGCGACCACCTCAATTCGAAAACCCTCTTGGCGATGGGCGCCATTGCCAAGGGCTCCTATCACCCGGCCGTCCGCTACAACGCGGCGCTGATCGTCGGGCAACTTGAGCAAACTCCTGGCACGCCGCTCCCGCCTGCGACCGAAGTGCTGATCTCGCTGTTGGAGAGCGACGAGTTCGCCAAGGTTCCGGTTCCGACTGCACTGAAGGTGGCCGCGATCATCGGCTTGCAACGACGCATGGCCGGCCTCGAACCAGCCCTGGCCGAGCGCGTCACCAAGGCCGCCACCGCGATCGCACTCCGCAAGGAGACGCCGGACGACGCCTCGCCGGCGGTCTATGGCTGGGTTCGCAAGAACGCCGCTAAGCTGTTGACCGCACAGGTCGCGAAGGGGATGACTCCTGAGGTCCACCAGACGATGGTGACGCTCATCTCCGACAAATCCATCGACTTGGACGATCGCTGCAATATCGCCCAACTCCTGAAGCCCGACATGTACCAGACGGCCGAGGGACTCGACCTCGACGCGATGACTGTCGCGCTAGGCGATTTGGCGAAGCAGGTCCTCTCGGTCGAGGCAAAGGACGCCAAGAAATATCTCGACGAGTTGTTTAAAGGAGGGGTGGTACTTGCCCCCGGCGGAGGCGGTGGTTTCGGCGGTCGCGGCGGAGAAATGGGGATGCGCGGCGGCTATGGGGGCGGCTTCGGCGGCGGAATGGGAATGACGATGCCCGAGGAACTGGGCCCCACTTACGAACGTCGCCGCATGATCGATCGCTTGCTGGCGATCGCCGACGGCGCCAGCGCCGTGGCCGCGGGAGGCAGCGACGAGTCGAAGGCGAAACTTAACGAACTAGCGGTCGCCCTACGGGGCGTCGCCGTACCAGCGGCGGAAGAGAAGGCCTTGATTGAAAACATCGCCCCGGCGGTGCAAGACCTGTCGGTCGACGTCAGCAAGCTCGTCGCCACTTGGATTCCTGCCGCAGCAGCGGAAGATGAGCCGGCGGCAGACGAGTTTGGCGAAGAAGCGCCAGCCACTGAGGAACCGGCAGAGGACACTGCCGAGCCCGAAGCAGACGCCGAGGAAGCGCCGGCTGAACCAGCGGCAACAGAACCGGCGGCGCCGGCTGCCAAGCCTGCGGCCGAAGAAGCGGCAGCGGCGGCCGGTTAATCACTCAACCTCTAGCCTCGCTTCACGCGCTTTTCGAGCACCGTAGGCTGCAGCAGGTGAGCCGCCGCCAGGCAGGCGGTCATCAGCGCGATGTAACAGACGTCGCCTGCCAACATCGTGCGGTAGAAGGGCAGCCCCTTCACATAGCTTTCGACCAAGCCGGCCGCCGTTGGAGCGTACAAGCTCTTCGAAGCCCAGACGGCAAAGTTGGTGACGAGGTAAAACACCGTCGCCGGAACGAAGCCGCACATTCCCCAGAACGCGACGCGACGCCAGCCGGCTTGCCCGCGGGCGGCGCGGCCCAGCATCAGCGGCACGAGCGCCGAGAGGTGAACCGATACCTGCACTTGCCAGCTGTCATGCGACGGCAAGATCAGGTCGGAAACCAGCAACAGCGTCGCCGGCAGCAACACGGCCGGCATCCAACTGCGGAAGTAAAACGCCCCCAGCGCGGTCACCGCCGCGAGCGGCGTAAAGTTCCACGCCGGCTGGGCCCAGCGACCAAGCACGCCGAAGGCGAGCAACAGGGCAAAGATAGTCAGGTCGCGAAGGGTGTCTCGGTTCATGGCGGGAATCAAAGCGTGGAGTTGGGCTTCAGCGGCGGGAATTCGGCCGCGATTTCGGCGCAGGCGGCAGAGCGCGGCCGGCGGCGTTCAATTCTACTCGGGTTCCTTAAATTGCCACAAGATGCGCTGCCCGGCGGCGAGGGGCTTCACTTCGTAGCTCACGTCGGCCCGTTCGCCGTCGACCTGATAGAGCCAAAATCGGCCGCTGGGGCCTTGGTTCGCCACTCCGTCGAGCGAAGTCAGGAAACTCAGCTCCCCCTCGCCTTGATGGGTGAACGCCAGGCTGGGGCCGAAATCGCGTGCCAACCGCAGGGCGTCGCCGACCGTCATACCGTCGCGGTAGGGTAGGGTGACGTATTCGCGGCGGGCGCCGTTGCCGAAGTCGATCTCCAGGGCGACTGTCTCCCCGGTAGCCGTCGGCGGCGTCCAGGCAACGGGCGATTCTTTCGCCGCGCCAGCAGCCCCCGGAGCGTCAGGATCGTTGCGAACCGCCATCAGCAGCCAAGAGGCCGCCGCTAGCCCGACAGCCAGCACCAAAGGAAGCGTCCAGGGATTTCCTGCTCGCGGCGAAGCGACATCGGCAATGACTGGGCTCGGGGGGGGCGTTTCCATAGAATGCCAACATAGCAGCGACGTGCGGCGAGGTGAATTCGCGGCGCCCCGCGTCGTGGTTACCCTTTTCTTTCCCTAGACCAACTCTCAAGGCGGCGACGATGGCTGACTGTTTGCTCTTCCACCTGGAGTCGCCCGCCAGCGACATCGCGGTCATCACGATCAACGACCCCAACAAGGGCGCCAACATCCTGTCGCGGCCGGCGCTCGCCGAGTTCGACGCACTGCTGACGACGCTCGAAAAACGGACCGACCTCGCCGGCCTCATCATTCGTTCGACTAAGCCAGGCAACTACATCGCCGGCGCCGACCTGCGGGAATTCGTCGCCGACATCGACGCCCCGCCCGAACAGATCGTTGAGATCTCGCGCCGCGGCCAGCAGCTCTTCGGCCGGCTCTCAAAAACGCCGTTCGTCACCATCGCTGCGATCGAAGGCATCTGCGTTGGCGGCGGCGCGGAGCTCGCCGTCTGGTGCGATCGCCGCATGATGGTCGCCAATAGCGAAACTAGCTTGGGTTTCCCCGAAGTAAAGATCGGCATCTATCCCGGCTGGGGCGGCACCGCCCGCGCGCCGCGGATCATGGGGCTGAGCAACGCGGTCGAACTGATCACCAGCGGCGAACCGATCGACGCCCAAGCCGCCGCCTCCATGGGACTCGTCGACGACGTCTCGCCCGGCGGCGGCGACGTGCTGCTCGACGCGGCGATTCGACTCGCCCGCGCC
>JBGSMO010000472.1:0-14125 GCA_041740115.1 Pirellulales bacterium
CGCCCGTCGGCGTCGTCGATCTAACGACAAGGAGTCTACGCCAACGGCCTGACGCGGGAGGGCCTGAATCATTCCCGCACCTCAACTAGCGCTACAGTTTCGGGGCGCCGGGCGCTACGTTTTTAGAATGGCGGTCACACGCAAAACGTCACCTTGGAGCAACTCACGGCCGCCGCGGAAAAGGCCAACATTATCGCCGGCGGCGGCGTCATGCAGCGCGACACGCGCGAATCGTTGATCCGCATCAGCGGACAAAGCGTCACCCTTGAAGATATTGAACAGACGCCCGTCTTGTGGCGCGATCCGCGGCCAGTGCTTATTCGCGACGTGGCCGACGTCCGCTTCGGCGGGCCGGTACGGCGCGGCGACGGCAGCGTATGGGTCAATGAAGAAAGCGGCCCGTCTGGCGGACCTGCGGTGATCTTGGCGGTCCAAAAACAACCGAACGCAGATACGCTCGTTCTCGATGACAAAATTAGCGTTGTGCTCGATCAGCTCCAAGCCGAAGCGCCACCAGGAGCGGTAATTGAGCGGCGCATTTTTAAGCAGGCCGATTTCATTGAAGCGGCGATCCACAACGTCACCGAAGCGATACGCGACGGGGCGCTGTGGGTCGTCGTCATCTTGTTCCTCTTTATGTGGAACTTTCGCGTCAGTGTCAGTTCACTGACGGCGATGCCTCTGTCGATTCTGCTGACGATTCTCGCCTTCCGTTGGTTTGGAGTTTCCATCAACACGATGACGCTCGGCGGAATCGCCGTCGCCATTGGCGATTTGGTGGACGACTCGATCGTTGATATCGAGAACATCTACCGACGCCTCAAGGAGAATCGCCACCGCGAGAATCCTCAGCCGCCATTGCAAGTCATTTATGAAGCGTCGACTGAGGTCCGCAACTCGATCGTCTACGCCACGCTGATCGTTGCGTTGGTGGTGTTGCCGCTGTTTTCGCTGAGCGGGTTGGAGGGCCGGATTTTTGCTCCATTGGGGGTCGCGTACATCACGTCACTGATGGCGTCACTGGCAGTTTCCCTCACCGTGACGCCGGTACTGGGATCGTATCTTTTGCCCAATGCTAAGTTCCTCGATGAGCGCGAGGATCCGTTTATTCTTCGTTGGCTAAAGATCGGATTTGAACGCGTGCTCCGCGTTACGCTTCGGCACGCCAATGCGGTACTTGCGGCAGTCACAGTGCTTGTCGTTCTGTCGCTTGCTTCGATTGCGTGGATGGGCGGTGAGTTTCTTCCTCCATTCAACGAGGGAACGCTCACGGTGAGTTTACAGACCGAGCCGGGGACGAGTTTGGAGGAGAGTAACCGCGTGGCCCGCCGCGCGGAGTCGCTAATCCTCGACGTGCCGGGAGTGGTTTCCGTCTCCCGCCGAACGGGACGGGCCGAACTCGACGAGCATGCCGAAGGGGTCAATTCTTCCGAAATCGACGTTCGCTTATTAGAGCATGAGCGCCCCAAACCGGGCGTGTTCTACGCGGCGCTCCGGATGATTCCCATAGCTCATCTTTGGACTTACGAGACAGTCAGCCGCCCGCGCGAAGAGGTGCTTGCCGACGTCCGCGATCAGGTGACGAGCATTCCGAATGTTCGCATCAACATCGGTCAGCCCATTTCCCACCGGTTGGATCATGTCATGTCGGGCGTCCGGGCGCAGATTGCCGTGAAAGTGTTCGGACCAGACCTGCAAGAGTTGCGAATGGCGGCTCAAGACATTCAAGATCGGATCAGTCAGATACCTGGCGTGGTCGACCTCCAGACGGAGCCGCAGGTCGAGGTTTCGCAATTGCGCTTGAAGGTCAATCATCAAGAAGCGGCTCGCTACGGACTTGCGCCGGGGGATGTGGCCGAGCTCCTGGAGACGGCCTATAAGGGGCGCGTCGTCTCTCAGATTCTCGATGAGGATCGGTACTTTGATCTGGTCGTATGGTACGACGAGGCTTCGCGCGACAATCCGGAGACCATCAATAAGACCATTATCGAAACCCCATCGGGACGAAAGATCGCCTTAGGACAAGTCGCTGAAGTCCTGGATACGACCGGTCCCAATACGCTTAACCGCGAAAACGTCCAGCGGCGAATCGTTGTGTTCTGCAATGTCGCCGGGCGAGATCTGGCCAGCGTGGTCAACGACATTCGCGAGGCGGCTTTGCCCGTCGAAGAGCGATTGACCGAGTTGCCTGGGAGTTATTACGTCGAGTACGGCGGGCAATTCGAAGCGCAGCAGCAAGCCAATTTTCGACTTGCCGTCTTAGGCGGCTTTTCCATCGTCGGTGTTTTACTGCTGCTTTACAAAGCCCTGGAATCGTGGGCCGCCGCTCTGCAAGTCTTAGTCAATATTCCCCTCGCGGCGATGGGATCAGTTATCGCACTGCTCGTCACTCAATGGCCAGCTTGGGACGCGCTGGAGGCTGCGCCGTGGTGGCAATGGCCCAAAGTTTGGGCGGAAGCGACAAGCCTCTCTGTCGCCCATTGGGTTGGCTTCATCACGCTGATCGGCATCGTGAGCCGCAACGGCATCATGATGATCTCTCACTACCTTCATCTGATGAAACACGAAGGCGAGGAGTTTGGCGAGCGGATGATCATTCGCGGAACGCTGGAACGGCTCGCGCCGGTGATGATGACGGCCATGACGAGCTTCATCGGCCTCTTGCCGCTTCTGTTTGGCGCTGGTCAAACGGGCAAGGAAATTCTCCATCCATTGGCTGTCGTCGTGTTCGGCGGCATGCTCGCCTCGACGCTTCTCGATCAAGTGGTGACGCCTGCTCTTTTTTTCAAGTTTGGCAGGCCCCTGTTGAGGGAACAGCCTTGCTTCGAAGCAAAGGATCCGTCAGTGAATTCGCATCGGCCGCTTTTAGATGAAAGCGAAGCCCATGGACTGTTTTCCAAAAGCTCAGCAGAGCGGAGGGCGTGATCATGTCGACTCCGAACGAGAGTAGGGGAACGGGGCTGGACGCTGCGCTGTCACGGTGCGCTGCAAACGATCATCGCAACAAGTGAAATTAACCGGCATGTACTAATCCGTTTTCGATCCCCTGAATGGAGGCGCGCATGAAGTAGTCCAACGTTCATAAGCGTGAATAGTTCTAGTACGCAAGAGTTTGTCGACGGGCACTCGCCGACATGTTTCGATATACGTCTACACATGGAAAATATCATGAGAATATTGTTGAATTCTGGACTGATTGGACTGTATTTAGCGCTCGGTGCGCCGTTGAGCGTAGCGCAGGAGGAGCATGACCATCACGGCGAGCATACCGAGGCGTCTGCCACTGGCGAACACGATCACGGAACAGCCGATGCAGAAGAAGCTGCCAAGATTGAGGCGAATCTGGACAAGTTGAGCGCACAAGATCGCGAATTTGCGGCGGCGCAGCGCTACTGCGTCGTAATGACCGATATGCCGCTAGGCGCGATGGGCTTGCCGTTGAAGGTCGTCGTCAATGACGAAGCGGTCTTTGTCTGCTGCAAAGGCTGCCAGAAGAAGGCGCTGGCTGATCCGGCCAAGACATTGGCGACGGCGAAAAAGCTGCAAGACGCGGTTCAAGAGGAAAAGGAGATCGAGGCTAACATGGCCAAACTGAGTCCGACCGATCACGAGTTGGCCGCAGCACAGGGTTTTTGCGCCGTGATGGTTGACCATCGATTGGGAACAATGGGCTCGCCGTTGAAAATATCCGTCGGTTCGGAGGTAGTATTTCTCTGCTGCCAAGGATGTGAGGCGAAAGCGATGGCGGACCCGGCCAAGACCCTCGCTACAGTGAAGGAGTTGAAGGCGAAGGTTGTGGCAGCAGCCGAGACGGAAGCGACCTTTGCCAAACTCAGCCCAGCCGATCGACGCGTGGCGAAGGCCCAAGGATTTTGCGCCGTCATGGCAGACAACCCGCTCGGTTCGATGGGGACGCCGATCAAGATAATGGTGAAGGATCAGCCCGTATTCCTCTGTTGCGCTGGATGTCGGCGTAAAGCTCTAGCGAACCCTGATCGCACCCTCGCTACGGCGGCCGAACTGAAGGCGAAGGTGGCGGCCACGGCAAAGAATTAGACGCGTCTACTAGGGGCTAGCAGCAGGGCGGAGTGGGCGTCGTCGGACGACAGGACGCAGTTCGAAGGCGCTCCGCCTCGCCGGCTCCTTTTGGCGGATGACGCTTTGTGCCGCAAAGTAGCGGCAAAGCGGCATGGAGATGGTAACGCTGGACCTTCTCGTAGCGGCTTTTACGAATTACTAGAACTGGCAAGGAGGCTGGCAGATGAGATTACTTTGGTTACGTCGGATGTGGATCCTCGTGTTCGTAATTAACGTGTCATCGACTGGATGCCAGACGACGAAACTGTGGCCGCGGGCGTTAGGCGGTCGGGGAACAAATCAGGACGTGGCAGCCAAGAACGCCCCGACCTCGCTAATGCCTGATGAACTTGGAGGTACAGCAAAGTCTCTAGAGTCAGCATCGTCAAAAATCGACCGGGCGGTTTCGACGCCGGAGTCGGAGACTCGCTCCTACTACGCCGGTCAAAGTGGCTCAAGCCCAAGCAATTCCTCGTCTACTTGCACGACAGGATGCTGCAAGTGACAAGAGCAAGTTGGATCACCGGTCAGCTGCCACCGCAATTATGAATGCCAAGGCCGCGGCCGCGGCGTCCGGCTCCCCATAGATTCTCTAAAATTATGCGTTTACCGTCCAAATCGTGCGGAACCCCCCATCATGTTGGCGCGCTGGTGTGCGGACAAGCACGTTTTTACGGTGAACCCTGATCAGTGTGTCCGGACGTCGCGCCTTTTGGGGGAGTTTGCGCGTCCCGAGGTCCTACTCGTCTTTGGCGCGGAAAGTGCCTTATGCTTTACCGTAAGCGGCGTTCCACGCCGCAAGCGAGAACTCTCCCATGAAGACTATCAGTACCTCACTTCTACGAATTGTCGCTGTCGCTCTCGCGGCGAGTCTTGGATTCGCTCCCTGGGGTGCGTCTCAGGCCATGGCGACATGCCCGGATGCGTCGGCGCAACTGTCAAGCCATTCCCACAGCTGCTGCGGAGATCGCTGCCGCTGTCGTGTGTGCCGCTGCCTAGAGTCCCATCCCGATCGCGAGCAGTACCCGTTGAGCAACCAATCGGACTTTCACGATCTAGCCAAGATAAAGTTCGCTGCAACTTATCTACATCTTCTGCCGGCCGACACCGGCCGGGCTGCACAGGTCCAGTCACTCTTCTATGTCGGGCAACGCCTTCAAACACTCGTAGAGCAGCACACTTGCCTACGATGTTGACGTGATTTTTGCGCTCGGTCATGCACTTAGCCGCGCGACTTAGCGGCGTTGAGCCGCGCATTTGAAAATCACCAATTCTTTTTGTGTTCCACATATGGAGTGACGGTCTGTCTGTCGCTTCGTCTTTCCGGAGGTGTACCATGAACGTTCGTAAGACTTTGATTCTGTCCTTAGCTTTCGCATTGGCTGCCGCCAGCGCGGCGCAAGCCGGCCCTACAATCGGCACTGCCAAGGCGCGGGGCGACTACCGGGGTTGGAACGCTACCCAATCGCAGCGATCGGTGGCTGGGTCGCGGCCGGCCTATCAGTATCGCGCTCCGGCGGTGCCATCCTCGCCGATGATCGCCCGAGCGCCAGCGGCCGTATCGCCGGCGCCTCAGGTCGCAGAGGCTCCAGTTGAGTCGCGTCGGTTCTCGTATGCTCCGGCGACCAATAACGCGGCTGGCGCCGGCGCCGTTACCGGAAGCCCGTGCGGACCGACAGCCGTGGCGCCTCAGTCGGGACGGCGATTCTCGTACTCCCCGGAACCGAGCGTCGCTCCCGCTGCGAGCGCTCCGCGTGCGTACTCCGGCGGCTCGGGATATTCGCCCAGTCGGCGCGGATCAGCGACGGTTGACCGTTGGGCATTGCCGAAGACTGATCCCAGAAAGTTCAACGACTAGAGCGATTGGAGGAGAGGTACGCCGTCTCAATGTCGCTTCTGGCTTTGGACGTTCCGGCCAGAGGCGTTTCTTAGGACTTGGTTTTTCCTTAAGTACAGGAGAGTTTTTCGATGAGTAAGTTTATTGGTATTGCTTGCATGACGCTCGTTGCGTCCTCGCTGCTTGCGACCGTTGTGGTCGACGTGGTCGCGGCTGCTCCGCCAATCGGCACGGCGAAGGCTCGCGGTGATTACAGCAATAACTTTTGGGGAAGCTCCGGCGGGAGATCGGTCCGCCATGCCCGCGATTATTCTGGCGGCTATCGGACTTACGCCCGTCAAGCGCCGACGATCACTCGGGAAATGGCGCAGCACGAAGCGGCCGGAGTCGGTCAGAACATCACTGCCGCTCAGAAGCAGTTCACGGAACTGCGGAAGGGGACGACTGACAAGCAAATCTTGACGTCGCTTGATTCGATTGACAAGCAATTGGCGGTCGCCGCCAAATCGCATGCAAAAATGCACGAAATGTGCCAGATGGAAACAATTGATGCAGAGGGAACGATGAAGTGCTGCGACGACGTCGACGCCGCGCTCGGCAAGGTGATGGCTGAGCACAAAGAGCTGATGAAGCAACTAGAGAGCGAGCCGGCCGCGCCTGCTCCAAGCAAATAGCTTGCGGCTAGTCAACCGCCCGCGTCAGCATCACAAATTGGTGCGCGTATGGCAGTCTGCTAGCCAAGCCGCCTAAGTTTCTTGACAAAAGCTCGGAACTGGAGGAGTTCCCGGTCAAATTTGTTGGCCGGGAACTCCATTTTTCGGTCCATCTAATGCGAACGCGACGTAACGCATAAGTCGCATATTTGGAGTGATGGACGAGGGTTCATTCGTGGCGCCAGCTGAATATTCGGGCAGCGTCGTTCAGTTCGGCGACCTTGCTTCCTTTATTGCGTGCGAAACATAACAAGAAAAATTCCCATGAATTACGACTTCTGTTCTCGGTCGGTTCGCAGAGTCCGATTGCTACTGGCGCTATTGATCGTCGCGGTACTGGTTGCTCCACCTTACGCGGTCGCACAAAAGCCAGACCCCACTCACCAGTCACATCAAACGTCGCTCACGCGGCAGTTAGAAGAGTTGCAGACCAAAGTCGCCCAACTGGAAGTCGCCATAAAGCACGATGCTACGGCCGCGACGAACGCGCCCGCGCAGTCGGTTGGATCAAGTGGACAGGGCATGGGCATGATGGATGATGACATGGATGAAATGGGGCCGATGCAGCCCAACCAAGGCGCGCCAGCTATGGGCGGCATGGGAATGATGAACAATGCCATGACAAAAATGAAATCCATGCAGCCGGCCAGGGGTGCGACTGGCGTGGACGGGATGGGTCGCGGTGCGTCAGTTTCGGGCGTCGATGCGGGCATGGCAGCAAGGCTCGACAAAATGATGAGCATGATGGAAACGATGGTCGGCACAATGGATAGGACTGTGCAAATGATGGATCGGACAGTCGGCATGATGGAAAAGATGATGGAGAGCGATTCAATGCCAGCTAGCCAAGCCGACCCCGCAGACGCTGACGCCGGAATGATGGACGACGACCAAATGGAGATGGGGGGCGGTTCGATGAAACCAGGACAAGCCGCGCCACCTATGGGCGACATGTGATTGGCATCACCCCAGCGCACCGTCCTACAAGCGTTGATCTCTCTAACGCCTTCTTCGCTGGCTCGTCCTGCGACAATCGCAGTGACGACATATTGCTCGCAAGTTGAGGGGCGCCATGGGCGTGTGCGCCACGAAATAAGTGACAGTAGCCGTGGAACTAATCAAAATGGCCTGTGGAATGGACCAGAGCACCTGGTGAACGGCTCGAACAATTCATGAGTCGTCGGGCGGAATTCGACATTTCCAAAGCCTCATATGAAGTCAACATTCCATCCAACCTATACGCGGCGCTTCTTTCGCGTCCCCACAGCGCTCGGCCTCCTCGTGGGACTTCTCTGGGCGCCTGTCCTGCGCGCGCAGTCTCCCGAGGAACACGCGAGCCACCACCCCGGTCAGGCAGCCGATGCGATGCCGGCCAGCGGATCCAGCGTTATGCCGGTTACCTCGCCCGGCGTCGCACGCGGAGTGATGGACGGCATGGGGGAGATGATGAACGAAATGGGCAAGGCGCCGCCGAAGGAGTTGTATCCTTCACTCATGGCCTTGCCAGAGCTTTCGCCCGAGCAGCGCAAGCAAGTCGAGGAGCAAGCCGCGGCACGCATGCACGCAGGCGTCGCCCTGATGTCGCAATCGCTCGACACGCTCAACGCCGGCGCGCAAGTCGGCGATTACTTCACGATGCACGAGGCCATGACACGGCTGCGCGAAGGCGCGGCGCAGCTGGAGAGCGGCATTGCCGCGCGCCGCGCCTTGGTCGAGGGCCGCGCACCGCGTAACGTGGCGCTCACCTGGTTCAAGCGCGAGATGAATCTCGCGTCTCCCATTCCGCGCGACGAGGCACGCGTCTACCTCGGCGTGACGCCGTTTCACCTTTTCACAATGGGACTGCTGGTCGCATTTGCGCTGGCGATGGTCGTCATGTACTTCCTGAAGATGCGCCGTGCAGCGGCCCTCTTTGGGCGTCTTGAACCCGGCTCAGGTCCGCCGCCGCCCGGAGCGTCTCCGCCGCTTGCCGGAGCGCCCGTACCGTTCTGGCCGGGCACTCCGCCTGTAGGACTGAATTCGCCGCCCGGCGGGTCACCCTCAATCCCCGTTCCGGGTGGAGGCGTCGGGAATGCATCGGATAATCCTCTAGGCTCGCCTCTTTCCAAATCTACTTCGGCTTCGTCCGCCGCGTCACCGACTATTTCGGAGGCGACCTCAGCATCGCCTGTCACCGCGAGTTGGCGAGGGCGGCTCCGCGTGAGAAGTATCGTCACGGAAACGCCAACGGTGAAAACATTTCGCCTTGTACCTTCGACCGGCGATCGATTCCTCCCTTTTACATTTGTGCCAGGTCAGTTTCTCAACGTCGCATTCGGGATCGGCGGCGCGAGAATGAACCGCTCGTACTCGATTTCATCCTCCCCAACGCAGCGAGAATACCTCGACCTGACTGTGCGGCGTGAGCCACGGGGCGCGGTCTCGCGTCATATCAATGATTTACTCAAGGCCGGCGATCCGATCGAAGCGGCGGGGCCGGTCGGGCGGTTTACGTTTACTGGGACAGAAGCGGACAGCATCGTGCTGATCGCCGGCGGCGTAGGGATCACGCCGATGATGTGCGTCATGCGCTATCTCACCGAGCGGTCATGGCCCGGAGATATTTTCTTTGTCTATGCGTGCCGTGCGCCCAATGACTTCATGTTTGCAAATGAGGTCGCGGCGCTTCAGCAGGCGAATCTGAAACTCCACGTCGCCGTCACGATGTCTCGTCCAGAAGGGACAAATTGGAACGGGCCGCGCGGACATCTCACTAAAGAATTGCTCTCGCAGATGATTCCCAACCTTGCTTCGCGGAGAATCCACCTATGCGGGCCGCCGTCGATGATGGACTCAACGAAGGATCTCCTCCGCGAGCTTGGAGTTCCTCCGGACCAAGTGCAGACCGAACTGTTCGGTGCAGCCAAGCCGACCCCAGCCGCCGCCGGAACCACCGTTAAGCCTACTGCCCGTGCGACTGGTCCAACGGTCACATTCTCAAAGAACAACAAGTTGGCGCGGGTCCGCGTCGGTCAGACCATTCTCGAACTATCTGAGGAACTCGGCGTCGGAATCGAAAACTCATGTCGCGTCGGCACCTGCGGCGTGTGCAAGGTGAAGATGACTTCGGGCGAAGTTGAGATGGCGGTTGAAGACGCTCTCGATCCTGACGACAAGGCTAACGGCATCATTCTCGCCTGCCAAGCGAAGCCGAAGGACGACGTCGCGGTGGAGGCGTAGCCATGAAGGAACGCGAACGCATCGTCGTCACCGGGGTCGTCGGCATCTTGCTATTTAGCTGGCTCGGCTTTCTCGTTCATCGCTCGCCGCGCTTTGCGGGCAGTGGAGTGGGGGCGGCGTTCGGGATAGCGGGGGCCGTACTCATGCTTGTCCCGCTCGCGTACCCGCTCGTCAAGCGTATTCCCGTCCTCAACGGTCGAATAACGCCGCACGTTTCGATGCAGTCGTTGCTCGCCGCGCACGTCTACGCGGGAATTCTCGGCCCTATGTTCGCTATCATTCACACCGGACATAAGTTCGACAGCCCGCTGGGAATCGCGTTAACCGCAGTGATGCTGCTCGTCGTCGTGAGTGGGTTTGCGGTTCGCTATCTCCTCACCTATGTCGGCCATGAGATTACCGACAAGTTACTCTTGCTGCAAACGGCCCGGGGCGATCTCGACAGCGCCTGGGGCGTACTCGAAAACTCCCCGGCCGAAATGAGAGCGATTCCCAAGGCGCCCCTTCTCACGGCCGGATTGGCATCGTTTGGGTTCGAGCTTCCTTCCGGCGGCCCAGTGGGCGAGGTCGTCCGCATCGCCGAATCCGTGGCGGACTTGGAGTACGCGGTCCGCACCCATGAGCTATTGAAACGCTGGTTCGCCCGTTCTCTGAAGCTACACATCATTCTCTCCGTCGTCTTCTATGTACTGCTTGGGCTACACGTCTGGGCAGGAATCCATTTTGGACTAAGGTGGTTCTGGTGAAACTGCGACGGTTCCTATTCATCGCGCTGGCGCCGTTTGCGGTGTTCTACCTCCTGCGAGCTTTTCCCGGCAATGAACGCGCCTCGGTGTTGGATAAATCAGCCTGGCAACGTATGGCCAGCCCTGGCGATCTTTCTCAGCCCCACGCATTTTTGGAACATAACTGTGCCGCCTGCCACACGTCTGGGAAGGGCGTCGAGGCCAAGAACTGCATCGTCTGTCACGCCGACAACACGACCCTTCTGCAACGCCAGCCGAGCGCCTTTCACGCCGATATTGCCGCGTGCGCTGCGTGCCATCTCGAACACCAGGGGCCTGTCCCACGCACAACGAAAATGGATCATGTCGCGCTGGCGCGCATCGGCCTACGGCAAATCCAAAAGGCTGCCGTGAACGACGAAGAGCGAGATTCGATCGTCGCCTGGGTCAAGGAAAGCAACATGGCTCCGCACGCGGCGCAACTCCAGCCCGAGGAGTCGCTGCTCAATTGTGCGACCTGCCACCAAACTAAAGACCGGCACCGCGGCCTGTTTGGCGCAGACTGCATGCAGTGCCACACCACATCGAAGTGGACGATCGCCGAATTTCGTCACCCTTCACTCGCCTCGCGATCATGTGCGCAATGTCACCAAGCTCCGCCGAGCCACTACATGGAGCACTTCAAAATGGTTTCGATGAAGACCGCTGGCTTGAAGAAAGCCGAGGTGAATCAGTGCTTCCTCTGCCATCAAACAACCTCATGGAATGACATCAAGGGTGTCGGCTTCTACAAGCATCACTGAGCATGAGCCCAACTCGAAAACACAATTATCCGAGAGCGAGCAGGCCATGAAGCCAATAACTGAGCAAGTCGGCGCGAATGCCTCTTTTCAGTTACAGCGACTCGGGCTGGTGATGGAGCCAGAGCCAGGCAATCCGATGGAGGTGGAAGGCGTGTTGAATCCGGCATCGGCGCGCGGTCGCGACGGGCAACTCTATCTCTTTCCCCGGTTGGTGGCGCGTGGGAACTACTCGCGAATTGGCATCGCGCAGGTGCGATTTAACGAGGCCGGAGACCCCGTGGGCGCCGAGCGATTGGGCATTGCGCTGGAGCCAGAGGCCGATTACGAACTTCGGCCCGACGGCGGCGGTTGCGAGGATCCGCGCATCACTTTCATCGAGCCGCTGCAGCGGTATGTGATGACTTACACGGCGCTTTCTTCTCGGGGACCACGTATCGCGCTGGCCATGTCGGAAGATTTGTTTCAATGGGAGCGATTGGGGCTGGCAATCTTCATGCCGTATGAGGATGTGGATTTCAATGACGTTGCCAACAAAGACGCGTTGCTCTTTCCCATCGCCATCTCCGATACGGACGGACAACCTGCCATGGCGCTCATCCATCGTCCGCTCTTTCCAGGCACCGGGCCGGACGAAACTCTTCACTGCCGGTTTCCGCGCGTCGTGGATATCCTTCGAGAGAGCATCTGGATTTCCTATCATTCATTGGTCAATGAGGTCTGCGACAAACATCAACACCTCTGCCACTTCGATTCGCACCGGCGGCTAGCGACTCCGATCGCGTCCTGGGAGCAGTTGAAGATCGGCGGTGGCAGTCCGCCGATCCTGACTCCGCAAGGATGGTTGTTCCTCTATCATGGGGTGAGTCAGGCATTAAGCAGGCCTGAATCGGCGGGCAAGCTGAGTTACTCTGCGGGACTCCTCATGCTGGATGAGAAACATCCACATCTGATCCGTTATCGCTCGCCAGAGCCGGTCTTGACGCCCGAACTGCTCAATGAGCGCGAGGGCATCGTGTCCAATGTCGTATTTCCGACCGCGATTGACCGGCGGGATGACATGGGTTTGCCGAGCCGCTTCGACGTTTACTATGGCATGGCGGACAACCGCATCGGCGTGGCGCGGTTGGACTTGCCAGAACATCTTCCTGGTGAGGCATCGTTTGTATGACGCGCTCGGTATACGGCTCTTACCCGTTAACCGCCCGGGGGTTGCTGAATGCTAAAATTGGGAGAGGTGTAACCTGATCCTATACCGCAAAGGCAAACAATCGTTTCCCTTATTGGAGAGCGTAGACAATGCATCCCGACATTCATCGCAAGAGGATCTTTCTTCGTATCGTCCTGGGGGGAATCCTGGCAATGGCGGGATTTACGCTCCTCAGCAGCGGCGAGACCGCTCACAGCCAGGGCCAGACAGTTAACAACAAAGAGGCTGCTCAGCCCAAGCATGACCAACACCTGGCGGCAAATGTTGACGTGGGCAGCGCCCAAGACCGTGGCAAGCTCATGCCGGGTTTCCAGGACGCCGGACTGGCGCCTGTTCCGGTCGAGGTGCCGGACGGCTCTCCAAAGCTTCCCTGGAAGATGGTCAACGGCGCCAAGGAGTTTCATCTGACAGCCGAGCACATCAAGCATGAGGTCCTGCCTGACGTTTGGATCGATGTATGGGGCTATAACGGCAGCATGCCCGGCCCGATGATCGAAGCGGTCGAGGGAGACAAGGTTCGCATAATTGTTCACAACAAATTGCCGGAGCCGACCATCATGCATTGGCACGGCCTCGAAGTTCCCAACGCCATGGACGGCGTGGAGGGCCTAATCCAGGATCCGATCAAGCCGGGCGAATCGTTCACCTACGAGTTCACCCTCAAGCAAAACGGCACGTTCTTTTACCATACGCATGTGGCCATGCAGCAAGGCATGGGGATGGTGGGCCTGTTCATCATCCACCCGAAAGTTGCCCACTACCCGCCCGTGGACCGCGACATTGCCTTCATCATCCAGGAATGGGCCATCCTGCCGGGCTCCACGGTCCATAACACCATGTCGATGGAGTTCAACCTTTTCACGCTCAACGGCGTGGCGGCCCCTTACATCACGCCCTTGGTGATCAAGCAGGGCGAGCGGGTGCGCATTCGCCTGGTCAACTTCAGCGCCATCGACCACCACCCGATGCACTTGCACGGACTGACATTCTGGATCACCGGGACCGAAGCAGGTCGCATTCCTGACACCGCCTGGATCCCTAGCAACAATGTCCTGGTGTCGGTTGCGCAGGCCCGCGATATCGAGTTCATCGCTAACAATCCGGGCGACTGGGTGCTCCACTGCCACATGTTCCACCACATGATGAATTTCATGTCCTCCATGGTGGGTCGGAGTGGCGGCGATTCGATGAAAGGCATGTCTTCAGGAGGTAGCATGGCTACAGGCATGGGCATGATTACGCGCGGCCCGGCGTTATCTCCCGAATTCGGCCCTTCCCTGGGACGCGGCACGGGGGAGCAAACGGGTTCCGATAGGGCTGTGGGAAATGGTCCTAAAATGGATCCCAAGATGAACATGGATTCCGAGATGGACGACACGATGAAAATGGGTAAAAGAATGAACAATGTGACCGCCATTCTAAAAACGTAGCGCCCGGCGCCCCGAAACTGTAGCGCTAGTTGAGGTGCGGGAATGATTCAGGCCCTCCCGCGTCAGGCCGTTGGCGTAGACTCCTTGTCGTTAGATCGACGACGCCGACGGGCG
>JBGSMO010000473.1:0-6618 GCA_041740115.1 Pirellulales bacterium
CGCCCGTCGGCGTCGTCGATCTAACGACAAGGAGTCTACGCCAACGGCCTGACGCGGGAGGGCCTGAATCATTCCCGCACCTCAACTAGCGCTACAGTTTCGGGGCGCCGGGCGCTACGTTTTTAGAATGGCGGTCACACTTGCATGGGTCGCCGCTGGATTTGTGTTATCGAGAAGTCCCATTCACGACTCCCGGTCATCCCTGCGAGCGGCGAAGGCGGCGTGAAGTGTCGAGTTACTCGGTTGAAATCGCTCCGCCCTGCACGAGCTTGCGGGCTCCAAACATTCCGAAATAGTCGGCCTCCAGACCGATTTCGTCAAAAAACTGACGCGTCCAAGTACAACTCCCTGCGTAAGCGCAAGCCGCTTTGCCGTTCCGGACTTGGATTGACACGCTCGTAAAATGAAGATCGCCCGGCTGATAGTCTTTGTAGTAGAGCAATGAACCGGAAGTCATGCCCCCTTCTACGATGCTCGGCGGAGCGACCGCCATTATTGCATTAATATCATCACCGGCTTGGATGCGCCCAAAGTAAAGCTCGCGCCAAATCGGATGGCATTCGGCGTCCATCGCCTGATAGATATGCCATTCTTCGGTGCTGCCGACCCTGAACCAGACACAGAATCCTACGAGAGCAGCGATCGTCAACGCGACGGGCAGCAGCAACCAAAATAGTAGGCGCTTTGAATTTGGTGCTGGTTCCATTCTCAATACATCGCCTGCGTGTGATTCCGCCGCTCTACCGCCCCCGCTCCCCGGCCGCAAACTTACATAACTACTCGCGGTCGTGAAGCAATGACGACGCTCCAGCGAAAAGCAACACGGTAGCGATGCAAAACAAGGCCGTAATGAAAGCGAGATCAATCCAACTGTTAATACCGGAGGTGGTCATGATCTTATGCAAGCCTCGCTCCCAAACGCCAAGTCCGGCCCACGAGTAGAACACTAACGAGACCGCGATCGAAAGATAACCGAGAATCGTTGACATGCCCCACACTATACCCGCTGGCGACGGGCAAGGCGAAAGCAACCCTAGCCCCCCAGCATCCCGGCCGGGGTCAGCAACCGGTTCTGGCAACCAAGCCGCAGACCGCGCCGATCACGAGCAAGGCAGGGAGGGCCGGTAGGGAGGCGGACCCCATCAGCGCCATGCTCGCCCAGATGAGAAACCCGAGCACAACGCCAACCGCGAGCGCCACCGGAATTGTCGATTTGGGTTTCGCCTTCGCCATGCCCCGCATTCTAACCAACGTCGAGGCAGCTTCCTACAGAATCACCGCCATCCCCAGCAGCCCAGCCACGACCGTCGTGGCGATCAGCGCCGAACGGAGCGTGAAGCGGCGGCCGAGTCTTAGGGCGGCGACGCCAGCGAGGGCGAAGATAAGGGCGGGATACCAGAGGGGGAAGTAATATCCTAGGTTACCTGTAAAAAACCTTTTACTCGTCTCGCCAACTGTCGAACTCGGTGTAATCTCGACGACGTTGAACTCCCATTCGTGGTCACCATTCCCGCGATAGAAGAGAATCGCACTCAAGCCATTTATGACGATTGCTCCCCCAGAGAATGATGGCGAAATGCTTCCGAGGGTTACGCATTTGTGGTTCATGCTCCAGCCCCACAACGCCAAGCACCCAACGCTCGCCGCGAAGCAGATCGTCGCCAGGGCGTAGCGGAGGTAGGTGAGCATATTCGCTAGTCCTGCGATTCCGCCGTCTCTACCTCGCCCGCAATCATCCGTGGCTTAACTCCGAAAGCTACATGCCACATACGCCCGGTTGCGGTGTCGACGCGGTAGCAGCCGTTGTCGGCGGCGGAGATTTGGTAGCGGTTAATTTGCGAATAGTCCGCCGCCCCTTTAGTCCACTCCGCGATCTTCTGTTTTAGCTCCGGGCCGGGATTGCTGATTCCGCCGTTGTCGGGGTTCTGCGGGGCGAAGCTTGGCGCTTCGTCTTCTTGCGCGACAGCTTCCCGGCTCCAATCAACGCCCGACGCGGCCCAGCCAACAACAGTGCCCAGTAACAACATTGCAAAGGTACGCATGGGGATTCTCCATGGGGATGAGGTGAGCATGGCCGCCAGTATAGCGGAGTTCGCCAGCTGCTTCCTCACCCGCTACACTGAGGGGCAGCAAAAGGAGAACCGATGGTTCAACTCATTATGATACTGGGGGCTGGGCTCCTCATCTGGGAGGGCGCTAAGGGGTTCGGTCCGACCGGAATTAAGATTGGCGTATTCAAAGCCAACAGTGAGCCAATCACTGGACCAAAGGCACGGGTAATCGGCGCGTTCGTGATCGGAATCGGTTTGGTGCTTCTGGGTTTTGCGGCGTACCTCGGGATTGCTGTCGGAAGTATTATGTCCTAGCAGCACACCGCCCAGAAAAGCAGCCGGCGGAAGGTTAGCTTTTCCGCATCCGCCGGCGTGAAGTTGTCAAAGAGCCCGGTTCAGGTCCCGGTGACCAACTCTTAGTCGTCGTACTCCACCACCGGCGCCGTCCAGGCCCCCGGTCTTCACGCCCGCCCCTCCGTTCGCACGAGGCGTGATTGTGGGCGACGCAATTTTCCGCGCCGCCGACGCCTCGGATATAATGGCGTCCGCCGGAACACTGGGGCGGATCTAGCAACGCAAAGAGGCGGAGGTCCATCCGCGAGCAGCTTCGAGCTACTCATCACCACATTTGGCAGGGAGAGGGCGTCGCAGTTTCAAGAGAACTGCGACGCCCTCTTTATGCGCCGACGCTTGCAATTGGCATGGCGCGGGAGGAGATTGGGCGGCATGGAATACGACAATGACAATAAGGTCGGAATCCGCAATCCCGTCTGGACCGGATTTCTACTCGGCCTCGGCGTCGCTGCAGCGTTCAGCCTGGTTGCCGTCGTCTGGCTCGTCGTTACGGCGGCTCTCGCTCGGCAGGCGATGGACGACGCGAAGGAAGTCGCAGAGGTGGAGAAAGCCTACGCTGCGGTTCAACGGCAGCAGGACGACGCCACACGGCAACGTGCTGAAGAGATGGTCGCGGATGAAGAAGCGGCGCAGCGTGCAGTGTATGCTGAGCAATCGAAAGCGTCCGCGCGACAGTGGGCCATCGATGGGCTGAAGGTAGACGTGGCGACACTTGACGCCGGCGGGATCTTTCTTTCACTGCGAAACACTTCCCCGTTTGCAATTAAGTCGGCACGGCTCCGCGGCATCGTCTCGTTGCAAGGCAGAGAGGTCGCGAGAGGCGATTTCGATGCTACGTTTGAGAGACGCATTCTGCAGGACCAGGTTGGGAACATTGAACTGTCTTCAACTGTCCTATCCAAGTCAAAGGGAGATATTGTCACCGATGGTGATTTGGCGATTGAAGTGCTCGATATCACGTTCGGAAAACAGTAACGTCCCATGCCCCGCCCCCGCTTCACCCTGCGCGTAGTGCTGGTCGTTACGGCGATCGTGGCGGTCGTCGCGTGGCAGGGGAGCATCGTTCAACAGCGGCGTGCTGCGATGGGGAGTGACCATGAGTTCGTTCTTGAGCGATTGTCCCCGCCGCCGTTGTCTGGTTATCGGCCTGCGAGGGTAAACGCGTTACGAGCTTTACTTGGCGACGAGCCCGTGCGGTTCATCTACTTGCGATTCGGCGACGGAGAATGGCAGGTCGAGCGGGACCGGATTGAACGGCTTTTCCCAGAAGCAAGGATCGAGATGGGGACAGTGCACGCTCTCTGAACCCTTGAACTCCCACCCGATCCCTGCCTAATGTGGAGTCTTCACACTGGAGACTCCACCGATGAAGCTTAGCCGCGCCGCCACCTACGGCATTTCCGCCGCCGCCTACCTTGCCAGCGCCCCCGCCGGCGAGATCGTTTCGAACATGACGATTTGCAACGCCTACGAAATGCCCGATCGGTTCGTGGCCCAGATCATGCGTTTGCTCGTGTCAGCCGGCATCGTGAAGAGCACGCGCGGCGTCTTAGGCGGCTACAAACTCGCCAAGCCGGCTGGCAAGATCACGCTGCTGGAAATCGTCGAGGCGATTGACGGCCCGATTGGTCAGACGGAACGGGTCGACATGCCGCCGATGCCCGCCAAGTTGGCGTCAGACGTGGATGGTGCGTTCGCAGCGATTCACGCCGACGCTCGCAAGCGGCTAGCGAAGGTCACCCTTGCGGACTTGCGGGCGGCGAAGGCGGCGTGATAGTTGAAATCAGCAATCCGTCGCATTAGTCTAGACGGCTCCCTCCGGATCTGGAGTTGCTAATGACCGCACGTCTACTCGCGTTCTGCTTGGCTGTGGCTAGTATTTGCCTTCCTCGCGCCGTCGTGGGAGCACCGATAGTCTTTGAACATTCTGGCGTTGGGTCAGGGAGGCTGGGATCACGCAACTTCTCTCAACTCTCCTTCACAATTACAGCCATCGGAAACACGTCTAACCGAACTACTGAAACTGGTTCAGACCCGTCTTGGCCTGCATATCCAATTTACCATACGCCCCACGAGTTAGCGGCCATTTCGATTGCGGGCATTGGCGAGTTCGTCTTTTTTACTCCCACAGAAACCTTTGTTACCAGTGATGGTATCGTTGGATTCAAGCGGGCGGGCCGATTGGCCGGCGACTTGTTCGTGGGTCCGTATTTCGTGTCGGATCTCGCGGGATGGGTGATGCTTTCTGGAACCGCAGAGGTCTCCGGAGTCGGCCAGCTCCTTCAATGGGACCCTGCCCGCTACGGTAGCGTAGACACGACGGGCGGCCAACTTATTATGAGCAGCAGCTTCACAGTCCCCACACGTTTTCGCGCGACCATCATTCCTGAGCCAAGCACTTTAGCCATTTGCGCAATCGCGACTTTGATTGCGGTCACGGGGAGAATAAAGACAAGGCTCTAAGCGTCTATTTCGTTTCTTCCCCGCTGGCGACGAACGGTGCGAAAGCAGCCCTAGCCCTCAGCCTCCCGGCCGGGCTCAGAGAGCAAAGTTCGCTCGCGGCGACGGTCCCGCAAGCCAAGCCACAAGTGGAGTACCGAAACCACTGCCATACCAGCGGCAAGCCTGTAATTCATTCCGAATTGAGCGGCTGCCAGTACTGCGAGCAACGCCGCCATCGTAAATCTAAACTGACTTGTGGGGCGCGGTTCGTATTTCCACCAGGGGCGTCCCATGCCCCGCATTCTAACCGCCGCCGCGAGAGCTTCCTACAACGCCACCGCCATCCCCAGCAACAAAGCGACGACGCTTACACAGATCAACGCCGAGCGAATTGAGTACTGTCGGCGGAAGCGGAGAACGCCCACTCCGGCGAGGGCGAAGATCAGGGCGGGATACCAGAGGGGGTAGAAGAAGCCATTGGCAAATGAACCGAATTGTCCCTGCTGCCCTACAATTCTTTGGAACGGAACACGTCCGTTTTCGTCTAAACGGAATGAATCGACAAACCAACCATCATCGGTTGGCCTTCTAGGCACTGACGCTGCGACAACCAGGCCGTCGAATACTTCAGCATTGAGCGTCATTGAACCCGCGTACACAGTTGCGGCATGCACTACGTCGATGAGTGCTACACTCCGCCACCACAGTCCCAAACACCCGACGCTCGCCGCGAAGCAGAACGTCGCCAGGGCGTAGCGGAGGTAAGTGAGCATAATAGAAGTCTTAAGTTCCACAACCACACCCACTAGCAACGCGACGATCGCCGTCCCAATCAAAGCCGAGCGATTGGTGGAGCATATTACTCGCCGGACTCCGCCGCTAGCGATGTGAAAGGTTACTGCTGTGGAGCTTCAAGTATCGCTAACGGTTTGCCAGGATGCTCGTACTTGGCGCTCTTCAAAAGCTTTAAGTCAGCTCCGTAAATGGACAACTGCCGCAATGCCGGGTCGAAGAAGCCAGTCGATCCGTCTGGATAAACGACAATTTGGACAGGTGGCCGGCCGCTGTGCGACGTTTGTCCCAGGGCCGGACGTTGCAATGACGATACCGCAAACGCGATTACCAGCACGATCGCAAGAACCAACGCCGTCGGTTTAAGAGCCATGAAATCCCCCAGGTTAAGTAACTCAGAAAGCCAAGCACCCGTCGCTCATCGCGAAGCAGAGCGTCGGTAGGGCGTAGCGGATGTAATTGGTCATTTAGAAGGTTATAGCGTAACCGCCATCCCGATCAGCACCGCCACGACGGTTGTCGCCACTAGTGCCGAGCGAATCGAGAACTGGCGGCGGAAGCGGATAAAGCCGACGCCGGCGAGGGCAAAGATGAGGGCGGGATACCAGAGGGGGAAGTAGACGCAACCTTGGTCGCCCCGGAAATTGGGTCGAGAGCGTAGCGAATGTAGGTGAGCATGTGGGGCGCATCAGAGCAAGTCTAACATTTACTTCTGCACATCCATCTACGACTGGCGGTCAAGATCCCAATTTGCGTCGTCAGCATAACGGCGCACGACGGCTCGGGAATTGTGGCCACAAACGCGATGTGTCTTATTGCCCCTCCCTTTCCAGTAGCCAGATCGCCAACAACTTTGTTGCCCCACACACCTACGAACGCCATGCGGCCCGGTTCGGCTTGCGACGCCTTGAAGAGCTGGAACTTGCCGTCACGAAGTACGAATGCCGCCTGACCTTGACTTCCATAATAGGCATAGCCA
>JBGSMO010000476.1:0-23923 GCA_041740115.1 Pirellulales bacterium
CCTGGGCGGCCGCGCGCCGCGGCTGGGACGTCGTGCTGCTGGAACGAAACCGGCAGGCCCAAGGCGCCTCGATCCGCAATTTTGGCATGGTTTGGCCGATCGGCCAAGAACATGGCGAGCTCTACCGCACCTCGATCGAGAGCCGCGGCCTGTGGCTCGAACTCGCACGCGAAACCGGCCTGTGGGCCCGCCCGTGCGGCTCGCTTCATCTCGCGTACCGGGACGACGAGCTCGCGGTCTTCGACGAGTTCGCCCAGATGGCCCCGGCATTCGACTACGACTGCCGGCTGATCCCGCCGCAAGAAGCCCTCAAAATGTCGGCCGCAGCGAAGCCCGACGGGTTGCTCGCGGCCCTCTGGAGCCCGACTGAAGTTTGCGTCGATCCGCGTGAAATCATCAGCAAAATGCCGGCGTGGCTGGAGAAGACGTTTGGCGTCGAGCTCCGCTACGACACGGCCGTCGAGAAGGTCGACGCCCATGGGGTGACGACCGGCGACGGCACTCGCATTCTCGCCGACAAGGTGGTCGTCGCCGCCGGAACCGACTTCCGCTTCCTCTACCCCGAACAATTCGCCGACGCCGGCTTCCGCCAGTGCAAACTGCAAATGATGCGCACGCCGGTGCAGCCGCGCGGCTGGACCCTGGGGCCGATGCTCGCCGGCGGCCTGACGCTGCGGCATTACGAGGCGTTCGCCGAGTGCCCCTCCCTCCCCGCCCTGAAGGCCCGCGTCGCTAAAGAGGCGCCGGAACTCGACAAGTACGGCATCCATGTGATGGCCTCCCAAAACGGCCTCGGCGAGGTCGTCCTCGGCGATTCGCACGAGTATGGCGACGACGTCACTCCCTTCGACAAGCGCGAGATCGAAGAGCTGATGCTCCGCGAACTGCGAAAGATGATCGACCTCCCCGACTGGACCATCGAAGAGCGCTGGCACGGCATCTACCCGAAGGCGCCGGGGCTCATTCAATTCGAATGCCAGCCCGAGCCCAACGTCGAAGTCGTCATCGCCTCCGGCGGCTGCGGCATGACGATGTCGTTCGGCTTCGCGAATCGGCTCTGGAACCGCTGGGAACCGGCGGAAGGCCGGCTACGCACGGCGGCGAACGGACGGGTAGAATCGCCGGCCTGATGCGGCGCCAAGAATTAACCTCTTCTGGTTCCCTCCCCTTGAGGGGGAGGGTTAGGGAGGGGTGATGGAAGCCGTGCACCAGGGTTCCACCACTCCCCAGCCCTCCCCTCAAGGGGGAGGGAGCCGCAAGATTGTTTTGGATCATTCAGGAACGTTCTCAATGTTCAACCTCAACGAACATCGCCGCCCACTAGGCCCCTTGAAGGCCGTGATCTTCGACTGGGCCGGCACCCTCCTCGACTACGGCAGCCGCGCCCCGGTCCTCGCCGTCGTGAGCGTCTTTCGTTCCTTCGACGTTCCCGTCACGATCGATGAGGCCCGCGGGCCGATGGGGATGGCCAAACGCGATCACTTGCGGACGATGCTCGAGATGCCCCGCATCGGCGCGAAGTGGCGCGAGATCCACGGCGCGCCAGCCGACGAGCAAGCGATCGACCGGCTCTACGCGCGGTTCCTCGAGACGCAGGTCAGTTTCCTCGCCGACCACGCGACGCTGATCCCCGGCGCGCTCGATGCCGTCGCCGACTGCCGGCGTCGCGGGATGAAGATCGGTTCGACCACCGGCTACACCCGCGAGTTGATGGAAGTGATCATCCCCGCGGCCAAGCGGCAGGGACTCGAAGTCGACGCGATGTACTGCGCCAGCGACTTCGCCGAGGGTCGCCCCGCGCCGTGGATGAGCTTCGAGAACGCCCGTGTTTTGGGCGCCTATCCGATGTCGGCGATCGTGAAAGTCGACGACACGACCGTCGGCGTCGAAGAGGGCCTGAACGCCGGCATGTGGTCCGTCGGCCTCGCCAAGTCGGGTAACATGATCGGCCTAAGCGAAGCCGAATTCGCCTCGCTCGGGCCGGCGGAGCAAACCGCGTTGCTCGCTTCGGCCCGCGAGCGGATGGCGGCCAGCGGCGCTCACTTCGTGATCGATTCCGTCGCTGAATTGCCCGCTGTACTCGACCGCATCGAGTCCCTGCTGGCCGAAGGCCGCACGCCATAAGCGGCGCGCGTTGATCGAGCGTCAATCAATGCGATGGCTCTCTTCGTCGGCGATCTCTGACCTTCGCATTTCCACGCTCCTCGCGTGCGATACGTCAACTTCTTCTGGTTTTGTCGTAAAACGAGCCGCTCCGTGCGCATTGTGCGTGCTTCTTGAGAAGCTGACGCAATTCGGCTGAATCTTTGCGCGGGTCACGGGGGAAGTTTGTTTCGTTTCTTCAAATTCGCTTATTACAATCCGGTCATAGAAGCCTGGAACGGGTTCCGCACGTAGCGAACCCCCATCGGATTTCGTCAGCGGCGTGAACAACCGCAGGCGGGGATGACGAGATTAGGCCAGCGCGAGTTGAGTTGGAGCGGACTCCATGCGCGTTGTTGTACCGATGGACCAGACGCCATCTTGAGATGCTCCTGGGGAATGCACTAATGAAACGACATCTGGCAGCTTTGGCCATCGCAGGATCAATGGGGATCGCCGCGCCGGCGCACGCTCAGATCGGCGCGGTGTTGTATCAAGAAAATTTCGACAGCGTCGTGCTGGGCGACAGCGTCAACGAACGCCGCGGGCCGTTGAGCTTTGCCAACCGGACCGCTCTGGCCACCGATCCGACCACGGCGCCCCGCCCACTCGCCTACACGCACACCGGTCCTGCCGGCTGGTCGGTCGACAACGCCTTCAACAATTATGGCTTCACTGATCTGAATAACGATTCCGGCACCGACGTCATCAGCACCGATGCCGTGCCTGAGTTGCTCTACCGCATTCCGCTCACCGGCCTGATCGTCGGCAACACGGGCGTCGGTAACGCCGGCTCCGCCGATAACGGCGTCGACGAGTGGGAAGGCTGGAGCTTCGCCGACAAGACCTTCTGGGCCAGCGTCGACGATCAAAGCCGTTCCAGCTTCACCAAGGCTCAAAACGTCGTCGCCGTCGCCGACGCCGACGAGTACGACGATCTGGGAACTGGCCTCGGCGGCAATTACTACAACACCGGCCTCTCGTCGGCACAGATCAACGTCGCCGCCTATCAAAACACCAATCTGACCTTCTCGTTCGATTCGAGCTGGCGGGCGGAGGGACTCGACGACACGCACGTCACGCTCGGCCGCCCCGACAATAATCAAACGGCGATCGTATACGCGATCATCGACGGCGGGTCGCCCACTCCGCTCGACATCTGGGACTCGGATAGCGGCAACTCAAACGCCGGCGACAACATTCCTGACCGTCCGGCTTCATCGACCTACAAGGGCGATGCGCTCGACGAAAGTCTTTCTTATCAGGTTTCGGTGCCGAGCGGCGCATCCACCCTCCAGTTCGCCTTCGGTTACATCAACGCCGCCAACGACTGGTGGTGGGCCATCGACAACCTTGACCTGAAAGATAGCGGCAATGCCAGCGTCTGGAGCGAAAACTTCGACGGCGTCACGCTCGGCCCGAGCACCAACGAACGGGTGGACATCAACCCCGCCTTCGCGAAGGTGACCGCGGCTAACAACGACCCGAACACCACTCCTTATCCGAATGCGTTCTCGCATACGATGCCGGCCGGCTGGGCCGTCGACAACGCCGGCATCAAGCCTGAGGCGATCGGCGACAACAACGTCGGCGTCTTCGAGTGGGAAGGTTGGAGCGTCACCACTCGCACGTTCTCGGCGTTCGCCTCGCAGACGAGCTTGAACAGCTTTACGAAGGGCACCGGCAATATTGTCATCGCCGACTCGGACGAATTCGACGATTTCCAAGGCGGCGGCTTCACCGCTCCCATGACGACGGTGCTGGAATCGCCAACGCTCGACATCACCGGCTTGGCGCCAGGAACTCTCCTGTTGCAGTTCGATTCGAGCTGGCGCGACGAATCGGGGCAAACCGCCCTCATCACCGTCGACTACGGCAACGGCGAGATCGACGTCCTGAACTGGAATTCGCTCTCGGGCGATCCCTTGTTCCACGCAACGAATCTCGACGAAACGGTGTTGGTCAGTCTCAACAATCCGTTGGGAGCCACCAGCGCCAAAGTTCGATTCGAGTACACGGGCGGCAACAACTGGTTCTGGGCTCTCGATAACGTGATGATCGGGACCGCAGTTCCGGAGCCTTCGTCATTGGCCATCGCGGCTCTCAGCCTGAGCGCGATGGGACTAGCAGCGCGTCGCCGCAGCTAGAATTGACTGATACGTTTAGCGACGAGACCGACTTATCCTAAGCGGCGCTTGCGGCTGGCATGCCGGATTTCCCGGCATGCCAGCCTCTATGGTCAATCGCGCACTGAACCTGCATTCACAGTACATGGAAGAGTGATTGGCGGCCACCGAAGCCCGCGGGCTCCTGGCCGAGTCGACTTCAGCGTCGATAGAACAACCCAGCCAAGTCGCGTCATCATCAAAAAACTCCGTCGTCGGGAGTCGCTCCTCCGACGGTTTCACCCACTCACGAGAGTCAATCTTCGATGAATGCCAAGGTCCGCCGAACGATTCGCCATCTGGCCATAGCTCAGATTTCGTCGCTTGCGTTGCTTTCGGGCTCTGCTCATGCCGTCGATCTGCTTACCGAAAACTTCGAAAGCTTAACGCTCAATCCGGTCGTGACTTTCGATTCGGAAGTGCGCAGTCGAGCCGCCTGGACGAAGTCGGTGCCGGTCGGCGCTGGGGTCGAAGGGACATGGTCGGTTGACGACTCCTTGATGCCGGCACAGGCGACCGGCAGCAACCTGATCGGCGTGACTGAGTTCGAAGGTTGGACGTTCGTCGACAAAGATTGGTGGATCAACACTGCGGGAGATCAAGACCGTAGCGGGTTTGTGAGTGCGAGCGGAAAAATCGCGGTCGCCGATCCGGATGAATGGGACGACTTCGGCACCGTCGGACCCGCCTCGACTGGCCTCTACGACACGACGATGCGGATCTCTGCGATTCCGTTGCAGGGCGTCGCCGCCAACACCGCCAAGCTCTTCTTCCACTCTTCGTGGCGTCCGGAGGATGCGCAGAAGGCCTCGCTGACCGTCAAGTACAACGACCCAGGCGCGACCACGATCGAGTTGTTCCGCTGGACTTCCCAGGAGGTCGATCCGACCTTCAAGCCCGACGCCGTCAATGAGGCGGTCAACCTGAACCTGATGAATCCGGCGGGCGCCACCACGGCGACCCTTGAGTTCCGGCTCTACGACGCCGGCAACGATTGGTGGTGGGCCGTGGACAACATCAACATGTTCACCGGCGATTCGCCCGCTTCCGACGGAGCCCTCCGCCTGACGATTGACCGCGGCACGGGCCAAGTGAGCATCGCCAACAACACGAGCGCCACGATCAATCTGCGCGGCTATTCCATTCAATCCCGCTTCGGCACGTTCGACGAAAGCGCCGCCACTTACTTGGGCGACTCGAACGCCAATTGGCAGATTCTCGACAGCCCGGCACATTCGGAACTGAGCGAAGGTTACATTCCCGACCAGTACGCAGTCCCGACGTTTGCCTCCAATCCAACATTGGGCAAGATCAGCCTGGGAGCCTCTTGGCGTAAGTACCACGAGGATATTTCAGATGTCACGTTCCAGTATTTGGTCGCCGGCAGCGACAAACCCGTGAACGGGATCATTGAATTCGTCGGCAACAGCGGCGTTACTTACGATCCGCTCGACCTGAACTTCAACGGGTCCGTTGAGATCGGCGACTACGCGGCGTTCCTCGCTGGCTACAACGTGAACCTGACGGGCAAGACACAAGCTCAACAGTACAACCTCGGCGACCTCGATGCAGACGGGAAACATTCCGTGAACGACTTCCTTGCTTTCAAAACTCAATATGACTTAGCAAACGGAGCAGGCGCCTTCGCAGCCGCCTTGGCCGCTGTTCCCGAACCTTCGACGACGGCGCTCGGACTGATTGGCGGAGTCGTGGGGCTCTTCGCCAGTCGCCGACGCCGTTGTCGACAGGCTGCAGCTACTCTGGCTGCAGTGGTCCTGATTGCCGGCATGGCTTCTCCCGCTTCCGCCAATCTGCCGCTCCTGATCGAAAACTTCGACGATCTTCCGCTGGGCCCGAGCCCTGAAGAGGACCCGGTGGCGCTGAACGCCTGGAATGGCGTCGGTCCCACGGGCTGGGTGCTGAACAACGCCGGCATGCCTGGCCAAGGCAATCCTGAGACCGACGGCATTCGCGATTGGGCGGGCTGGGCGTTCGTCGACAAAGAACATTGGCTGAACGCCGACGATCAGAACCGGAGTTTCTTCACCAAAGCGAGTGGAAACATCATGGTCGCCGACCCCGACGAATGGCAAGACGGCGCCGTCAGCCCCTCAGAACTCTTCGACACCTTCGTCACGACGAAAGTGATCAATATTCCGGCAGAAACTCCCGCCGGCAAAGTCAAACTGGCGTTTGACTCCAGTTGGCGTCCGGAAGGCCAGGACGATCTCGGCAACATCAACAATCAGACCGCGACGATCAAAGTCTCCTACAACGGCGGCGCGAAAACGAGCGTGCTGACGTGGGACTCCATCGCGACCTCTCCCACGTTTCATCCCGATGCGGAGAACGAATCAATCCTACTCGATCTTGGCTATAACGGCACGTCCAGCACGCTCGAGATTGAGTTCGGACTCGGCAACGCCTGGAACGACTGGTGGTGGGCCATCGACAACATCCGCGTCTTTGTCCCGGCGGAGCCATCCAAGCTCCGCATCAATACGGCGACGGGCGCAGCCTCCATCGTCGGCGGCGACGTCATCAGCACGTCGATTACCGGCTTCGACGTCTCCAGCGCCAACGGCAATCTGGCCCCCACGGGGAATTTCGGCCTGAGCTTCTCCAAGCCCGATTCGATCGACGGCGATGATCCCGATGCGATTGTCGGCAACTCCATCACCGAGTCGTGGCAACTGGGCGCAGCGAATCCGAATCAGTTCGCGGAGTTCTTCCTAGAAGGAGATTCTGCGTTCGTCACGAGCCGAACCGAGAACCTCGGAAAGCTCTTCAACACCGCGACTCCGGAAGGGATGCGAGATCTGCAGTTCACCTACTCCACCATTTTTGGTGACGTGATTACCGGGATCGTCGAATACTACTCGGCGCCTGATCTGAACAACGCCGATTTCGACGCTGACGGCGACGTCGATGGGTCCGACTTCCTACGCTGGCAGCGTGGTTTCGGCACCGGCACCACTTTGGCCCAAGGCAATGCAGACGGAGACGGAGACGTGGATGCAGCTGACTTGGCCATTTGGAAAACGCAGTTTGGATCGACCGGGCTCGCGACCGGAGCCGCCGCCGCAGTGCCAGAGCCGGCAGGCGTCGGTTTGGCCGGCTTGGCGTTGGGCTTAGTCGCCGCGCTGCGGCGCCGCTTCAGCCGTCGTTTGGCAACGGTCAAGGTTGCCGCATCAGCGGCGGCGTTGGTCACGGCCTTCGCCGGGGCGGCGTCGGAAGCTATCGCGCAGGCGATTCCTGCTCCCTTCTTGGACCGCAACTACCGCATGGGCGACGGCGATCCAGGGGCGGTCAATGGCGGTACGGTAGGCGTCACGCGCGATGACGCGGGCTTGCCGGGACAAAACCAGCTCATCGACGTCACCGCGTTTACCAAATCGGGACCAATGCCGTCTTACGTCACGATTGCCGGCCGTCCTGACGGCGGCACGGGGTTGGGAATTCGCTTTAATGCCAATGCTTCCGACAGAAACTTCCTACGAACGGCGGCTGACGAAGCCCTCAACTTCCCCGAGAAGTCGCCGTCGGCGGTCGACGGCACCCTTCCCGGAGGCACGCTCGATTACACGTACATTACCGACCGCGGCTTTCAGTTGTGGGTGCAGCCCGCGGCCACGACTCAGCAGCATATCGTGATGGATACGAACAACCACGGCGTGATGATCAACAGCGCCGGCACGTTCACGATGAAGTATTCAAACGTGGATTATCCCGGCCTGACCTCCGTCGTACCGAACACATGGTATCACCTGATGGTCGTGCGACCGTTCGGGCCAGGGAGCGGATCGATTCTTTACGTCAACGGCGTTGCGGAAGCTGCGGCGACCGGCGCCTATCAAGGCGAAGACGTGCCGAATGACGAAATCGCGGCGTCGAATCAGGACAACAGCCCGTTGGTGATCGGCGCCAACACGTCGGAGTCGCCCTTCACGCTCGCGACCAACAGCTACTATCGCGGCATCGTCGACGACCTGCAGATGTTCGTCATGGGACTGAACACGAACTCGGATCGGGGCGAGTTCCAATTTGATCGTGACAATAAATATGCGGCCCACTTTAAGCCAACGAACGTTGCGGACCTCACCGGCGACAACGCCATCACGATGGCCGACGTCACGATCTTCGCGAACCATTGGCTGGACGAAAAAGTCTTGACCTGGACGCAAGGGGGGACTCAGCGGTCGTTGGCCGTTGGCGACCTCTCGTCGCGGATGATCGGGGACTTCAACTACGACGGGCGCGTCAATCTGTCTGACTGGGCGATCCTAAATAACGTGAACCCTGCCATGGCCGCCGCAGCCATGGCGATGATCCAAGCCGTTCCGGAGCCGGCGGCGCTGACGCTGGGGGCGTTTGCCCTGGCGACGCTAGCGACGGCTCGTCGCCGCGTTCGCGATTCGTCTTGTTTGTAGATTCGTCAGTCGCAAGTCGTCTGATATTCTGCGCAGCAAATACTGGGGGCCTAGAACGCTTTGCGATAGAAACAAACTCGCGGGAAGTTCTGGCCCTGCCGCTGTGGCGTCTCAACAGTTCTCAACTAACTCGTTTCGACACGGAGCGTCTGGCATGGTTTGCTCTTTCACTTCCGCTGTTCGCAGTCGCCGTCGACGGGCGTTCACGCTTGTCGAGCTGTTGGTCGTCATTGCGATCATTGGCGTCTTGGTGGCCTTGCTGCTCCCCGCAGTTCAGGCCGCCAGAGAAGCGGCCAGGCGCAGCCAATGTGCGAATAACCTACGGCAGGTCGGACTGGCGCTGCTCAACTATGAATCGGGCCAGAAGCACCTTCCTCCCGGCGCTCTAATGCTGGAAGGAAGCGCCTGGTCGATCTACCTCCTACCGTTCATTGAAGAAACCAACGCTAAGAATTTGGCGACGATCGGAGAGTCGGATGCGGGCAACTTCCAGTGGGGCTTTCCTGGCGGACCCTACGCAGATGCCGCGGCGCTGCCGAAAGAGTATCGCAACGTCCAGGTTATTGAGACTCTCATCGAAACCTACCGTTGTCCGTCAGCCGGTATGCCTGAGCATCAAAAGGATGTCACGGCGGACAATTATTACATCATGAAACGATCGCCTGTTTCCTACATCGGGGTCGCGACGGGACTTCAAGCCAAACAGTACGATTCCGGCGCTACGTATTTTCTTGCCGGCGAGCCGAATCCTCCGGCGAACCCGTATTACGAGGGCGCTGACGGCGTTCTTTACGGCATCCGTAACGACGACAAGTCCGACAAGGGCGTGCCGCTAAAGCGAATTGAGGACGGCACGTCGAACACCGCGATGGTCGGTGAGGCCCTGCATGACTGGCAAACGGTAGAAGACACCGGTTCCATTGCCGAGAAGAAGGAAGGAAGCCGTAAGGACCATTGGTGGGGCGGCAGCGATGACGTCGACACCACCCCGGCCTCCGACCTCTCTGAATTCCTCGGTTCGACGGCGATCGGCATTAACCTTCAAGAGTCCCCGGACGTTCACCAACAATGGTGTGCCAACCCTGAGTCCGCCAATTGCCAAGCGCTGCAGCTCGGATTCAGTAGTGAGCATCCAGGCTCGACTCACATGGCGTTTGCCGACGGTCACGTCGAATCGATCAACGAAGGCATCGACGCCAAGGCCTGGAGCGATTACGGCACCCGGGCCAGTCAAATCCTCGACACCGGCGCCATTCGTCGTTAGTCCGACGGCTCCCAGCGACCGTTGCCAGTTACATAACCGACAAGAGACGCTCCTGGCGACCCCAGGAGCGTCTCTTTTTTTTCGTGGTGGCCGCAACGCCGTTTTTCTCGGTCATTTTCTCGGCAGCCAGCACTCACAGCTTCAGCTTTCGGCGACGGGCGGAAACAATCAGGACGAGATCGCATGCGCCGCGCCGAAGGGGCGGCTGACGGCGTCGAACGCCTCGGCGAACGTCTCACAGAACTCATCGCACGTCGCTTCGGTATGGGCGAGCGAAAGGTAGAGTTTCGTACCCATCGGATTGAGGAAGATCCCGCGTGAAAAGAGCTCGAGCATTAGCCGCCGGGCAAGACCGCCGTCGGCGTGCCGGCTCGAACGGTAGTCGCGCGGCTTCGCCTCGGTAAAGGCAACCTGCGCAATGGGCCCGTCGCCGAGGAGCTGAGCCGCGACGCCGCGCTCAGCGAGGATCGCGGCCAGATTGCGGCGCAGGCAAGCGCCCAAGCGATGGAGGCGAGCGTAGACCCCCTCCTGGCGGTAAAGGGTTAGTGCTGCGCTCGCGGCTGCGGTCGACACGGGGTTGCCGCCCAAGGTCGAGGCGGTCCACACGTAACCGGGCTCGCCGAGTCGATCCTCGCGGACTTGCTCCATCACGTCGCGACGGCCCCCGTAGGCCCCGATCGGCATGCCGCCGCCGAGCGCCTTGCCGTAGGCGACCAGGTCGGGAACGACGCCGTAATACTCCTGGGCCCCGCCATAGGCGAGCCGGAAGCCGGTGACGACTGCGTCGAAGATCAGCAAGGCTCCCGCCTCATGGACGGCATTCTTCAATCCCGCGAGAAATCCCGGCAACGGCGACAGGCAGCGTTGAAACGGCTCGACGATGACGCCGGCAATTTCGTGGCCGTGACGTTTGAGGATCTCCTGCACGCCTTCCAGGTTATTGAACGGAGCAACCAGCGTGTTGACCGCGGCGCCCGGCTCAATGCCGGCCGATGAAGTGGCGGACTTAGGAAAATCAGGCGGATCATTCGGAAAGAGACTCGCCACGCCGACGTCGTGCGCGCCGTGGTAGGCGCCCTCGAACTTGAGAATCTTCGGGCGACCCGTAAACGCTCGCGCCAAGCGGAGGCAATACATGGTGGCCTCGGTGCCGGAGGCGCTGAATCGCACCTGGTCGCACGCCGGGCTGATGGAGACGATCTCCTCAGCCAGCGCGAGCGACGCCTCGGTCACGTAGGCGAAATTTGAACCACGGGCGACCTGCCGGCAGACAGCCTCAACGATCGCCGGGTGGGCATGCCCAGGCAACGCGGAGCCCCAGCCCATCGAGAAGTCGAGCATCCGCTCGCCGTCGCTGGTCCACAATTCGGCCCCTTCGCCGCGGGCGATCACCTTCGCGAGCCGGGGGGGGAGATTGAATTCACCATTGCAGCCGGCCGGAAAGACGGAGAGAGAGCGATCAACGGCGGACGACATGGCCAATCTCGCGTGGCGGGAGGGGTGAGCGGAAGCTTCAAGTCTCCTAGCCTAACTCGTTCTTGACCCCGCAATGACAGGCCTAAGCGCACTCAAAGCGACGCTTTGCGGCGGGCAAACGCGATGGAATCCGTGGACTTGAGTCGAATGCCGTCGAGTCGCAACCAGCCAGCAATCTCGCGCCGTCGCTTCGAGTCTGGCGAAACGTCCAAACTCGTCGATAACCCTACATCACAGCCTGCTCTTGGCGATCTTTCCGGTGCTGCTTGCGAAACTCGGAAGGCGTCGTCTTGAGCTCACGGCGGAACGCGCGGGTGAGAAGCTCGGAGCGTTCGAACCCGCAAGCCGCTGCGATCCGCGGCATCGCCCAAGTCGTGTCGCAGAGAAGCTGGACGGCGTGGTCGACCCGCACGCGGCGAATCTCCTGCGCTGGAGATCGTCCCAGACATTTGCGGAAGCCCTTCTCCAGCGCCCGACGGCTGATCGGCACCTCGCGCAGGATGTCGGTCACCTGAATGTGGCGATAACTGTGCTGCTTGATAAAGTCGAGCGCCAGCGCCAGCAGGTCGTCGTTCACCGCGACCGTGTCGGTCGATTGCCGCGTGATCACGCGCGTGGCGGGAACGAAGATCGGTTCGCGGGGCGGTTCCTCGCCGGCCATCAACCGGGCGAGGAGCTCGGCGGCGGCCCAACCGACTTGCCGCGGCGAATGATCGATGCTGGAGAGCTGCGGATTGGAAATCGTGCAACTCAGCAAATCATGCTCGCCGCCGAGGACGGCCACCTCATGCGGCACGTCGAGGTTCGCCAGGTGGCACGACTCGGTCACCTGCCGCGCTTGCACGCTGTCGAACGCCAATAGCCCTACAGGCTTCGGCAGCAGTTGCAGCCACTCGACCATGCGGGCCAGTTCAGCGGCCGACGGGAAGAAGTTGTCGACGCCCGGTTCCGGCACGAAGGCGTGGCAGGGAAACGTGCGGCGGCGCAACGATTCGACGAACGCCTGACCAAACCGATCCACGTAGTTGGGCCGCAAGGTCGACGGGCAGTAGGCGAACTGACGGAAGCCGCGATCGATGAAGTAATTGGCTGCCAGCTCAGCGATCGTCACCTCGTCGCACGTGCAGCGGGGGATCTGCCCCTCGCCGTAGCGATACCACGAAACGTTAACCGCCGGGATTCCCTTCGCAATCAGCTGATCAGCCAGTTCCTGGTTGGTGACCCGAGCGATGACGCCGTCGCCGTCCCAGTTTTCGGGAAGAATCGAGCGATCATATTTCCCGCGCGGGCCGAGAAAACATTGCCAGTCCTGGTGGGCATGGGCGTATTCGGAAATCCCCTCGATGAGGCCGGAGCCCCACGTGGTGGCGGTATCGATCAGGAGTGCAACTTTGGCACGCTTAGTCATCGGCAAACAACGACGCGACCCTGCGCCGCCCACTGGAAAAGGAAACCGCTGCTTCTCCATCATCCAAGGGGAAGGAGCGGAATTCAACAGCCTGCATCGTGCTTTTGGGCAATCGTCGCCCCCCCGCTGACGGAACTATTTGGGCTGGCTATGCTCTTCGCGGAGTTTGCGAATGGCCTCTAACTCCGCATTTTGCCGTTCCAATTCGTCGATCTTACTTTGCACTTCAGCCACCTTGGCGTCGGCATCGGCCGCCCCCTGACTTTGCGCGGCCAAGGCGTCCGTCAACGCTTTGAGCGCCGCTTGAGCTTCGGCGACCGATTTTTGAATCGCTTCCAACTGGGCCGTCGACTCGGCCACCACGCCTTCCTGCTTGGCAACGACGGCTTGCGTCTCTTCCAGCCTGGCGCGGACGGCGCCAGCGCCAGCCTCGACGGCGACGAGTTCTTGTTTTGCGGCGCCGAGTTGCTCGATGGCCGCCACGGCTGCCTTGTCCAACGCATCTTTTTCGGCGGCGATCGCCGCCATGCGTTGCTCGGCGCTCGAAAGCTGCGCAGCCTTCTCAGCTTGGACTTTTGCTTGACTCTCGGCGGCTGTCCGGGCGTTGGCCAGCGCTAACTCGGCGGCTGCCACCTGCTGTTGCGCGGCGACGAGTCCTTGGTCCGCCGCCTGATACTCTGTGCGGAACTGTGCGACTTCCGCCTCGATGCTAGCCAAACGGGCGGCGATCGTCGGCGGGTTCGGGTCGATCGTCGCCACTTGAGTTCCGGTAGCCGTCTCCAGGACGCGGACATTGCCGCGCCAATCGCTCGCCACCACGCGGGCGCCATCGTGCGTGAAGCGGGCGGCCAAGCCGAGATCCTCGAGCGTCGCAAGGTCGCGGATGTGGCCGCCTTCGGCGTTCCAAAGTCTCACGAGTTGATCCCGCCCGGTCGTCGTCAACTCGCCGGTGCGGGCGTAGCGGACCGAAGCGACGCCCCCGCCGTTGGCTGCCCAACTCTTGATTTGCTGGCCATCAAGTTGCCAGAGCCTCACCGTGTCATCCTCGCTCGCCGAAGCGAGGACGGCGCTGTCGCCGCGCCATGAAACGGAGGTGATCTGTTCGGTATGACCGCGCAGGTCGCCGCGTTCGCGGCCTGTTTCCGCGTCCCAGATCAATAGCGCACCGCTTCGATCGGCCGTGGCGAGGTATTTGCCGTCCGGGCTGAACTCCAGCGCCGTCACCCAGTCGGTATGCTTGGTGATTTCATACGCCAGCGAACCATCAGCGACGCGGTAGACTCGCACCACCTTGCGCGGCCCGCCGATGGCGATCAGCGAATGGTCGGCGCGGATGTCCGAGGCCAGAACCGCGTCGAGTTCGTCGCCGACCGCCGTCAGACGGCGACCGGACTTTACGTCGTAGAGCGCGGCGAGGCCCACCGCCGCCGATTTTCCGCCGGCGGCAAGCAGCATGCTGCCGTCGCGGCTGAACTGCATGACGTACGGCGCTCCCTCGATGAAGGGAAGCACGCCGAGATGTTCGCCGGAGTCTGTGTTGTAGAGCGAGATCTGAAACGGCGCGCCGACGGCGGCCACCGGCGCCCACGGACTGACGGCCAGCGAGGTGGCGGCGCCGCGGTGTTCGGCGTGAATCACCGGCTCAAGCAGCAACCCTTGCGGCATCGCCGGTTCGCCTTCAGGTCGATTGTCGGCCGTCGGCGTGAACGCGGCGACGGCGTTTTTCTTAGGCGCCCGCTTCTGCGAATCCCCTTTCTCGAGCAAGCCCCCTTCAATCCATTTCTGAATCGTTTGCAGCTCAGCGTCGGAGAGCTTGGCGCCGCCGGGCGGCATCGCCGGGGAGATCTCGTGGTTCACCATCAGCCAAAGCTGCGAACTGGTGAGATCCTCGGCGTAGAGGACCTCGCCGCTAGCGCCGCCGGTCATCGTCGTGGCGTACGACTCGAGCGAGAGATCGTTCTTCTTCGTGTCGGGCCCGTGGCAGGCGAAGCAATGCTGGCGGAAGATCGGCTGGACATGATCGGCGTAGGTGATCTTCTCCGCAGCTTCCTCTCCTCGTGCGGCGTTCGCTCCGCTCAGTATGCAGATGCAGGCCGCAATGCCGATGGCGAGAACGCGGCCGCCTTTCAATCGTTCAACTTTTCGGAAGCTCATAACGTCAAACACTTGCTGCAGCCAATCGATGCGTCGGAGCGAAATCGTCCCGTCACTGACGACTATTTGTTGAATAAAAACTCTCTCGAATTCAGCACGGCCCAGAAGACGTCTTGCAACTCGGCAACAGGCTTCTCGGCCGTGCCGTAGAGTTCGGCGATGCGTTGCGACTCCATCTCAGTCGGTTTCCGACCGAGGCAGCGGAGGTAAATCTCTTCGACGACCTCGATTGGGTTCTTGCCCGCGTCGAGCATCGTCTCGACCAACTTCCCTTCATTGATTTTGTCATGCACGGCCGAGCCATTCAACAAATGGAGGGCCTGCGACAAGGTCGGCTCGGTTTTCGGCTCACAAGCGCAGACCGTCGTGCGAGGGGCGCGGCCGAAAGTCGTGAGGAAATACGTGCTCAGGCCGCCGTCGACGATCTGCACGGCGCGGGCGCCCATCGGCAGGCCGGGGTATTTTTCCGGGGCTCCGGTGACAGCGCAGAGGCAATCGAGCAGTACCTCGGCCGGGATGCGACGAACCTGCGCCCGAGCGAAATTTCGCGTGTCGGTGCTGTTCGTTTCGTTCGGTTCCGACGACCGCTGGTAAGCGTGGCTATTGCAAATATCACGGACGAGTTGTCGTAGGTCGTACTTGTACTCGATGAGCTTGGCGCCGAGCTTCGCATGAAGATCGGGGTTGCTCGCCGGATTGCTCACGCGAACGTCGTCGACCGGTTCGATGACGCCGACGCCCATGAAGTGGGCCCAGACGCGATTGGCGACGTTGACGGCAAAGTAAGGATTCTCCGGAGCCGTGATCCAATCGGCCAAGACGGCGCGACGATCGCGCTTCGACACGTCGGGCTCGGCGTCGCCGAGGAATTTCGGCTTCATCGCCCGACCGTCGACCAAGTGAGTCGCCTCGCCGCTCCGCTGATCGAAGATGATCGTTTCGCGGTAGTCTTCCGCAGTCTTGCGACCGATCTGCGAAAAGAACGCGGTGAACGAGTAGTAGTCGTCCATCGTCCAGCGATCGAACGGATGGTTGTGGCACTGAGCGCATTGGAGTCGCGTGCCGAGGAAGACCTGGGCGACGTTCTCCGCCGTCTTCTGCGTCGTCTCTTCGATCTGATAGAAATTGACCGCGGGACTTGAGAACGAGCCGCCGCTGGCGCCGAGCAGGTTGCGCACCATCTCGTCCAGCGGCACGCCGCTGGCGATTTGCCGCGTGATCCACTGCGAGTAGAGGAACATCGGCTTGTATTCGATGCGGTTCGGCACTGATTTGACCATCAGCAGTTCCGACCACTTGAGCGCCCAGATTTCGGCGAATTCTTTTCGTTCAAGCAGTTCGTCGACCTTTTGGGCCCGTTTCTGCGGGTTCGAGTCGTTCATGAACACGTCGTATTCGTCGCGCGTCGGCAGCCGGCCGACCACGTCGACGGAAACGCGGCGGAGGAATTCTTCATCGGTGCAGATGCCGCTCGGGTTGATGCGCATCGTGCGGAGCTTGGCGCCGACGAGCTCATCAATGTAGTTGGCGGGGGCTTCTCCGGTCGGCTTGAATTCGACGCCTGCCGGCAGCACCAGCGTCTGGCTGCCGACGGTATGGGTATCGAACCGGGCCATCACGAACGCTTCGCCGCGAGCCCCGGCGGTGGCAAGACCGTCGGCGTCGATCGCTGCCGACGATTCGTTGTTCGACATGAACAGGGCGAGATCGCCGACGTCACGCGTCCGTCCATCGGAGTAATGGGCGACGGCGATGAAGCGCTGCTTCGCCCCCTCCCCTTCCATGACGACGCGCGGCGGGAACAATTCGACTTTTGTCACGGTGGGCGCCGTCGCGACGTCGCTTTGGGCGCCGGCGGCAACCCAGTCGCGCAGAGTTTTAGCATGGACGCTATCGGGTTCGAACGTCTTGCCGCCCGTGTGCGGGACTTTGCCGGTCACCTTGGTGAACAGCAAACTCTCTTCCGGAATGCTCAAGTTGACGCGACGCACAGCCTGCTCGCGCGTCAGCCGGAAGTAATCGCCGGCAGGATCGAAGCCGAACAAACTTAGCCGGAAGCCGTCTTTACCGCGCGAGGAACCATGGCAGCCACCGGCGTTGCAGCCGCCGCGGAGAAAGATCGGCATGACGTCGTGGCGGAAGCTCACCGCCGGGTGGTTCGTCACGCCGACGACTTTCACCGGGGCTTCGGCTTGATGCGTACCGTAGCTGGCTCGCAGCACGGTGGCGCCGTCGGCCACTGGCAACAGGCGATTTCCTTCCAAGCGCGCCGAGCCTTCGACGACCCACTCAACCTGGTCGCTGACGTCGAGCGTCACGCCGTTGGCGCGAGTCGCCACGGCGATCACTCCTTGATAGTCGTCACCATCTTCGAGGACGATCTCCGACGGATAAACGGCGAGGCTCGCGACGTCGGCGACGACTTCCGGCTTCCCGGCCGGCGTTTCACCGGGAGCGGATGAAGTCTTCGCCAGTGCGAAATGATTCGCACATATCAGCAAGCCGAAGCTTAAAACGAAGCGAAATATCTTCATGACGATTCTCCCGTCGCGGGGATTCCCTCTTGAGCGGTTTGCGGCGGCGGCAACGGCGCGTCGATGCGCAGCTCGCCGGTGCCGATCGTGTGGACGACTGGCTCTCCGTTTTCCACGACCGTCACGACGCAGTAGAGCGACTTGTGATGCCCAACCCGCGCGTCGGCGGCGACTTGCAGCGGGAATTTTACTTCCGTCGAATCTTTGGTGATCTCTTGCGGCGTGGTCGTCACGCCTGGCGGAAGGCCGACGAGTTCAACTTTGGCGGCGCCGCTGAAGGGGGTCGTCTGCGTGACGGCGATCGCGTAGTCGAGTCCCTTTCCCTGCTCGGTGGCCGTCGTGGGGTAGGCCATCGTGACGTACTGCGGCGCGATCTTCAGCGTTGCGAACTCGGAGGCGGTGCGGACCGTGCCGTTCACGTCGGCCTCGGCGACGACGATGATCTTCCAATCGCGGGCCCAAGCCTGCGGATTGGTGGTGAGCGGGATGACCGCTTCGGTCTGGCCTGCTTCGATGCCGATCCCCTGATGCGAGGAAAGTCCCGGCGGATCGTACAGCATCCGCACGGCAATGCGGCCGTCGAAGCCCTCCTTCTTTTCGGCGACCACCCGCAGTTCCTTCGAACCGCTTTGCACCAGCGGCGCCTTCGGCTGGACGATTTTGATCGCGAAAGGCAGCGGCTGAGCGACGGCTACCGCGCCTTTGGCATAGTGACTCCAGACATTCACGTTATTCGAACCGCGGATCAGCCACGTCTGCTGGCGAAAGCGATTAAGCAGCGGCTGTGACTTGTCGGTGAGCTCCGCGGTGATCGTCGTAAGTTGCCCGGCGAGCGCTGCTTCCGGAGTTGCCTTGAGCAACACCGGCAGACGATTGTAATCGGCGGCCAAAACCACGGTTTCTTGCGTCACCCCATCGGGCAGGGCGCTAAAACCGACGTTCAGCTCGCCGCCGAACTCGGCGCGGTTCGCGGTGACCATCACCGCCGTTTGGCCTCCCTGCGGCACGACGACTTCGGTCGCCTCAAACTGGCTCCGCTCCTCGAGAACGATGTCGACCGCCAGACGCGGTTTGGTTATTTCGAGCCGGTAGGCGTAGGTCGGCCCGCCCTGCTTCAAATGATCGACGACGTCGCAAACGTACTCGCCATCTTCGGGAACAGTAAAGCGAATGTAGCTGTCGGGCTTGCCGGCGTTGTCGTCGGACGCGGCCAGCTGCTCGCCGCTCGCCTTGCGAACTCGCAGAATGGCATCGAGCGGCGAACGAATCTCGCGGGCGACGAGGTTCATCTCCCAGACTTCGCCTTTCTTGGCGGCGAAGCGGTAGCGATCGAGATCGCCCGGCTTTTCGATGACGCCGCAAAACGCGGCCGGCAATTCGCCGCGGGTGGCGTTGTCGACTTTCTGGTTCGGTTCGACTTCAATCACATTGGTCGCGTCGATGATGCGCAGCGGCAGTCCAGTCGCCGCGGCGCCTGCTTCATCTTCCGCCGCAAAGCGGAAATCGAGCGGCGGCGTTTCGGGTAGCTTCACCTTGGCTAGCTTTTCGCCCAGCGGATCGCCTAGGAGCTTCAGTTCGACTTCTTCCCCTGGCTTGCCGCCGCCTGGGAACGCCACGCCGGGTCGCGGGAACTTGCCGATGTGTAAGCGGTAGGTCGAGGCGTCGTTGCCGCGGTACGAGGTCTCGCGCATTTCGATGATATACTTGCCGGTCTTCGGCGCGATGACGCTGCAGAAGGCGTCTTGTTGCATCAGCGGCGAATCGTCGCTGGCGGCGACTTCAAAGCGTTCTTCGTCGAGAATCGCGATCGCGGGATCGAAGAAGGTACGGCCCAATCTCAGGCCTTCGACCTCCACGGAGATTCGCTCGCCTTCTTTGGCTTCAATCACGAAATAATCGACGTCTTCGTTCGTAATCACGCCGTTGACGGTGGTTCCCAACGGAATCGCTTGCGGCGCTGCGAAGTCGCCGTTTGGCTCGGACTCGGTGCTCTCAGGCAGCGTGCCGACGTGAAACGTCCGCAGATTGGTAAGGCCGGTGGCCGTCCGCACGCGAATGCCGTGAATGCCAGGCTGGCAGTCGGGGGCGATCGCGAGCGTCGCTTTCGCTTGGTTGTCGTCGATCCGCTCGATTGCTTTCAGTTCGATCCCGGGATCGTAAAACAGAATCTGCTGCGGATCCTGCCCGATGCGGCCGCCGATGAGCGTTACCGCCACTTCAGTACCGCGCTGCCCCCCTTGCGGCTGCAAATGATCGAGCCGCGGCGACGCCGCTTCGACTGCGGACGCTGCGAACAAGCAGCCCAGCGCCGTGCAAATCATGAAAAACTTTGACATGCCCGCCCTCACCATAATGAAGGCAAACGTGCGCGGCGTGGCGTTGAAACGGCAACCGCGCAGGTTCGCCGTTTAGGCCAACAGTTCCTTGCGAACCTTGCCGCCATCGACGATTTCGATCGGCCGATCGCCGGGCGCCATCAATTCCTTGGCGGCCGCGATGCCGAGTTGGTTGTAGACCGTTGTCGCCAAATCCTCCGGCGAGACGGGGCAATCTTCCGGCTCCATCGCCGTGGGGCCCGAGGAACCAATCACAGCGCCACGCTTCGTGCCGCCGCCGGCGAGAACGACGCTGAAGACCTTCGACCAATGGTCGCGGCCTGCCGTGCCGTTGATCTTCGGCGTCCGCCCGAATTCGGTGGTTACCAGCACCAGCGTCTTGTCGAGCAGGCCGCGCTCGTCGAGGTCGCTGATCAGCGCCGTGTAGCCTTGATCAAACGCCGGCATCTGGGCCCGAACGCCGGCCATGATGTTCACGTGATGGTCCCAGCCAGCGTAGGTCAGCGAGACGAATCGCGCGCCCGCTTCCACCAAGCGGCGGGCGATCAGCATCCGCTGGCCAGCTTCGTTGCGGCCGTAGCGATCGCGCATCTCCGGCTTTTCGCCTTCGATGTTGAATGCGTCTTGCGCCTTCGGCGAACCGATGAGGTCGAACGCCCGCTCGTAGAACGAGCTCATCGCCGTGACGTTGTCGGCTTGCGACTTCTTCGCAAAGTGTTCGTTAACGGCCTCGAGCGCGGAGAGCCGGCGCTCGTAGCGGGCCTGATCGACGCCCCCCGGCAGGTTGAGATCGCGAACCTTGAACCCGTTCCGGGCGGGGTCGTCGCCGAGGCTGAACGGAGCGTACGAGGAACTCAAGTAGCCCGGACCAGCGTAAACTGTTGCCGCGCTCGGAACGCAAATATAGGGAGGGAGGTCGTTCCGCGGGCCGAATTCGTGACTTACGACGCTCCCCATGCTGGGGTAGAGCAGCGCAGGACTCGGCCGATAGCCGGTGAACATATTGTGCTCACCTCGCTCGTGGGCCGCCTCGCCGTGGGTCAACGAGCGAATAATCGTCAGCTTGTCGGCAATCCCCGCCGTCTGCGGCAGCAGCTCGCTGAACGACTCGCCGGGGATCTTCGTGGGGATGGCCTTCAGTTCGCCGCGGTATTCAAGCGGGGCGAACGGCTTGGGATCGAACGACTCTTGCGCCGCCAGTCCGCCCGGCAGATTGATGTGGATGACGCTTTCCGCCACCACCGGCGGGGTCTCGAACTGATTCTCAGCCGCCTGGGCTTTGCGAATCGCAAGGTAATCGACCAAATTCAATCCAAATCCGGCAACGCCGACCGCCAGGAAACTGCGGCGACGAATCGGGGATCTGAGAACCGCCATACGAATTCCCTCCATTGGGGACTGCTGGGGCAGGTGAACTCACGCAGTATCCATACGCTGGTGAGCTGGAAGCAGGCGATTGCTGCGAAGCACCGAACAGGCTTCGCACGCAAGTATAGAAACTACCTGGAATGGCGAGATGATGGGGCGGGCGAGCCGTCTGGAGCCTATTGCCTGACGGCTCGAATAACCTGTGTTGCTGGCAGCTTAATGAATCCACCTGCGGAAGTCAAAGATTGAGCCATTACGATCGGCTGCACATCTTTGACGGTCTACGGTAAGAGACGATCGCACTGCCGGCGTTTATCGCATCGTAAGTGCTTACCGCATCGGATGTTTTGCATCGAAAAGGCCTGTCTCGCGTTTGTACTCATCTTAAATCGCGAGTCTTGCCGCTACACATTCAAATGCGCATGGCGGCTGACGATTTGCAACGCCGCCGCACCTGCGAGCGAGTGAACGCGAAGCGACAGTGGCGCCCTCATTGGCCATCCGCTTAAGCCGCGCGCAACAGATATACGACTTCGCAGGCCCTCGACGCGAATCGAAGCCGCAAAGACTTCCCAAAACCCCTCGCCTGACCGGCAAGGGGGATTCGATATCGTAAGCGGGGATGAACCACAGCAGCTTCAGCGGCCGTAGAACGCCTATCGTGCCGCCGCTGCTCTAACAACGGATCAAGTCACATGCCTCAAGATTCGACTCGATCGAATGCGACCGCCGACTACTTGTATCGCAACAACACGCCCGACACTCTCCTTTCGGGACCCACGCTGCCGACATTCAAATTCGCGCTCGAGGCCTCGGCTGGTCGCGTCGACGGCGGCAGTTTCGGGAAAGAGGCCACTGTCGAACAGCTGCCGATCTCCAAAGGGATCGCCGGCGTCTCGATGCGGCTGGAACCCGGGGTGACGCGCGAACTTCATTGGCACGCCACCGCCGCCGAGTGGGCGATGGTCCTCGTGGGTCGTTGCCGCACCACGCTGGTTGATCCGCAAGGAAACTCAGAAACCGACGACTTTGAGCCAGGAGACGTCTGGTACTTCCCTCGCGGCCACGCGCACTCGATCGAATGCCTGGGCGATGAGCCGGTTCACTTCATCCTGATCTTCGACAACGGCTACTTCAGCGAATTTGGCACGTTCAGCATCACCGACTGGCTCGGGCATGTGCCGAAGGAATTGCTCGCCAAGAACTTCGACCTGCCCGCCGACGCCTTCGTCGGAATTCCAGCGGGCGAAGTCTACTTCACCCACGGACCGCGCCCGCCGGCGACTTCTGTGGCTCCATTGCAGGGCGCAGAACACATGTGCGCCACTCGGCACAAGTATCGCTTGCTGGCCGAAGAACCTCACTCGGTTCACAACGGCGGACGCGAATGGCGACTTGGCGCCGACAAGTTCCCCATCTCGCAAACGATGACCGGCGTCGTGCTTGAACTTGAACCAGGCGCCCTTCGCGAACTTCACTGGCATCCCACTTCCGATGAGTGGCAATATGTCGTGTCGGGCGATGTGAGCGTGACGATGTTCGGCTCGCATGGGCGATTCCGCACAGAGTCTCTCAGCGGCGGCGACGTCGGTTACATTCCGCAAGGCTACGGCCATTCCATCGAGAACGTCGGCGCCACGACTGCCAGGATGTTGATCGCCTTCAATACAGGCGCTTACGCGGCCATTGACTTGTCGCAGTGGCTCGCGGGGAACCCGGCCTACTTGCTGGCAGACCACTTCGGGAAGCCTGCCGCTTTTTTCAGCGATTTCCCGCGGAAAGACGTCTTCATTGCGCCCGGTTCGGCGTCGCTGACGAAGCCGTAATGATATGGCCGCTCATCAACGCGATTGGCATTTGATATGCTGCAACGTTTGCTGGCGCATTTCTTAACTGCACAATTTAGGAGTCAAATGAAATGACTACCGCTACGAAAAACGCCCCGTCGTCGGGCAACCGAGCCACCCCGATCGTCAATCAAAAAGCTCACGAAATTCAGGCGTTTGGGCACGTCGTGGCGATGCCGCTCGCGCTGAGCGAGAAGGTCCGCAAGCAAAGCGTCGACGATCTCAATCAGCTGTTGGCTGACACGATGACGCTTCGCGACATGTACAAAAAGCATCACTGGCAGGTTTCTGGGCCGACGTTCTACCAACTTCACCTGCTGTTCGATAAGCACTACGGCGAGCAGTCGGAGATGGTCGACACGATTGCCGAGCGCATCCAGACCCTCGGCGGACTTAGCGTCGCCATGGCGCATGACGTCGCCGAAACGACCACCATCCCGCGCGTGCCGAAGGGCCGCGAAGAAGCTCCGGTGCAGATTTCACGCCTGCTGCAAGCCCACGAGATTGTGCTGCAGCTTTGTCACACCATTGCTAAAGAAGCAGCGGACTCGGGCGACGACGGCACCAACGACATGGTCGTCGGCGGCGTCATTCGCCCCAATGAAATGCAGGTCTGGTTCTTAGCCGAGCACCTGGTGAACATGCCGTTGGCCGTCGCCGTGTGACCGCCATTCTAAAAACGTAGCGCCCGGCGCCCCGAAACTGTAGCGCTAGTTGAGGTGCGGGAATGATTCAGGCCCTCCCGCGTCAGGCCGTTGGCGTAGACTCCTTGTCGTTAGATCGACGACGCCGACGGGCG
>JBGSMO010000033.1:0-11957 GCA_041740115.1 Pirellulales bacterium
CGCGCGCGTCCGCGCCGCCCGCGGCGAACAGTACCAAGTCGGCCTGCCGCCGAACCCGATCTACGGCTACTCCGCCAGTGAAATGGGCGACGAAGGTCGCGCCGGCCAGCAAGGGTTGCTCGTGGGCCAGGAGTTCATCCGCGGCAACAAGCTCGGCTTGAACCGCGTCGTCGCCGGCCGCGAGGCCGATCGGCTCGAACAAGTCTTCGCCGCGCAGCAACAACGGGTGCTGACCGACGTGAGGATCGCGTTCTACGACGCCTTCCTCGCCCAGCGCCGCCACATCCTGGCGGAGAGTCTCCAAACCATCGGCCGGCAAGCAGTCTCCACGGCCAGCGCGTTGATCGAAGCCCAAGAAGGCCGACGCACCGATCTGCTGCTCGCCGAAATCGAAGGCCAGCGCGCCAACATCGACCTCGCTCAAGCCGACAGCGCTGTCCGCGGCGCCTGGCGCAAGCTCGCCGCGATCTCCGGCCAGAACGAACTCGAAGTCCGCCCGCTGGCCGCCGATCTCGATTCGCTCCGCTGGGAGATCAACTGGAACGACACGCTCGCCGACCTGCTTCGCAGCAGCCCGGAAGTCGCCGAAGCGCTCGCCGAGATCGAACGCTCCCGCGCCGCGCTCGCCCGGGCCCGCGTCGAACCGATTCCAGACGTCACCGTGCAGGGCACCGCGCAATACGACAACGCCACCTACGACGCGATCGCCGGCGCCCAGGTGACGTTGCCGCTCCCCATCTGGAACCGCAACCAAGGCGGCATCTCGAAGGCGAACTCCGAGCTCGTCGCCGCGCAGCGCCGGCTCGACGCCGTCGAACGCCGCCTGCAACTTGAACTTGCCGACGAGTTTCAGAAGTACGAAACGTCCCTCGCCCGCGTCGACACGATCCGCAACGAAATTCTCGGCCGCGCTCAGCAGAACCTCGACCTCGCGACCCAAGGCTACCAGGCGGGCGAACTGGCGTTTCTCGACTTCCTCACCGTCCAGCGGACTTATTTCCAGGTGAATCTCGAATACCTGACGGCTTTGGGGGAACTAAACCAAAGCGTGCAGTTGCTCCATGGCCAGTTGCTGTCAGGAAGCTACAATAATGGCGAAGCGGGAACCCGCTAGCGGCTGGCGGGCTGTGCCTGTCATCCTGAGCGGAGCGAAGGATCTGGAAGCCTAATCGTGCTGCTAGATTCTTCGCGGAGTTTACCCTGAGCGGGGCGAAGGGCTCAGAATGACCGTTGGCTAGCGGCGAGTTTGCCGGTTAGCGAAGAGGTAAGCTTCAGTGCGGATCGCCTGCGGTCCGATGAATGCGATACGCCTTTTGTCTCGCGATCCTTCAGTCACTTCACACATGCGTCGACTCATCGCCACCTTCGCCGCCGCCACGCTGCTGATGCACGCGCTCGTCGGTTGCTGCTGGCATCACCGGCATGTCGAGACGGCGACGTGCAGCGACGAAACGCAAATCCTGCCGGTCGTCTGCGGCGGGCATTTCCATTCGCACGCCGATCACGGCCACGGCCACGGCGACGAACCGGCCAGCCCCGCCGACCATCGCCATTCCAATGACGATGGCTGCGGCGAAACGACGTGCCAGTTCGTAAAAGTCGACTCAACGATCACTCCATCGCTCCTTGACGGCCCGGCCGTGGCCATCGTCGACGCGCTCCAACCTGCTGCTCTAAACGGTCGGCGTCTTCGCGCCCACGATCATCGCGATCGCCACATTCTCGAAGGGGTTCCCCTTCATCTGCGTCACCAGGTCTTGGTGATCTGAGCGTCCCGCTGCGCGCATTCTTCCGCCAGAAGATTTCTCGCGCCTCTCCGCGCCCCTCACCGTTTTTTTAGCCCCCGGCTCCGCCGGGGGGTAGCGCTACGCAGGACGACGTCTACCAGAATGGTGACCCACCCCCCGGCGGAGCCGAGGGCTGCAAGAAGCGCTCCTAGGTCGACCCTCCGGGGCTGATTCGCACTGCTCTCTAACTATCAAGAAAAACATGCGTCCCCACGCACCAGGCACTTCCATGTCAACTCGCGCAGCCATCGCCCGCGCCCCGCTCACCGTCGCGCTAGTGCTCCTCGCCGTCGCGATTGGCGCCGGCGTCGTCTGGGGCCCTCGACTCGTCGCCTCGTGGCGCGGCGAACAGCAAAACCAATCGGCCGCCGACTTCGCCGCCGCGATCGGCGGCGTGCCAAAACATGCCGAGGACGACCACGAGCATGCCGAAGGCGACGACCATGACCACGCCGCCCACGATCACGCTGGCCACGAAGACGCCGCGTCGCTCGAACTCAGCCCTCAGGCTCTCAAAAATATCGGCTACGAACCCTTCACCGTCGCCCTTCGCGACTTCCAGCGCAGCATCTCGCTCCCCGGCATGGTCGTCGAACGCCCCGGCAAAACGCAGTACCGCGTCTCGGCCCCGCTCGGCGGCGTCGTCACCAAGGTCCATATCATCGAGGGCGAAACCGTCGCCGCCGGACAACCGCTGTTCGACATCCGCCTGACCCACGAGGAACTCGTCTCGGCTCAGGGCGAGTTCCTCAAAACGATCGAAGAACTCGACGTGGTGAACCGCGAGATCGCCCGCCTCGAATCGCTCACCGAAGGGGTCGTCGCCGGCGGCCGACTCCGTGATCAAAAGTATGATCGCCAGAAGCTAGAAGCCCGCATGCGGGCCCAACGCCAAGCGCTCCTGCTCCACGGTCTCTCCGACGCCGAGGTCGATCAGATCGTCAGCTCGCGGCTGCTGTTGCAGGCGCTCACCATCAAGGCGCCAAAACACGAAGAAAAATGCGACTGCGGCGACGAGCAACTCTTCCACGTCCAAAGCCTGCCCGTCGAGCGCGGCCAACAAGTCAACGCTGGCGAAACGCTTTGCGTGCTGGCCGACCACTGCAACCTCTACATCGAAGGGACCGCGTTCGAGCAAGATGCGGGACAAATCCGCGAAGCCGCTGCGAGCGGCGCGCTGGTTTCGGCCGACCTGCTGATCAGCGATCGCCGCGAGCCGATGGTCGAGGGGCTGAAGATTCTCTACCTCTCCGACCAGGTCGACCGCGACTCGCGAGCGTTCCACTTCTACCTGACGCTCCCCAATACGATCGCCCTCGATCGCAAAGAGGGAGACCATCGCTTCCTGCAATGGAAGTTCAAACCAGGCCAGCGCGTCGAGCTTCGCGTTCCAGTGGAAAAGTGGGAGAGCCGCCTCGTCGTCCCCGCCGAGGCCGTCGTCAGCGACGGCGCCGAGACGTACGTTTTTCAGAAAAATGGCCCTCACTTCGACCGCGTGCCGGTCCACGTCGAGTACCGCGATCAAAAGTCCGCCGTCATCGCCGAGGACGGCTTGTTGAAACCGAAGAACGTGATCGCCGGCCGCGGCGCCTTCCAGATGAACCTCGACCTGAAAAACAAGTCAGGCGGCGGCGTCGATCCCCACGCTGGTCACACCCACTAGCTTATTGACGATTCAAATGCATTTAACACAGAGAGCACAGAGGACACAGAGAAGACAATGGCAGCTTTCTCTGCACGGCAGTTCTGTATTTCCTCTGTGCTCTCTGTGTTCTCTGTGTTGAAAGCATTCTCCCTTCGTTTACGGAAATAGATCGCCCAACAGCGCGAGAGTTTAATGCTCAACGCCATCATCCGCCTCTCGCTCCAATACCGCTTCGTCACGATCGCGCTTGCGCTCGTGACGCTCGTCTACGGCGGCTACACCCTCTTCAACCTGCCGATCGACGTCTTCCCCGACCTCAATCGCCCGCGGGTGACGATCATCACCGAGGCCCACGGTCTCGCTCCCGAGGAAGTCGAAACCCTCGTCTCTTTCCCGCTCGAGTCGGTCCTCAACGGCGCCACCGGCGTCGAGGCCGTCCGTAGCGTCAGCGACGTCGGGCTCTCGATCGTCTACGTCGAGTTCGATTGGGGGACGAACATCTACACCGCCCGCCAGATCGTCGCCGAAAAAATCTCTCTGGCCGCCGACCGGATGCCGAAAGGGGTGAAGCCGCAACTCGCTCCCGTCTCGTCGATCATGGGCCAGATCATGATCATCGGCATGTTCAGCGAAACGGGCGCCACGCCGCCGACCGAGATTCGCACGATCGCCGACTGGGTCGTCCGCCAGCGCTTGCTCACGCTCCCCGGCGTCGCCCAGGTGGTGACGATGGGAGGCGGCCGCCTGCAGTTCCAAGTCCTCGTGAACCCCGAATCGCTCGTGAAGTACGGCGTCACGCTGCAAGACGTCGAGGCCGCGTTGGCGCGAGCCAACAACAACGCCACCGGCGGCTACCTCGACGTCGGCGACAACGAATTGCTTGTACGCGCGATCGGCCGCGTCGAAAACCTCAAAGATCTCGAATCGGTCGTCGTCAAAGCCGACCGCGAACGCCCTGTGCTGCTGGGGCAAGTCGCCCGCATCGTCGAAGGGGCTCAAATCAAGCGCGGCGATTCCGCAATCGACGGCACCCCTGCCGTGCTCTTGATCGTCACGAAGCAGCCGGGCGCCGATACGCGCCTCATCACCGATCGCATCGTCGCCGCGGTCGACGACATGAAGGGTTCGATCCCCAAGGACGTGACGATCGACGCGAACGTCTACCAACAACGGGCGTTCATCGAACTGAGCATTCACAACGTCATCGAGGCCCTCCGCGACGGCGGCATCCTCGTCGTCATCATTCTCTTCATCTTCCTACTCAACTTCCGCACGACGTTCATCACGCTCACGGCGATCCCCCTCTCGATCGTCACCGCCGGACTCGTCTTCAAGTGGTTCGGCATGTCGATCAACACAATGACTCTCGGCGGGCTCGCCGTCGCCATCGGCGAGTTGGTCGACGACGCGATCGTCGACGTCGAAAACATTTTCCGCCGCCTCCGCGAGAACCGCCACGCGGTCGTGAAGAAACCGGCGCTGCAGGTGATTTACGAGGCGAGCAGCGAAGTCCGCAACTCGATCGTCTTCAGCACGATTCTCGTCGTGCTGGTCTTCGTCCCCCTCTTCGCCCTCGGCGGCATGGAAGGGAAGCTTTTCTTGCCGCTGGGCGTCGCGTACATCGTCTCGATCATCGCGTCGCTCGTCGTCTCGCTCACCGTCACGCCGGTCCTGTGCTACTGGCTCCTCCCCAACGCCAAGTTCATGGCCGAGGAGAAGGATGGCCTGCTCCTCCGCGTCCTCAAGCGGCTCGGCGGCGTCGTGATCCGCTTCAGCGTGCGCCATCCTTGGCCGATCCTGCTCGGCGTCCTCGTCGCCGTCACGATCAGCGGCTTCGTCGTCACGCGCATGGGCCGCGACTTCTTGCCTCCGTTCGACGAAGGGACCGTCCAAGTGAACGTGATGGTCCCCCCGGGGACGTCGCTCGAAGCTTCCGATCGCATTGGCCGCATGGCCGACGAGCGGCTAATGCAGGTCCCCGGCGTCACCACCGTCGCCCGGCGCACCGGTCGCGCCGAACTCGACGAGCATGCGATGGGCGTGAACGTCTCCGAAATCATCGTCTCGATCGACCCCGACTCGGGCCGCACCCGCGAGGAGATTCTCGACGACATCCGCCATCAACTCGCCGACGTGCCAGGAACGGTCGTCTCGGCCGAGCAACCGTTGCAGCATCTCATTTCGCACATGCTCTCGGGCGTCCAGGCCCAGGTGGCGATCAAGCTCTACGGCGACGACCTCGCCGTGCTCCGCCGTACGGCCAACGCGATGAAGAACGATATCGCCGACGTCCCTGGCGTCACTGACCTGCAGGTCGAACAGCAAGTCGAGATCCCGCAGCTGCAGATCCAAGTCCGCCGCGACGAACTGGCCCGCAACGGCCTCGCCGTCGACGACGTCAACGAGTTCATCGAAACCGCCATGAACGGCCGCAAGGTTTCCGAAGTCCTTCGCGGCCAGCGCAACTTCGACCTTGTCGTCCGCCTCGACGAAGAATTCCGCGAAGACGTCGAGTATCTGAAGCGCTTAAGAATCAACCTCCCGACAGGCGGCGGCTTGCCGCTTAGCGCCGTCGCCAACGTCGTCCAAGCCAGCGGCCCCAACACCATCAACCGCGAAAACGTCCGCCGCCGCATCGTCGTCTCCTGCAACACCACGGGCCGCGACCTGGCGAGCATCGTCGGTGACATTCAGAAACGGTTGGCGCCGATTCAAGCGTCGCTCCCCACCGGTTACTTCATCGAGTACGGCGGCCAGTTCGAAAGCCAGCAATCAGCCACTCGCATGATCGGCCTGCTAAGCCTGGCATCGCTCGCCTGCATGTTCCTGGCCCTCTACACGCTCTTCCGCTCGGTCAACCTCGCCCTGCAAGTCCTCGCCGCACTGCCGATGGCGGCGATCGGCGCCGTGACCGCGCTGGTGGTAACGGGGCAGTCGCTCACTGTGGCGAGCATGGTCGGTTTCATCTCGCTCGCCGGCATCGCCTCGCGCAACGGCATCTTGCTCATCGCCCACTATCTCCATTTGGTCCGCTACGAGGGCGAAAGCTTCTCGCTCGAAATGATCGAACGTGCGGGCAAGGAGCGGCTCGCGCCAATGTTGATGACCGCCCTCACCGCCGGCATCGCGCTGATACCGCTCGTGTTGGCCGCCGGCGAACCAGGCAAGGAAATCCTCTATCCCGTCGCGACGGTGATCCTCGGCGGCCTGATCAGTTCAACCCTCCTCGACTTCTTCGTCCACCCCGCACTCTTCTGGCTCTTCGGCCGCCAAGACGCCGAGCGCAGCATGGCCGCCGACAACGAAGATCTCGGCTTCGCTCGCTAGCCCAGAAGCCGCGGGTCAACGACCCGCCGGAGCGGGACAAATAATCTCACCACCAAGACGCCAAGGCACAAAGAAAGCACGAAGGAAGAAATTTGGGAGCGCCCCATCAGCGGTAATCAGCGTCAATTAGCGGTGCAAAAAAACCAACCCCCTTCTATCTTGGTGCGTCTTCGAGCCTTCGTGTCTTGGTGGTTAGTCTATAACTTCACGTCCGCCGAGCGGCGCGCGAAAAAAGAGAGAAGAATAGGACGCGGATTTACGCGGATTTAACGGATAGACGCGGATCAAAAAAACAAATCCGCGAACATCCGTCCAATCCGCGAAAATCCGCGTCCTATTCTTGTTTTTTCGTTCAACGCCATTCGCGCGACCGCGATTCCGGACCCACAACAGGCCCTGTCAAGATGGCCAAATTGACCACCCTCGCGCACGCCTCGCGACCTGCTATGGTCGAGGCATGGAGAGCACTCCCTGCCACCTCTGCGGCGTGACGACGCCACGCACGGCCAGAACGCCGACGCTGCTCGGCGTGCGCCCACTATGCGCTCACTGCCGCTCGCTCTATCAAGCCGCCCGCGCCGACGCCTTCGCCGCGCTCCAGCGACGGCAAGTACGACCGTCACCCACCCTTGCCGTTCAACCAAGGGAGGCTGCGTAAAATGTCTTCCGCCGCGTCCCGCGTCGAACGCAATTCGTCTGTCGCACCTCGACTGGAGGATGAAATGTTCGAGTCTGCCAACAAAACGATGTGGCAGACTTGGCAGACATGGCCGACTTGGCACACATGGAAGATGCGTCCAGCGGCTCGTCGACGCGCGCACTTTGCGCACAAAAACGGGCGGCGAATTCTCTGGTCTGCCAGAGAACGCGCCGCCCGTCGTGAGTCGACTTTGTTGGCCTGCCAACTAGTCCTTGAACAGCTCAGGATTCTCCGGATTGAAGTCCGCGTCGGTAAAGCCGTTGTTCACCTTCAAATTGAGATAGGTGTAGGCTTCTTCGAGCGGCGGCTCACCGCCCTCTGTCTGCGGCCAGAGATAGGCGGCGTAACGAATCGGCACGCCAAGCTCGTTGTCGATGAAGACCTGCGCCTTGTGGAAGCGGAAGTTCTTCCGCGGCGTCGGGTGGATGACTTCGATTACGGTGACCGGCCGCTTGTCCGTCGCGGTCCCGATCGTCGTCTGCAGCGTGCGGACTTCACACTCGCCGTAGTTGACGTCTTTCGACGCGACGTCGACGAGCTCCGTCGTCAAATTGCGGATGCCGAGCTTGGTGATCGGGTACTTTTGTCCCGCCATGGCCAGCCGCCCGTCGGGATCGAGCTTGAAGACGCCGAGCTTCTTGCGGAAGCCGGAATCACGGGCATGCAGTTCGCTCTTCTCGCCGTTGGGCCCGGCGACGTAGAGGCACTCGCGACCCTTATGGGGCGAGAGGAAGAACATGTGGACGCTGAACGGCTGATGCCGCACCTTCACGAAGGCGACTTCCTGCTCCTGCAGTTCGCCGTCGATCCGCTCCTGCTTGTAGAGGAGCGCCGAATAGTCCTGAATGTTGGCGTCGATCAGCTTGACTTGCTCTTGAGCCACGCGGAGCGCGGGCATGAGCGGATGCTCGCCCGGCCGCTGCGTCAGATCGAACGGCGATTCAGCCGGGGCTGGAGCGGATGTCGGAGCGATCCGCGCCGCGACTTGAGCGGGCTGCTGCGTTTGGCCGGCGGCGGCGTTGGCGACCCGATGCACCGGCTCGACCGTTCCGGACGGGGCCTGAGCGGGAGCACTCTTGCCGGCCAACAGCGACAGGGCCAAAGCCAGCGCCGGGGCGGCTTGGCGAAGTGTGCGAAGCTTGATTTTACAACTCATCGTCAGCGCTCTCCTTATGCGGCCTCCGGCCGCGAATTTGGCAGGGCGTTTTTATGCGAGGCGGGGACAGGGGGGAGCAAACGACGTTCCTCACCCTGCCGGCGAGCGGTGGCAGTGCTGCGCTGGCGCGATCGGCGGGCGGCCGCGACTCCAATTCGTCGAGAAACTGAGCCTCTCGACGCTGGAGCCAGGCCGTTGGTCGTAGCTAGGCGCGGGCGATCCCTCTTGCCGCTTCGTAACTATCGTTCGCTGCGGTCGAAACAATTACAATCGTCGCAACCGGGCAAGGGAGTCAGCCTAACCGTTTCAGGCCCTACCCCCAAGGCGGGGAATGTTATCCGGATGTTACCACGGCGAAAAGGGTAAACTGTGAAGAATACAGAAACAATGCCGTTTGTCCGAGTGGTGACCTCTTCGCTATTTGAAGAGAATGCCTATTTTGTCTCCCTTTCCCAAGATGGAGATTGCATCGTCGTCGATCCGGGGCTCGACGCCGACCTCATCGTCGAGCAATTGCAAGCGGCCACCTTGAACCCCGTAGCCATTCTGAACACCCACGGCCATGGCGACCACATTGCGGGTAATGAATTGCTGAAGCAGACCTGGCCCGACGCCCCGCTAATCATCGGCGCCGGCGACGCCTGGAAGCTCACCGACCCCGAGGGGAATCTCTCCGCGGGATTTGGCATGTCGATGGTGAGTCCCCAGGCGGACCAGACTGTGTCAGAAGGAGACGTGCTGGATTTTGCCGGCATTCGTTGGACAGTGCTGGAAACGCCCGGCCACAGCCGGGGGCATGTGGTGTTCGTGGCGAAAGAGCTGTCGCCGATTATCGTACTCGGCGGCGACGTCCTCTTCGCCGGCAGCGTCGGCCGGAGCGACCTAGCCGACGGCGATCACGAGACGCTGCTCGATTCGATCCGGACTAAGCTCTTCCCACTCCCCGATAACGCCGTCGTCCTGCCGGGACATGGCCCGCCGACGACGATTGGCCGTGAGCGGCGCACGAATCCTTTTTTGCGAGGACTGTGAAAGTAGATCGCGTTTCTGATAAGCGTATCCGTCATCCTGAGCGGTGCGAAGGATCTAGCGCCAAACGAGCGGCCAGATTCTTCGCTCCGCTCAGAATGACTAGCTTTTATGCTTAAGCGAGCCGACGACCGCTTGCGTCATCGGCGAAGAGCCGCCAGGCGCCCGGGCGAAGTCGCGGTTCGACCGCGTCGCCTGGCGCGAGTCCCGCGTCGGCGGCGAGTCGCATGGCACATCGTTCGCCGGCTAAATGAAAATAGCCGAGCGATTCGTGGCCCATCTGCTCGACGACCTCGAGCGACACCGGACCGAGCGTTGGTCCTGAACCATCGGAAAGGAGATCCTCGGGGCGAATTCCCAAGATCGCGGCCCCGCTGCCGCTGACGTCGCCATTCAGAAAGAGTTCGCGGCCGTCGAACGCAAAGCGACCCGCGTTCAACGTCCCGCGCACGAAGTTCATTGAGGGGCTGCCGATAAAGCCGGCGACAAACCGATTGGCCGGTTGGCGATAGAGTTCCAACGGCGGCGCCGCTTGCTGAACCACGCCGCCGTCCATCACGACGATCCGCTGGCCGAGCGTCATCGCTTCAACCTGATCGTGCGTGACGTAGATCATCGTCGTGCCGAGCCGCTGATGAAGCGCCGCGATCTCGGCTCGCATTTGCACGCGGAGCTTGGCGTCGAGATTCGAGAGGGGTTCGTCGAACAGAAACACCTGCGGTTGCCGGACGATCGCGCGGCCGAGCGCCACCCGTTGTCGCTGCCCGCCGGAGAGTTCCCGCGGCTTCCGCTGTAGCAGCGAGGTGATGCCGAGCGTTTCGGCGGTTTCGGTCGTACGACGGAGGATTTCCGCCTTCGGCGTGCGGCGCATTTTCAGGCCGAACGCGAGGTTTTCATGCACCGTCATGTGGGGATAAAGAGCGTAATTCTGAAAGACCATCGCGATGTCGCGCTGGCCCGGTTCGACTTCGTTGACGCGCCGTTCGCCGATGCGGATTTCGCCGGAAGTGATTTCCTCCAACCCCGCGAGCATGCGCAGCGTGGTGCTCTTGCCGCAACCGGAAGGGCCGACCAGCACGACGAATTCGCCGTCGGCGATCTCCAGATTGAGATCACGCACGGCGTGGAATCCGCCGGGATACTGCTTATTGATGTTTTGAAAGGAGACCGTGGCCACGGGCGATGACCTGCTGATGAACGACGAGGAGTTTGCAAGACGCGACGGCAACAGCGCGAGCCGGCCTCAACCGCGACTGCCCCCATCATAACCGCCCGCTTCGCGGCGGTAAGCTTCGGCCAGCAATTCGATGGGATGGCAGGCGCGGACCTGGGCGAGCCGGGAGTCGCGGCGCATGCCGTTTTCGAACTGCAACAGGCAGCCCGGATTGCCGCTGGCGAGGACCGAAGCTCCCGTGGCGGCGACGTGGTCGAGCTTGCGGGCGAGGAGTTTGGCTGACTGTTCCGGCTGCGTGATGCTGTAAACGCCCGCGCTGCCGCAGCACCAGTCGGACTCGACCAGCGGCACGAGCCGGAGACCGGGGATGAGATTGAGGAGCACCAGGGGTTGAGCCACGACCTTTTGCCCATGCATTAAATGACACGAAGCATCGTAAGTCACCGTCGTCACTTCTTCGGAATCGCTAAGCGAGCCGGGGCGTCCCGCCCCCGGCGCCCGACAGCCGATCTGCACCAACCATTCACTGACGTCTCTTACTTTCCGATCCCAAGCGACGGCGCGAGCATGATACCGCTCATCCCCATGCAACAGCTCGCCGTACTTCTTCAAATGCGAACCGCACCCCCCGGCATTGCTGATGATCGCATCGAGCCGGTCGACGTCATACAGATCGAGATTCCGCCGTGCCAAATCGCGGGCGAGTTCCAGTTCGCCATTGTGGGCGTGGAGCGACCCGCAACAGAACTGCACCGCCGGCGTGACGACTTCGCAGCCATTGGCGAGCAGCACGTCGGCCGTCGCCCGGTTGATCGGACCGTAGAGCAGATCTTGCACGCAGCCCGTGAGCAGCGCGACGCGGTACTTCGGCGGCGTCTGGGGCGTTTCCAATGGCGCGATGCGGGCGTTCGAAAAGGGAGCGACCACCGTCGGCGTCATCGCTTCCATCTGACGCAACTGCTTGGGCAGCAGCCGCATCACGCCGTGCCGTCCCACGACACGCGCGGGTGCAACGACACCCGCTGGCTGTCCGACGGGTTCGCCCACACGACGCGCCCCTCGCGGTCGACGATGATCACCCACCACGGATCGCCGAAGTCGCCGCCCCCGTCCGACACCGACAGGTACACGTACTTCAC